>JAPPGI010000203.1 GCA_028874985.1 Gemmatimonadota bacterium | reverse complement strand
CCGATGGCCTACGCGCATGACCTGCTACCCACCAGAAAAGGGGAAGAACCCAGAAAACGTGTACGGTGTCAGGTCGGATCTGCGACGCGTCCTGGGGAGAGCAAACGATCACACGGACATCTGGAGTGCACATCGAAACCGCTACCGCATCTCCCGCTACGGGCTTGACGGAGCAGAGAAGACTCGCATCGAACGGATCTCGAAATGGTTTGTGCCGTATACGTTCAGGTCACGCGGAGCCCCGCTCAGGGCACCCACGGAGCCGATGGTGTCAGGCATCCACCAGGACGGGGACGGACTACTCTGGGTGGAAGTTCAGCGAGCCCCGGCGTCGTTTACGCCCATTCCTGATCCACCACCTGGCGTGGAAAGACCCATTGATCAATACCGGGACCTGAGTCAGTTCTTGCACACCACTGTCGAGGTACTTGATCCCGTGGCGGGGGAACTGGTTGCACGCCGCGAGTTTGATGAGTTCGTTAAATTGGTCAGGACCCCCGGTGACGACGTGTTCATATACTCGTTCCGTCCGGACGCCCTCGGCGATGTCGATTGCACCATCAAACCCTTGAAGCTTCGGCGGGAATAGGACCGTGGAATTGAGCATGACCTTACGATCGTCCCCGCGGTGGCGCCCCCTGCCGAGTGGAAGCAAGGGCATGACCAGTGGTCGGTGGCAACGGACGGTCACAAGGCTCGCCGCCGCGGTCCCGTTGGCACTGGTCCCCATGCCCGGAGGCGGCCAGGGAGTCGTGGAGATCGACGATCGGATCGCCTGCCCCAGGTGAAGAGCGGCATCGCAGTCCAGGCCCCGCTACGCACCGAGGCCGGAGTCACGACAGTCCAGATTCTCGCGCTGGGACTATTCGGGCAAGCATCGGGGTCGCCGAGCAGCCAAATGGCGAGCGACCCCGGGCGGAAGCAGTATGGAACAACCTCGGTCTACGGCGCGTCATTGGGAGATCGAACGATGACGCTGAATGTCTGGGTTGCACCCCTCGACCGTTACCAGGTCATCCGCTACGGTCGGGCCCCGTCGTCACCCGTCCCTCGCCCAGGGAGCCTCGGCCTGCCTTCGTACGGCGGCTGCTCGACGGGACTGGAGAATCGATACGCTCGGGTCCGGTCACCGGAAATGGCGCCACGAGAGCGAGGTGTCGTGGTTCGGCGGCGGCCAGGTGTACCGCCGCCAGACCTTCATCGTCTTCCTCGCCCGTCCCGCTGTGGACGGACGCCGTGCCGACCGACCATTGACTTCCCCCTCCACCCCCGTTACCCTCCATAGCTGTCCGCTTCACGCCCATCCCACCCGAGTTCCCCCTTGGGAACCCTCAGGCCCCGGGCCTGGGCGCAGCGGACACGTCGCTTCTTGAAAACCAGGGTAGAAGGAAGGAAAGTGCCTTAGGTCGCTCCGGCCTTCCGCGATCGGCCGGCGATCCCGTCCGGGATCCCGCCACCCGCGGTCGGCGGAGCGTACGTGTTGGAAAGGCGAGACGGTGATGGGCCGGTCCGAACGACTGCGCCGGACACGGATGGAGGAATCACGGCCATCCGCGCCCGGCCGACGGAAGAGGGCTGGTCAAGCGAGTAAGTGCGCACGGTGGATGCCTTGGCACAGACCGGCGATGAAGGACGTGGCAAGCTGCGAAAAGCCTCGGGGAGCTGCAAGCAAGCTTGGATCCGGGGGTGTCCGAATGGGGGAACCCGGCGGGAGCGATCCCGTCACCCTTCGGGGAGCCAACCCAGGGAACTGAAACATCTAAGTACCTGGAGGAAAAGAAATCAATCGAGATTCCCAGAGTAGCGGCGAGCGAAACGGGAAGAGCCCAAACCCGGGTGGGGAGACTCAACCGGGGGTTGTGGGGCCGCGTGGGAGGCGAGTCGAAGCATAGCGGAACGGTACTGGAACGTACGACCGCAGAGGGTGAGAGTCCCGTATGCGAAATGCGAGTAGACGAGCCGATGCGGACCCCGAGTAGGCCGGGACACGTGGAACCCTGGCTGAATCCGGGAGGACCATCTTCCAAGGCTAAATACGAGTCTGTGACCGATAGTGAAGAGTACCGTGAGGGAAAGGTGAAAAGAACGCCTGACGGCGAGTGAAATAGACCCTGAAACCGTGTGCATACAAGCGGTCGGAGCCCGACCCGGATCTTCGGATTCCCGGGGACGGGTGACGGCGTGCCTTTTGCATTATGATCCGGCGAGTTACTCCTCATGCGCGAGGTTAAGGGCCTCTGGTCCGGAGCCGAAGCGAAAGCGAGTCTGAACAGGGCGTCGAGTGCGTGGGGGTAGACCCGAAACCGAAGCGATCTATCCATGGCCAGGGTGAAGCCGGGGTAACACCTGGTGGAGGCCCGAACCGTTGTGGGTTGAAAACTGCTCGGATGAGCTGTGGATAGGGGTGAAAGGCCAATCAAGCTCGGAGATAGCTGGTTCTCCCCGAAATATATTTAGGTATAGCCTCAGGTAATTGTCTGGAGGAGGTAGAGCACTGGATGCGCTAGGGGCCTTACCAGGTTACCGAACCCAACCAAACTCCGAATGCCTCACAGATGTATCCTGGGAGTCAGTGAGCGGGCGATAATGTCCGTTCGCGAGAGGGAAAGATCCCAGACCGTCAGCTAAGGCCCCCAAGTCCGTGCTAAGTGAGAAAGGATGTGGATGTGCTCAGACAGCTAGGAGGTTGGCTTAGAAGCAGCAATTCCTTTAAAGAGTGCGTAATAGCTCACTAGTCAAGTGGATCCGCGCCGATAATGGTCGGGACTCAAGCATGGCGCCGAAGCTACGGATGACGCAAGTCATGGTAGGGGAGCATTCCCTGGTCAGGGAAGCGGACCCGGAAGGGCATCCGTGGAGAGCAGGGAAGAGAGTATGCCGGAATGAGTACGCGATAAACAGAGTGAGAATCTCTGTCACCGAAAGCCTAAGGGTTCCGGAGCCAGGCTTATCCGCTCCGGGTTAGTCGGTCCCTAAGCCGAGGCCGAAGGGCGTAGGCGATGGGAAACAGGTTAATATTCCTGTACCGTCCAGGTAGCGTTCGACCATGAGGGGGGACGCGGGAGTGACAGGACCGTCGGGTGGTGGAATATCCGATGTAAGGTGGTAGGCGATGAGAGGGGATAAAAGACCTCTTTAGCCGAGCGCCGATGCCGAAGGGGAAGTCATTCCCCGCAAAGGGTCCGTAATCATGCCGCCGAGAAAAGCCTCGCATGGGAGGTGCCTGGTCGACCGTACCGTAAACGGACACACGTAGGCGAGGCGAGTAGCCTAAGGTGCTCGAGTGATCCGCGGAGAAGGAACTCGGCAAAATGTCCCCGTAACTTCGGGAGAAGGGGAGCCTGCGGTAGGTGAACCATGACGCGTGGGGAGCCGAAACAGGCCGCAGAGAATCGGCCCAAGCGACTGTTTATTAAAAACACAGGTGTCTGCAAAGTCGGTCAAGACGACGTATAGGCACTGACGCCTGCCCGGTGCCGGAAGGTAAAAGGAAGGGGTTAGGGGCAACCCGAAGCTCTGAACTGAAGCCCCGGTAAACGGCGGCCGTAACTATAACGGTCCTAAGGTAGCGAAATTCCTTGTCGGGTAAGTTCCGACCTGCACGAATGGCGTAACGACTTGGGCGCTGTCTCCTCCGCGAGCTCGGCGAAATTGGAGTATCGGTGAGGATACCGATTACCCGCGACAGGACAAAAAGACCCCGTGCACCTTTACTGCAATCTGTCATTGGGTCTTGGCTTTGCATGTGTAGGATAGGTGGGAGACTGTGAACCGTTCTCGCCAGGGGACGGGGAGTCGTTGGTGAAATACCACCCTTACAATGTTGAGGCTCTAACCCAGGGGAGTGAATCCTCCTCGGGAACAGTGGCAGGTGGGTAGTTTGACTGGGGCGGTCGCCTCCCAAACAGTAACGGAGGCGCGCAAAGGTTCCCTCAGCGCGGTCGGCAATCGCGCGAAGAGTGTAAAGGCATAAGGGAGCTTGACTGCGAGACCGACGGGTCGAGCAGGAACGAAAGTTGGCCTTAGTGATCCGGCGGTTCCGAATGGAAGGGCCGTCGCTCAACGGATAAAAGGTACGCCGGGGATAACAGGCTTATCGCCCCCGAGAGTTCACATAGACGGGGCGGTTTGGCACCTCGATGTCGGCTCATCGCATCCTGGGGCCGGAGAAGGTCCCAAGGGTCGGGCTGTTCGCCCGTTAAAGCGGTACATGAGCTGGGTTTAGAACGTCGTGAGACAGTTCGGTCTGTATCCGTCGTGGGCGTTGGAGTATTGAGGGGAGCTGCTCCTAGTACGAGAGGACCGGAGTGGACTGACCACTCGTGTACCGGCTGTTCCGCCAGGGGCATCGCCGGGTAGCGACGTCGGGAAGGGATAACCGCTGAAAGCATCTAAGTGGGAAGCCCCCCCCAAGATGAGTACTCCCAGGATCCTTCGGGGTCCCCGAAGGGCCGTGCGAGACTAGCACGTTGATAGGCGGCAAGTGGAAGCGTGGTGACACGTGCAGCTGAGCCGTACTAATGGCCCGAGAGGCTTGACCAGCCATCCTCCTCCGCATTTCCGGCACGTTTCAAGGCACTGGACTTCCTTCTGCCCTTTTCGATTTGGCTGGTGGCCAGAGCGCAGGGGTCACACCCGATCCCATCCCGAACTCGGAAGTTAAGTCCTGCCGCGCGGATGGTACTGCTGGGGCGACCCGGTGGGAGAGTACGTCGCCGCCAGCCGATTCCTCGACGCCCCGTCCGGTGTACGATGTGCCGGGCGGGGCGTCTTTCGTATATATGGGGCCATCCCATTTGCCGGTCTTGGCCCGGCCGGCTGTCTCCCGCGTGGACAAATCGGCCTCGTGTGTTGGGCGACCCCGCCCCTTCTTCGGGCCGTTCGCCTTGCGATGTGCCTCCGGGTGTCCCGCCGGATCGGCGCTATCGGGCGTCGCCGGTACGGGCTTGCAGGAGTTCGCGAACGGCGCGGGCCGGGTCCGGGGCCGCCATCACGGCGCTGACGACGGCGCAGCCGGCCGCTCCCGCGCGGAAGACCTCGGGGGCACGGGCGGGGGTGATGCCCCCGATGGCGACGACCGGTGCCTCGACGGCAGCGACGACCGCTGCAAGCCCTTCCGGGCCGATAACCGATCCGGCGTCCTTCTTCGTCGATGTCGGAAAGACCGTGCCGCAGCCGATGTAGTCGGCGTCGGCGGCGATTGCGGCCCGCGCGGTCGAGGGTGTGTCCGCCGAGTAGCCGATCAGAAAGCCGGGCGGCGCGGTCCGGCGGGCGGCGTCCACCGGCAGGTCATCCGGACCGAGATGGACGCCGTCGGCGCCGATCGCCAGTGCAAGATCGAGCCTGTCGTTCACAAGAAACAGTGCCTGCGCAGCCCGTGTCGCGGCACGGAGCCGGCGCGCCAGATGCAGGACATCGCGGGGTGGAAGCGCCTTTTCACGCAACTGAACCGCCGGGGCCCCCGCGCTCAGCGCGGCGTCGACGACATCGCCGACCTCTCGGGGACGTGCCAGGATCCGGTCGGTGATGACGATCACGCGGAGTCGCTCGGCGAGGTCGCGACGGGGACGGGTGGAGTCGCTCATCGGCTTCCGGGTGCGTGCAAAGTGGGGGCTATCCACCGTTGGAGTCGGCGCGGACCCTCCGGATTGCGGCGTTGTGCTCGTCGAGGGAACGCGAAAAGATGTGCTGGTAGTCGCTTCCCGCGACGAAGTACAGGTAGTCGGTGTCTTCCGGGCCGAGGGCGGCGTCCAGCGCCTTGGCACCGGGGGCGCAGATCGGTCCGGGCGGAAGCCCCGGCTGGGTGTAGGTGTTGTAGGGGTGGTCCGCGACGGAGTCTATGGCGGCGAAGAGCGTGCGGCGGCGGCGGCCTCCCAGCGCGTAGTGGACGGTGGGATCGGCTTGCAGACGCATCCCGATGCGGAGCCGGTTGTGGAATACGCTGGAAATCGTGCGCATTTCCCAGGTGTGTACGGCCTCGGCCTGGATGATCGACGCGAGTGTCACCACCTCGCGCTCCGACATTCCCGACGCCGCCAGACGCTCGCGCCGCTCGGGCGTCCAGTGGTCGTGGTATCGCGCGATCATGGCCGCCACGACCCGCTCCGTACCCACCCCTTCCGCGAACCGGTAGGTGTCCGGAAAGAGGTACCCCTCGAGACCCGGGCCGGGGACTTCCCAGCGGAGGTGCAGGGCGTCGCCTTTCAGCGCCTGCACCACGGCGACGGAATCCGATCCCGCGGCGGCTGCTATCCGCCCGGCCATTTCCCTGATCGTGAGCCCCTCGGGGATGGTGACCGGGAAGGTGACCACGCGCCCCTCGACCAGGACGGCGTGCACTTCGCCGAAGCGGGCCCCGCGCGGGAGCCGGTAGGTGCCCGCCTTGACCGAGCGGTCCATTAGCCGCAGGCGCCCGTAGATCTTGAAGAGGACCGGCCGGGCGATGACCTCGCGGTTGGCCAGCGTGTCCACGACGGCCTGAAAGGTGGTGCCGGACGGAATCCGGAACGTCACCTCCCCCGTCGGCGGCGCGGGGATGCGGCCATGTACGGCGACGATGATCAAGGCGGCCGTGAGAACTCCGAGGCCCGTGCCGACGGACTGCCTGCTACCGGCGCTCGTCCACAGGCGGTGGTGCGTCCAGGGAACGGGCGTCGAGCCAGTCCTGGAGGATGATCGCGGCGGCTGCGGCATCGATCCTCGCCTTGTCTTCCTTTCGCTTTCTGGGCAAGCCGATGGAACGGATCCTGGCCTCGGCCTCCGCCGACGAATACTCCTCGTCGACGTAGTGGACGGGCAGGCCGCTCCGGTCTCCCAGCCGCCTGCCGAAGTCGCGAACCTCGTCGGTCCATGAATTCTCGCCCCCGTCCGGGTCAAGGGGAAGCCCAACCACGAAGCGACCCACGCGGTGGCGCCGTGCGAGTCCCAGTATTCGCGCGATGGGGGGGCGCTTGCCCGCGCGCCGGGTCAGGGTGGTGAGGGGTGTGGCGAGGGTGCCCGTGGCGTCGCTGAGGGCCAGGCCGATACGGCGGGTGCCGTAGTCGATGGCGAGGGTGCGGCGGGGTGGCGGTGGCATGTCAGGTCCGGATGACTCTCCCTGCCCGCGTGACCGGTTAGTTTCGTAGCACCAACGTACTCACCCGGCAACCACCCCCTCAACCCCCGGCACCACGATGAACCTCGGCGCCTTCTCGATCAGCCTCGCCGTCAAGGACCTGGCCACCTCCCGCGCGTTCTACGAGAGGCTCGGCTTCACCGTGACCGGTGGCGACGGCGAGAAGTACCTCATGATGATCAACGGGACCACCATCATCGGCCTCTTTCAGGGGCTCTTCGAGCGCAACATCCTGACCTTCAACCCCGGGCTGGCGCAGGACACCGCACGGGTCCAGGACTTCACGGACGTGAGGGACATCCGCGCCTCGCTGGTCGCGGACGGGATCGAGATGGCCACCGATACGGACCCGGACGGTACCGGACCGGCGAGCATAGTGCTCGTGGACCCCGACGGGAACCCGATCCTGGTGGACCAGTTCTTCCCGCGGCCGGAAGGTGGTCGGGAGTGACCGTCCCGACTCACCCCGGCCGCAGCAGCGCGGTGTTGGCCGAAAACCGGTCATTCGCGCTGGCCAGCAACCCCGTTTCGACCAGGAACAACAGGTCGCGCCGGAGCGTCCGCCGCGAAAGCCCGCCGTAGGTGTGGGCCACCTCGGCGTCGAGGAGCGCCACTTCCTCGATGTCGAAAGCCCCTTCCAGCGGCATCGCGAGCACGAGTTCGCTGCGCCGCTCCAGGACAGACCTCTTGCGGAGACCGCTGCCGGCCAGTCGCGCCGCCACGAAATCGCGCCACGCGACCCGGAAGTTCGAGGTTGCGACCGCGACGTGGAGATCCCGCAGGCCGTCGCGCAGCCCCTCCACCGCGTAGCTTATGAACGAGGTGAGCGACCGGTCGCGCGTGGCGCCCTCGAGTTGGCGGAAGTACTCGCGGCGGGTTTCGTTGTAGTGGTCGGCAAGCAGGTGCGCGGCGATGGCCGGGTTGCCCGCGGCCGCCAGGACGTACGCCTCCAGCAGCCTCGCCGTGCGGCCGTTTCCGTCGCCGAATGGGCGGATCCAGAGCATGTACACATGGGTCACCAGGGCCCGCACGATCGCCTGTCCGAAATCCCCGCCGGGTCCGGAGCGCGGGAACTCGCGGCTGAGCCAGTCGAGGACTCCTTCGACGAGACCGGGAACATCGTCGGCCCTGGGCACCGTGTAGGGCGCGGCCTGCCCTTCGGAACGAAACCGGCCGGGCTCCGCGTCCAGCCTCTCGCCCAGGTCCTCGCCGATCATCCGGTGTACGCGCAGCAGGAGGTTGGCGTCGACGGGCGGGGGCGTTCCGGCCTCGAGCTCGCCCAGTAGGGTGCGCGCCGCCCGCACCACGTTCATGACCTCGGTTTCGTGGTATTCGCGGCTCACGGGAAGCCGCCGTCCGGCCATCAGCCTCCCGATCTCGTGCTCGTCAAGGGGGCCGCCTTCGATGGCGGTCGTGGCCATGGCGCCCCGGGCCAGGGCGGTGTCGAGTAGGCGGCGGTGGTCTTCGGGGCGTACCGGAGTCTGCCGGATGGCCGAAACCAGGGCGCCGCACTGGCCGAGCCGGTTCCGCGTCCGCGAGGAGATGCCCCAGTGGCGGCGGTAGCGCAGGTCGGTCGATGGCGGTTCCATGGGTGGTGGCCTCTTCTCCATCCGCTTGTGACAGATTGCGTGACAGATTCAAGGTAGTATCTGTCCGGGGATCTGTCACTGGGGGGGACCTAACGCCCCATCCGCATCCGCAACCCCAGCTGCACACGCCACTGCGAGGACG
>JAPPGI010000175.1 GCA_028874985.1 Gemmatimonadota bacterium | reverse complement strand
CGCGCGGAGCACCACCGGAGAGCGGGCGCAGTCCTGCCCGCAAGTGCGTAGAACCGGTTACATTCGCTACCATGCCCGCAGCCAACTCCTTCGCCCGGCTCCCCGGTTTCCGCGACTTCGCGCCCGGGGACCTCGCGGTCCGCAACCACATCTTCGCCGCCTGGCGCCGGGTTGCGCGCGGCTACGGTTTCAGGGAGTACGACGGCCCGCCCCTCGAGCCGCTCGGGCTGTACGTCGAGAAGAGCGGCGAGGAGATCGTCGGGCAGCTCTACGCCTTCCGGGACAAGGGGGGCCGCGACGTCGCCCTGCGGCCCGAGATGACTCCCACGCTCGCCCGCATGCTGGCGGAGCGGAGCCGCGGGATGCCCAAGCCCATCCGCTGGTTTTCGCTTCCCCAGCTCTTCCGCTACGAGCGCAGCCAGCGGGGCCGGCTGAGGGAGCACTTCCAGCTCAACGTCGACATCGTCGGCGAGGCCGGGGTGGCGGCCGACGCGGAAGTCCTGGCGGTGGCGATCGACGCGGTGCGCGGTCTCGGTCTGGACCACAACGACTTCGTGGCGCGCGTGAACGACCGCCGGCTGGTGACGGCGGTGCTCGATGCCGCCGGAGTCGCCGCCGGGCGGCATGCCGGGTGCCTGGCCGTGATCGACAAGGCGGGCCGCGCCGGGCCGGACCGCACCCGGGCCGGTCTGGAGGCCCTGGGCCTGTCCCCGGCGGCCGTGGCGAGGCTGGCCGAACTCCTTGCCGACGGTTCGCGCGCACACCTGGCGGAGCTCTTCGGGGACGACGCCGCGGTCCGGGGCGCCATGCGCCGTCTGGACGAACACCGGTCGATCCTCGAGGCGATGGGCCTCGGCCCCTACGTGCGGTTCGACTTCACCGTGGTGCGCGGCCTCGCCTACTACACCGGAATCGTATTCGAACTCTTCGACCGGGCCGGCCGGCTGCGGGCGATCTGCGGCGGCGGACGCTACGACCGCCTGCTGGAACTGGTCGGCGGCGAGCCGCTCCCGGCGGTCGGCTTCGGCATGGGTGACGTCGTCCTGGGTGAACTTCTGCGGGACCGCGCACTGGTCCCGGACACGGAAACGTCGTGCGACGTCTTCGTGGTCTGGGTCGGAGCGGAGCAGCGTGCCCCGGGCCTGGAGCTGAGCCACCGATTGAGGGAGGCGGGACATTCGGTCATGTATTCGCTCAGGCCCCAGGGGGTTGGCAAACAACTGCGGGCCGCGAGCCGGGCCAGAGCGGGCCGGGCCGTCATCATCGGGCCCGAAGAGGCGGCCAACGGGTCGGCCACGGTGCGCGATCTGGAGTCCGGCAGGCAGGAGACGCGGCCGCTCGCATCACTGCTTGACCGGGCGGAGGCCGGCCGATGACGGCCGGGCACCCGGGCGGCCGGCCCGAGTCCGCCGACGTGCGCGAGGTCCGGGCCAACCTGAACCGGGCCATGCGGCGCCTCAACGTCCTGGAGCTGGTCCTCCTGGGCGCAGCCGCGGTCGCCGCGCTCGGGGGGGGATGGCTGGCGGCGCTGCTGGGTGCGAAGGCCTTCGACCTGCCGTTTAGAGCCACCTGGATGACGGCCTCCCTTGCTCTCTTCATCATTCCGGCCGTAGTCGCGCTGGGAATCGAGAGGCTCAGGCGGCGGACGGCGGGGAAGACCGGGGAGACACCGGACGGCAGCTCCCCCGGGGACGCCGGCCGATGACCGGCCCGGCGCGAAGGAAGGGACTCACCCCCAGGTCGGAGGACTTCAGCGCCTGGTACAACGAGGCGGTGCAACAGGCCGAGCTGGCGGACTACTCCCCGGTGCGGGGCAGCATGGTCATTCGCCCATGGGGCTACGGCATCTGGGAGAACATGCAGCGCGCGCTGGACGACATGTTCAAGGCCACCGGCCACAGCAACGCCTACTTCCCGCTCCTCATCCCCATGAGCTTCATCGAGCGCGAGAAGGAGCACGTCGAGGGCTTCAAGCCCGAGCTGGCGGTGGTGACCCACGCGGGCGGGAAGGACCTGGAGGAACCCTACGTGATCCGTCCCACTTCCGAGACGATCATCTATTCCATGTACGCGAAGTGGGTGCAGAGCTACCGCGATCTGCCGATCCTGCTCAACCAGTGGGCCAACGTCATGCGCTGGGAGCTGCGGACGCGGCTGTTTCTCAGGACCGCCGAGTTCCTCTGGCAGGAGGGGCACACCGCCCACGCCACCGAGGCCGAGGCCGACGAGGAGGCGCTCCGCATGCTGGGAGTCTACCGGAGCTTCATGGAGGACTGGATGGGGATGCCTCCGCTCACCGGCGCCAAGTCCGAGTCGGAGAAGTTCGCGGGCGCCGTCCGCAGCTACGCCTGCGAGGCGCTCATGCAGGACGGCAGGGCGCTGCAGGCCGGCACCTCGCACATGCTGGGCCAGAACTTCGCGCGCCAGTTCGGCCTCACCTTCCAGAGCGAGCAGGGGCGCGAGGAGTACGCCTGGAACACGTCGTGGGGCGTCTCGACGCGCCTGGTCGGGGGACTGGTGATGACCCACGGGGACGACGTGGGCGTGGTGGTGCCGCCCAGGCTGGCTCCCACGCAGGTGATCGTGGTGCCGATCGGACGGAGCGACGAGCAGTGGGCCGCGGTGCGCGAGGCGGCGGAGCGGGTGGTGGGGGGGCTGGGCGACGCCGGAGTGCGGGTGGAGGCCGACACGCGCCGCCACCTGTCGCCGGGCGCGAAGTTCTTCGAGTGGGAGCGCAAGGGCGTGCCGGTGCGGGTGGAGATAGGCCCGCGCGACGTGGCCCGCGGCGAGGTCGTGGTGGTGCGGCGCGTGACCGCCCCGGGCGAGGAGCGCAAGGAGGGGGTGGGGGAGGGGCGGGCGGTGGCCGGGATGCCGGCGCGGCTCGAGGCGCTGCAGGGCCGGCTCCTCGAAGCGGCCCGAGCCCGGCGCGAAGCGGGCACCCATCGAGGTGAGGTATCGTCCATCGAGGAACTGGGCGCACTTCTGGACGGTGGCGCCGGCTTCGTGCATTCCGGCTGGTCGGGCGACCCGGCCGTCGAGGAACGGGTAAAGGAGGCCACCAGGGCCACCATCCGGGTGATCCCCGGCGAGGAATTCCGCTCGGCCGCGGCGCCGGAGCGCTGCGTGGGCGGCGGCAAGGCCCGGATGGAGGTGGTGTGGGCACGGGCGTACTGATGGCCACCGGACCCCCTCCCACCCCCGCCGCCCACGACCGCATCCTCCTCGTCGACTACGGCTCCCAGTTCACGCAGCTCATCGCCCGGCGCATCCGTGAGGCCGGCGTGTACTGCGAGATCCACCCCCCCGGCCGCTCGCCCGACTGGGTCCGCGCCTGGGGACCCGCCGGCATCGTCCTCTCCGGCGGCCCTTCCTCCGTCTACGACAAGTCCGGCCCCGGCCTCGACCCCGCTCTCCTCGACCTCGGCGTCCCCGTCCTCGGCATCTGCTACGGCATGCAGCTCATCGCCCGGCACGAAGGCGGCGCGGTGCTCCCCGGCAGGCGCGAGTACGGCCGCGCCACCCTGCGCGTCGCCGCGTCCCGCGCGGACGGACATGGCGCCGCCCCCGACCTCTTCCACGGCTTCGACGCGAGCGACGACGTCACGGTCTGGTGCTCCCACGGCGACCACGTCGACGAGCCGCCCCCCGGCTTCGTCACCCTCGCCGCCACCGCCGACCTTCCCGTCGCCGCCTTCCGCGCCCGTTCGCGGCCCCTCTACGGCGTCCAGTTCCACCCCGAGGTCGCCCACACCCCGCGCGGCCGGGAGATCGTCGACAACTTCCTCTTCCGCATCTGCGGCTGCAGGGCCGACTGGACCCCCGGGGCCTTCGTGTCAGAATCGGTGGAACGCATCCGCGCCCGGGTGGGCGATGCGCAGGTCATCTGCGGACTCTCCGGCGGCGTGGACTCGTCGGTGGCGGCGGCCCTGGTGCACCGGGCCGTCGGCGACCGGCTCACCTGCGTGTTCGTGGACACCGGCCTCATGCGCATGAACGAGCGCGAGAGCGTGGAGCGCACCTTCCGCGAGCACATGGGCATCCGGCTGGTGGTGGCGGAGGCGGCCGCCGAGTTCCTTGGCCCGCTCGAAGGCGTCGCCGACCCGGAGCGCAAGCGCAGGATCATCGGCGAGACATTCATCCGCGTCTTCGAGCGCACCACCCGCGAGCTCGGCACGGACGCCCGCTTCCTGGTGCAGGGAACCCTCTACCCGGACGTCATCGAGTCCCACTCGGTGCGGGGCCCTTCCGCGACGATCAAGACGCACCACAACGTGGGCGGCCTCCCCGAGGACATGTCCTTCGAACTCGTCGAGCCCCTGCGCGAGCTCTTCAAGGACGAGGTTCGGCGGGTCGGCGAGACCCTCGGCCTCGACCGCGCCTTCATCCGCCGCCACCCCTTTCCTGGTCCGGGCCTCGCCATCCGCGTCCTGGGCCCGGTCACCGGGGAGCGTCTCCGCATACTGCGCCTCACCGACGCCATCTACCTGGAGGAGATCGAAGCCGCCGGCCTCTACGACGACATCTGGCAGGCCTTCGCGGTGCTCCTCCCGGTGCGGGCCGTGGGGGTCATGGGTGACGGCCGCACCTACGAGAACGTGGTCGCGCTGCGCGCCGTCACCTCGCGCGACGGAATGACCGCCGACTGGTACCCCTTCGAGCCCGGATTCCTGGCCCGCGTCTCCACCCGCATCATCAACGAGGTGGCGGGTGTCAACCGGGTGACCTACGACATCAGCTCGAAGCCTCCGGCCACGATCGAGTGGGAGTAGGGCTTAGTTTAGGTTTTTAGGGCCGCCAGGGGTTGGGAGGGGAGGCCGCCGGGTCCCCGCCAGCCCCTTCTCCCGTCCCCGTCGTGTCGGGCGGGTCGCGCAACGCCTCCATCCGCTTCCCGACCTCCTTCCACAACTCCTTCATGAAGTCCAAGTCCCCGCCGTGGACATCCGCGAAGCCGATCAGCTCCTCCTCGGTCACGCCCTGCTCCCGCAGTACGCGCTCGCGGGTCTCCGCCGAGATCATCTCGTCTCCCTGATCCGTCAGTTCCGCGACACGGAGCGCGACGTAGGTCTCGATGAAGGTCTCGCGGCCGATCGTGTCCGGCATGTCCTCCGCGCACCCGGCGTGGAGGAGGACACACGCCAGGACCCAGCCGGCCGCCCGCGCGCGCCTACGCTCAGCCCCGGGCCTCATGCCTCCGACTCCCGCGTCGCCGCCCGCCAGAGCATCAGGCAGAGTCCGGCGAAGGCCAGGGCGCCCACGACCGACGGCAGATATGGCACGCTCTCCACCCAATCGCGGCCGACCTGCCACACCGACGCGCTCTCCGGATCACCCGTGAAGTACGTCATCGCGTAGATGGCGCCACCGATCAGCACGCCCACGAGCGCCGCCCCCGCGATCAGCCCCGAGGCGTAGAGCACGCCCCGCTCGCGCTTCTCGGCCAGCACGCTCACGCCGTCCCCGGTCTCGCCCGCGTGCTCGTACCTGCGGGTCAGCGCCCTGCGCATCAGGCCGCCCACCAGGATCGGGGTCATCAGCGACACCGGCAGGTAGACGCCCACCGCGAAGGCCAGCGACGGCAGCTTGAAGACGAACTCGACCACCAGCGCGAGCCCGATCCCGATGAACACGAAGGCCCACGGGAGCGACGCGTTCAGCACCCCGTCGATCACCAGGCTCATGAGCGTGGCCTGGGGCGCCGCGAGGCCGTCCACCGTGCCGATCCCGTACGACTCGTTCAGCACGATGAGCACGCCGCCGATCGTCACCGCGCAGGCGAGCACGCCGAGCATCTCTCCCACCTGCATTCGCGCCGGGGTCGCCCCCACCAGAAACCCCGTCTTGAGGTCCTGCGAGGTGTCGCCCGCCGCGGCCGCCGAGATGCACACCACCGCGCCCACCGCCAGCACCGCCACCTTGGCCCCGGCGCCGCCGTCGTTCAGCCCCAGCGCCACCCAGATCAGCGAGGTGAGGAGCAGCGCCGCGATCGTCATCCCCGACACCGGGTTCGACGACGAGCCGATCAACCCCACGATCCGGCTCGACACCGTCACGAAGAAGAAGCTGAAGATCACGATCAGGATCGCCCCCAGAAAGTTCACCGGCACGCCCGGCCACAGCCAGAGCGCCACCGCCATCAGCACCGCCAGCCCCATCACCAGCTTCATGGGCAGGTCGCGCTGGGTGCGGAGCACCTCGCCGCCGGCTCCACCGGTAACGTGCCCGACCCCCAGGCGGATCGACTCGATGATCGTCGGGAACGACTTGATGAGCGTGACGATGCCGGCGCACCCCACCGCGCCCGCGCCCACGTAGCGCAGGTAGTAGCTCCAGATCTGGCCGGACTCGAGCGACGACATCGGGTCCGTCGCCGGATACACCACGCTGTCGCCGCCCCACAGGCTGATGGCGGGGATCATGATCAGCCACGCCAGCGCGCTTCCGCCGAACATGATCCACGCGATCCTCGGCCCGATGATGAACCCCACGCCCAGCAGTTCCGGCGTGAAGTCGCCGCCGATCTGCGCCTTGGCGGGGAGCTGCACGTGGGGCCCCTCGTTCCACAGGCCGAGCCCGTTGCGGTTGGCGAGCGCCTGGTAGAGCGCGCCGAGCCCGAGCCCGGAGAAGAGCAGCTTCGCCTTGCTGCCCCCCATGTCGCCCGCCACCTGCACCTCGGCGCAGGCGGTGCCCTCGGGGTAGGGGAGCTTCCCGTGCTCGCGCGAGATCAGGTAGCGCCGGAGCGGGATCATGAAGAGGACCCCGAGCAGCCCGCCGAAGCCGGCGATCACCGAGACCTGCAGCAGGTCCACCACGATCGTGGGGTCGGTGCGCTGCCAGATGAAGAGCGCGGGGATGGTGAAGATCACCCCGGCGGCCACCGATTCCCCCGCCGACCCGATCGTCTGCACCATGTTGGTCTCGAGGATCGTGCCGCGCCGCAGCACCCGGAAGATCGCGACCGCCATCACCGCGGCGGGGATCGAGGCGCTCACGGTGAGGCCCACCCGCAGCCCCAGGTACGCGTTGGCGGCCCCGAAGACCACCGCCATGAGGATACCGACGATCACCGCCTTGACGGTGAACTCCGCCAGGGACTTCTCGGGCGGCACGTAGGGGCGGTACTCCCTGCCCGGGACGACTTCGTACGCTTCCGGCGGCAGGCCCTTGCGGGCGGGGGGGTCGGCCGATGCCATGTGGGGTGCTCCGGTTGAGGTGTCGCGTGAGCCGGACGGTCGCCGCTCGCGACGACCACGGAAGCCCTGTCGTTGGGCTCCCGCCCGCTTGAGGGATCGGTTCCGTCCGACCCTTCCACACCCGCCAAACTGACGGTGTCGCGGGCTCCGGCGCAACGAGCGACGGTTCCGGGGGCCTGGGGGGGGCGTGAAGGGGACGCGGAGTGGCGCCCTCGTTTCCCGGAGATGTACGCGGAGCACCGCAATCCATACTACGCCAGCTACCAGGAGAGTAGGAGAGGTCGTGAGTATGCCGTGTGGGTTGCGGCGCAGTCGCGTACCATGTACCCTCCAATTTGGGAGGACTGGCCCGGCAGGTCTTCAGATCGACCCCCCAGTCCGCTATTTGGGCAGGAGGCAATGAACAGTGTATGGCCAGGGGACGGGACTTCGATCCGGGTCAGACCACGGCACCTCTAACCGAGTTGCTTCGGTATTTGTTTGGTGGAGCGCAGCCTCGACAAGAGCTGGCGGAATGCGGCGCACCAGAGGGCCCGATGACGCCCGCGGGTCATGGTGGTCGGTCTTCGGAAGTGGGCACGCACTGGGTTGTCGGCCAGTGAGCGCGGAATGACCGACCGACGTTTCACGCGCCACCCGCTCTCGTCTCTCTGCGGTGACATGGACGCGGAATCGTTCAAGGCCCTGGTCACCGATATTCGAGAGCAGGGGCAGCTGGAGCCGGTCGACTTGGTCGGCGACGAGATCGTGGACGGGTGGCATCGGTATCAGGCATGCCTGCTCTTGGGGCTCGACACGAAGACGCGAGTTCTCCCGGACGGACTGGAACTGGTGGAATACGTCCTGGGGAAGAACGCGCATCGCCGCCATATGACGGCGGAGCAGCGGGCGGCGGTCGTGATGCTCGCGGCCGATTGGATGCCGGATCATCGGCCCGCGGAGACGGAAAAGGGTGACACGGTGTCACCCTTATCGAACGAGGCGGCAGCTGAGCGGGCGGGTGTGAGCAAACGAACGATTCAGCGGGTGAAGGCGCAGATTCGGGCCGGGCATGGGAAGGCTCTGGCGACGGGATCCGAAACGCTCCGTTCACTGGCGGCCAAGGCTAGGAGAGCCGCTGCGGCGGAGGCGCGGAAGAACCCCCGGGAGGCGGTGGACGGCCAAGCGGAAGGAGAGGTCGAGAGTCTCCGAACTGCGAAACGAGGTCGCCTTCCTGAAGAAGGAGATTAAGAAGAGGGATGCCCGGATCACGCAGCTGATGGAGGAGGTGGAGAGGCTCACCGTGGAACGGGACGACTTGATTGAGGGGGTGACTCGGTATTGAATTGAATCCGGGTTGTTCATCGGGCGGGGGCGTCGCGGTCACGGTGGATCGAGAATCAGCACGAGATCTCCCCAGTCCGGCACCATCCTGCGGTGAGCATCGACGTTGTCTATTTGGTCAGCTGCTCAGAACATCTGGCCCTTGCGGAAGCGGAACCAGACACGTACATTGAAGCTTCGTCATCATGCCAACCTTATCATATCATTGCCCCTTACCTATCTACCTAGAACGGAGGAAATCCGATGAAGGTCTTGATGCGAATCGTCTGTGCGGCAGCGATGACAGCCATGCTAGTGATTCCGGTGCTGCAGCTCGCTGCAGTTCAGGCTCCAACCGAGTCCAAGTGCGGTCACGGCGACAAGGTGGTGTGTGTGAGCATCCGCTACTGCTTCTTCTGGGCGCCTCGAAAAATAGCGTTTTGAGCATGTGCGGCGACAAGCCGGTGAGGGT
>JAPPGI010000187.1 GCA_028874985.1 Gemmatimonadota bacterium | reverse complement strand
CCCTATGATTCAGCTTCGGATCCTCCCCACCCACCACGACAGGTGAAGAGCCTCTCCCTATTCCGGAGTACCAGGTCATTGGACAGCCGCAGCTGCGTCTGGTAGCGCAACTTGTTCGTCAGCCCGGCAAGGACGATGACCGTGTCGTATCCGGCATCCAGGGCCTTCGCTATAACCGCAGTCATGTTCGCTGTCTTGCCGGACTGCACATGGCCGACTACAAGACCTCGGCAGGAAAAGTGCTTCTCTGCTGGGTTTTCCAGAAGCGATACGATTTCATTGGAAGCTTTGTCGATGCCCTTTACGGCATCTTCTGTCCATTCCTTGCCCTTCAGGAGATAGTCCCGAAACGCAGGCCAATGGAGATGGGTCGGCCTGGGGCCGAAGTACCATCTGGGCCGCTTTCGAAACACCGAGTGCTTGTGGAGGATCTCTACGTTCTCGAAATCCAGTTCCACTATTTGCCGGGCTTCGGCAATCTCATCGGAGTGGCTCGCCCCGAACCCGGGCATAAAGACCTCGAACCCATCGCATACGTCGCGGACAGCGGCGTCCAGATCCTGCGTCCTTGGCAACGTCTTCCGGATCTGCTCGACCAGCTGGTCGACTTGAGGTCCTGGCATCAGGGACTCCTTCGGTGAAGTGGTAGTTGACCTCGGGTGTGGTCACCCTTGGGGTTGGTGGCGGAATCGAAAGTACCGCGCGCCGCCTCCTTGGCAAGGGGTCGCTCTGGAGCGCGCCGTTGAGATCGGTAGCCGGGATCGTCGGAACATCTGCCCCGTGGGGCCACCGCCCATGCCCCAAGCCGTCCTGACCACCAAGGTCGATCCGTCCTACGACGACCTCCCCGAGGAGCGATACCACTTCCCGCGCACCTACCTGAACGCGGCGCGGGCCGCGCTCGGCGACTGGATCGTCTACTACGAGCCCCGCCGCTCCAGCGCCCACCTGTCCAGCCGCGGAGGGCGCCAGTCGTATTTCGCGACGGCGCGGATCGTGCGCATCGATGCCGATCCGCGCCGGGCCGATCACTACTACGCGTACGTCCAGGACTACCTGGAATTCGATCGTCCGGTGCCCTTCCGCGAACGCGACTTCTTCTACGAGAGCGGACTCCGGAAGGAAGACGGTTCGACGAAGAAGGGCATGTTCGGGCGTTCGGTCAGGCCCCTGCCGGACGCCGAGTACGGCATGATCCTGGCCGCAGGGTTCGAGACCGGAACCGCCGAGCGCGAGCGATCCGGCATCCGCGAAGGGGTCCGGCGCGATCTCGGACTGCTGCAACTGGCGGACCGGCCCATCATCGAGCGACTGTCACGGCGGCCGTTTCGCGACCGGGTGTTCGCCACGGGCATCAAGCGGGCCTACGACAACACCTGCGCGGTCAGCGGTCTCCGGATCATCAACGGCGGCGGGCGGGCCGAGGCCCAGGCCGCGCACATCCGGCCCGTGCACGCCAACGGACTGGACAGCCTCCGCAACGGCGTCGCGCTCAGCTCCACCTTCCACTGGATGTTCGACCGCGGCCTGATCTCTATCGACGACGACTACAGCCTGCTCTTCAAGAGGAACGCGGTCCCCGGCAAAGTGCTGTCGCTGGTGAATCCCGGCGGGCGGCTGCGGGTGCCGAAGCAGGAGATCTACAGGCCGCATCGGCGGTTTCTGGAGTATCATCGGGAGCGGGTGTTCAAGGGGTGATTGGGTGGCAGTCGGAAACGGGTGATCACCACCCACTTGCAACTTCCTGTCGCAGAGGCTTCTGCGGGCCGGGAAACGTAAACTCTGCTTGACATTGTGACAACTCGGATTTACTGGATCGCGCGCAGCCCCCACCGAGTTGATCCGCGAACGTCCGACGCCGTATTTTCCTATAAAGAACTCATCAGCCGGGACTCGGACCCCTTCACCGGAGACGACAATTGGCCCGATTCAAAAATGCCCAGCGGATCCTCGCCGCCGCCGAGCACTGGAGGGATCGCTGCCTGCTCGGTGCAGAGTCCCTGTTCACCGAGCGGTCGCTGTGGACACGCGAGAACTTCGAGGAGTTACGACGACTGTACGTCGAGCATCCGATCGAGACTTCGGAGTCCTTCTTGACCAAGCTTGAACGTCAGCTCGAGCCGGGGCCGGAGGACGTCAAGTGCCTGTGGGCCGAAATGGCATGGATGTACCGGTTGATCGTGAGCCGTTCGGCAGTGGGGGCCGAGACGAAGCGGCAGCAAATTCGCGGGATCTGGAGTTGGTCCGGGCGGGAATTCCCCGAACAGCACGAACTGCTCGGAGAGGACGTACTCGGAGCGGGCGTCGTCCATGTGGGGACGGCTTACCACACGCTCATGTGGAAGGAGTACGTCTTCTTCGTGGTCGCGATGCTGAACTGGTTCTCGCTGGGTGCGCACCGGCAGCATGCCATGTCCGAGGATCCCTGGGAATTCGCTTCCTGGCTCGACTCCACCGAATTCGCAGACAATCGGATGTTCCGCCACGCTCTTCTGTTCCTGATCTTCCCGGATCAATTCGAGCCGATCGTGTCGAGTGGTCACAAGAAGCAGATCGGTGATTCGCTCAGGTTCCCGACCGACACCGTTGGCGAGGGTGTCGACCTCGACAAGCTGCTTCTGGAGATCCGCCGACGGCTGGAGAAGCGGGTGCTGGACGAGGAAGTCCACTTCTACCGCAAACCCTATGTGGAGTTCTGGGACGAAGAGGAGGCGAACAAGTGGTTCACAGATCATCTCGGGAAGATCACACCTTGGCACATGCACATGGGGGCCGAGCTCGGGGAAAGTTGGCCCGGTGTGGTCCAGGACGGCGTCGTGTCCATTGGCTGGGACCAACTATCCGACCTGAGCGAGTTCGGGACCCGGAGGGATTTGGAGGAACACCTGAAGAGGCGGGGCCACGGTGACAATCCAACAAACAACTCGCTGGCCGCGTGGGAATTCACGAGGGAGATGAAGCCCGGCGATCTGGTCCTCGCCACCCGCACGGGCGAGCGGTTCATCGGCTGGGCGTGGGTGCGGGGGGAATACGAGTACCATCGCGACGCCGACCGGTTCCGCATACACACGCGGAGAGCCGACTGGCACCGCTGCGAGAGCGTGCCCGTCGCGGGCGGCACTTTGACGGTGAAGCGTCTGACCAAGTGGTCGTCTCCAGATCCTTGGGTGCGTCGGACAATGTGGTTCATGGGCTACCCACCTCCACCCCCGTCCCCCTACACCCCCGCCCACGCCCACCAAGACCTCACGGTGGACGGGCACGGTCACACTGTGCCGACCTGCATCGGTGGTCCGCGTGGCAGTCATGTGGCTTCCTGTCGTGCGGGTGACGCGGTAGCCATAGTGGCGCTTGAGCCGCTTGACGAGATCCCGTCCCGCGAGATCTCGCGGCAGTCTCATACGGCGATGGCCTCTTCCCTCACGAAGTGCAATCGAATCACCCTGGGCGCCTCCCCGTCATCGAAGTGGCAGAGCACGGCGTCTCTGACCATCTCCCTCAGGTCGTCCCAATCATCGCCCTGAGTAAAGACGCTGTGGCCGAGCGCTCTGGCGTCGTAGCCGCCTTCGGGGGCTTCCGTCACTTCGAAGATGATTTCACGCATTCCAACAGCTCCCAGTCGCTTGCTCCTTCCACGGTGGGGATAGAATAACCTGCTGACACGGAGACGTCATCCTGATGATCGGCTCGCCCCCTACCCAGGTGTTCGCCACGGGCATCAAGCGGGCCTACGACAACACCTGCGCGGTCAGCGGTCTCCGGATCATCAACGGCGGCGGGCGGGCCGAGGCCCAGGCCGCGCACATCCGGCCCGTGCACGCCAACGGACCGGACAGCCTCCGCAACGGCGTCGCGCTCAGCTCCACCTGAACCCCGACGGGCGGCTGCGGCTGCCGGAGCAGGAGATCCACCGGCCGCACCGGCGGTTTCTGGAGTATCATCGGGAGGTAGTGTTCAAGGGGTGACCTCGTCCCAGCCCCGCAAAGAAGTCCCATCCCGCCATACCAGCGCCCCGGCCCCACCGCGAGCTTCCCCGCAACCCACGCGCCGTAGGCACCGCCGAGAGCCGGAACCACCCGCCCGGTACCGCGGCCACAGCCGAAGATGCTCGTTGTCCCGCAGGCACGACCAGTCCTACAAGCTCCTGTTCTCACTGCCACTGGCCGTCGAGCACCTAATCCGCGGGTTCGTCGACCGCCGCCTCGCCGACGAATTGGACTTCGCGAGGGCGGAGAGTCTGGGCACTGAACGCAGCGCTCCCAGCCTGGTCCGGTTCCAGGCCGACATGCTGTGGAAGATCCACTTCCGCGGAAGCTCGCGGCACCTGCTCCTGCAACTCGAGTTCCAGTCGGCCCCCGAGCGCTACATGGCCGTGCGCGCCCTCTGCTACGTCGCCCTCCACTACCACGGCCTGGTTGGTACACGAGAACGCCGGACGGAGCTGGCACCCGGAGGACGGCTGCCGCCGGTGCTTGCGATCACCATCTACAACGGCCGACAACGCTGGACCGCCCCGGACAACGTCTTCGACCTTATCGAGCCGGTTCGCGGGTGGCTCGCCGAGCGTCAGCCCCGGCTGCCGCACCAGGTGCTTGACCTGAGGACGCTGGCCCGCCAACCTCCGATAGCGGGCGAGGCGAACCTGGTGGCGTGGATCGCGAGCATGGAGCTCGACCCGTCGGCCGGGAACGTCACGAGAGTGGTCCATCAGGTGCTCACGGTCTACGGCGGATCCGAACACACGCGGCTCCGCGAGGCGTTCCGGCAATGGGTGCTGGGAGCGGCCGAATCGTGGGGGATCGAAGATGAGGTGCTCGAACAGGTGAAGTCGCTGAAGGAGGCTGGAATGATCTACGCAGGTGTGGAGGAACAGAAGGAGCAGGCGAATCGGGAGGGGCGGATCACCTTGGTCCGTCGGCAAGCAAGACTGAAGTTCGGTGCATGGACGGCCGAGCGGCTGTCCAGGCTGCTGGACGACATCACGGACCCGGAGGCGATCGCCCGAATCGGCGACCAGATCATCGAATGCGAGACGGGGGAAGAGCTGCTGGCGCGAGCCGGGCAGGGCTGACCCCACCGCCACGCACAAACGCGGGCATTCGGTGTGCCGGCTCCTCCACCGGAGTTCGGTGGTCGACGAGAATACCGGCCGAACCGCCTTGCGCGACTTCCGCCGCGACAAAGCGCCACCATGTGGAGGCTCTTCGAGGACTTCGTCACCGGATTCTACGAGCGCGAGCAGCGCCTCTACCGGGTGAATTCGGGAGGCCGCCGCCGGATCGACTGGGCGGACGCCCGCGCCGAGGACGCCGCGAACCGCGAACGAATCCCCGTCATGGAAGCGGACGTCATCCTCGGGTCAACTCCGAGCCGTTCACGGGCTGACACCGGCCGACCCACTACTACTCCTCCCCGTCAGCGAGACATCGAGCCTAACCTGGTCGTAGGGCACCCGTGCCACCAGCCTGCCGCGCCCGGCTCGCCGCAATTCCACGAGTCCGTATTGCGACATCGTCTTCAGGGTTCGCGAGAGATTGGACTTGCTGCGCCCAGCCAGTTCCGCAAGCTCCGTGAGCGACCGCGGGCGCTCACGGGCAATCAGTTCCAAGAGATACCTGTTGTGTTCAGACAGGAGCCTTGCGAAGCTCTCGATCGACGTGAACCAGACCTTGGGTTCACCACTCACAGGGGTGCGCTCGCCCCGAGCAATGGCCATGGTGCGCGCCTTCATGTGGTCGTAGTCGGCGATACCGATCTTCAGTGTCTTCATGGAATCGATCCTCTCTCTCGAAGTACCTGGTCCACTTCCTTCCAGAAATCCGTCAGCAGCGTGGCCGCGTTCTCGTATTCGTAGGGCCGGACTGTCCGCAGTCGATGCCGGTGGTCGCGCTCCGCCCGTTGCCCGCCGCCTGGGCCTCGCCGCTCCCTCACCGGGTGCGCATTGTCGAATCCAATCAGCCTGGCGCCATCCGGCGCGTGCAGCGTCAGCGAATAGCGGAGGCCGTGTGGCCGTTCCGGTGTCACCTCGGTCTGCACCACGACGAACTTCACCCAGTGGCCCGCATCGTCCACGAAGAGTGTCTCGCCGTGAAGGTGGAGTAGCGTGTCCAGCCCCGGATCTCGGTCAGGCATCGTCATCTTTCAAGTTATCAGTTGCTGATAACTCACGTAAGAGGCCTGCCTCACCGCGCCGAGATCCGCAGGTCTGACCAAGCGCACGGACTCCCCCCGATCAATCGAAAAGAGACCCAGGGCCGCGCCGGTCGACGGCCGAGCGGCTGTCCAAGCTGCTGGACGACATCACGGACCCGGAGGCGATCGCCCGAATCGGTGACCAGATCATCGAATGCGAGACGATTTCGTCGAGGATCGCCAGGCCGGTGGTGTCCAGCGCGAACCTGATCAACGGCAGCAGGTGAACCAGCTCCCGCGTGCCCCTTGACTCCAGGCCGAGCACGACCGGCACGTCCAGCCCCCTGTGGCTGAAACGGATGTGCTTGCCGCCGAATCCGTCGACGACCTCGATGTCCTCGATTCCGAGATCGCTACGGCGAACCTGGCCCCGCGCCCATGCCCGTGCCTCGCCACTCGCCTCCAACCACCCGATGACGGCCGGGGTATTCCGTGTGAACGTGTCATTGCCGGCAATGTTGCTCGCGCCGAGCAGGGTGTCTCTGAGGAAGGCCGCCAGCCGTGCCGCCGCGGGCACGTTGACCAACGCCAGGGTGGCGACCGCCGACCGCTTGGGCTCAACGCCCTTCAGGCGGTCATCGCCGGCAGTGAGACCGAACTCGCGAGAAACGTAAACGGGCTCCCCGGGGGACCGCCGCTCAAGCAGTCTGCGCCGCCTTCCCTTGGGAAAGTGAACCAGTGTTTCGTGATTCACGAATAGAGGGCCATCTCCGCCGTCGTCCGCCGGTGGTCGTCCGATCTCGACTTCGTACCGGAATCTCCGCGCACCTTCGCCAGGCGCGAGGAAATCCGCCTCGGCCTCAAGGGCGAAGACTAGGCAGGGTTCCCTCGGTCTCTCTCCCCCCCCTGTGGCCCAGCTCCGGTTGCGGCCGTCGCGCGTAGCGATTGATCCAGCGGACGAGGGCTGCGCGCCGGGTGCGGGTGCTGTGAAGCGCCCGGGCCATCTCGTAGAGGGAGACGCCTCCGTCGGTGCGGAGGCGGTAGAAACGCGGAGCGGCGATGGCCCCGAAGAGATGGCGGAGGATTGCGCGGTCGGGCTCCGAGGGAGCTTGCGACCGGAAGAGCTGACCGAGGCGGGGGCCGCTGGGGCGGTTGAGGACGCCCGCCAAGTGGGCGCCGGAGAGGCGCGCGAGGTAGGCGTCGGCGGCTGGTTGGCCTCCGGGCGGCAGGATGCGGAGTCGGGCGCGGGGATAGTCCCACCAGGGAAGCGGCAGCGGATCGAGAAGGGTAGTGCGCTCCGGGGTGGTGGAATGGATGGTGACGGGCTTCCCAGGTCCACCGATCATGGAGCCGTGTGGGCCAAGGCCTTCGGCCGCCGGATCTCCCCCCCGGAGGATGCAGTCGTCGTAACGTCGGCGCTCGTAGCGGGCGATGAGCTCCTCGTCGCTGGGAACGCGCTCGGGGTGGGGAGAAGGAGGGTGGTAGTAGTAGGTGCGGACGAGGTCGTAGTCGATCATGGGGTGGGGGGATCAGCGGGAGGGCTCGAAAGTGGGTCCGCGTTCCGGCCCTGGGTCGGGCCTGATGAGGGATTCGCGCTCGATGAGTCGGTGGATGATAGCGGGGGCGTCGCGCTCCAGCTGGGGGTCGGATGGATCGATGAGGGGAGTTAGAGGGTGCCCGGATGCGGTGTGGTCGTCGAAAGCAACGAGGATGCGGCGGAGCTGCTCGGGGTTGGCTGCGTCGAGCGTGGTGCGAAGGGCGGCCGGGTCGCGGCGCTGTGCGAAGGCGAGGTCGTAAAGGTCCTGGGAAATGATCGTCTGTTCCTGCGCCATGCGGTAGAGGAGCTTCTTGGTGAGGATTTCGGCGGTGGTCTCGAGAGGGACGGCGGTGCCACGAGGGGTGTCGGAGGAGCGCGGATCGGCACCGTAAAGGCCGCGAGCGCACGCGATGCTGACGTGGCCGTCCCGGCCGTGGAAGGTGATCTCCGTGGCGATGCGGTCGATGTTGGCGCGTGTCATGGGATGGCTGGTCCACATGTCAAGAAGGAAGCGGCCTCCGGTGGCGCGGTGGAAGTGGCGGTAGGGTTCCTCCTCGACGAAGAAGTCCACGTCAACGCTGTGCCGGTGCCCCCAACGGGCGGCCAGAGCGGTTCCGCCGCCGAAGCGGAGGTGTTCCTCGCCGCCGAAGGCCTCGGCGAGCGGTTGGTGGACGGCGTGAAAGAGTTCCCGGGGGCCTCGGGGAAGATCAAGCTCGGCCATTGGTCAGAGCAAGAAGCCGACTGGAAGGTTCGTCATACCCCTACGATAATCCGACTTTTGGCTCAGGGGAGGGGCATCTGCTCGATGGGGTAGGCCCAGGCACCGGGATTAGGTGGCGGACAGGCGCTGCGGGAGGCCTAACCGCCCTCCCCCCCACCCAGGAACCCCACGATCCGCTCCGCCACCGCCTCCCGATCCCTCGTCTCACATTCCCAGATCACCATCACCCGCCAGCCGAGCTCGCCGAGCGCCGTCTCATTGCGCCGGTCCCGCACCACATTGCCCTCGAACTTGTCCTCCCAGAAACGCACGCGCGTCTTCGGGCTGGACGCGTGCTTGCACCCGGGATGCCTGTGCCAGAAACACCCGTGGACCATGATCACGGCCCGGTACTTCGGAAACACGAGATCGGGGGAGCCGGGAAGATCCCGGCGGTGGAGTCGGAACCGGTACCCGAGTCCGTGCGCGATCCTGCGAACGATCATCTCCGGCTTGGTGTCCCGGCCGCGAACGCGCGACATGATCTCGCTCCGCTTCCCGGGCTCGAAGACGTCGGTCATCGGACGGAGTCGTTTGGGATGTGATCTTCGGCTTTCGCCCGATCCATGGCTGATGCCTCCCCCGTCTCGGGCGGGGAGCCACGCGGTCATTCGGCGGGGAGTCTCGCGAGGGGGAAGCTGCGAGGTGGCGTCGGCGCTCGCAAGCGACGGCACCGTTCCGCGTCAAGTGAGTCTGGGGTAGTCGGCGACCAGACCGACCCGGCGATGAAACGACAAGCGCAGATTACATTGGGGATTATACCCTTGACTTGACGGGCTTCCGAAGGATGACCGATGATCGCATA
>JAPPGI010000114.1 GCA_028874985.1 Gemmatimonadota bacterium | reverse complement strand
CCCTACTCTAATCATTTTACCCTCCCGCGTCTCCCCCCGCGTTGGCAGATAGGGGCCTAACCCTAACAGTCGCAGTTCAAGGTCATTGTCACGATCAACGGGCCGTAGGATTCGAAAAGTGATCTCTCGCGACAAAGTGAATCCACAGCGTCACCTGTTCCGTAACGTTGGACCCTTTCCGGAACGTTCGGTTGGGAGCGTGGAAAGGAGTCCGGTCGGTGCGGAGTTGAATTCACCCTCGACTCCAGGTTCAATGACTTTTGGTCCGAAGCGGAAGACCCATATTACCGGGGCCGAGTGTGCGGCCATGAGGCGGAACTGTATGTGTCCGACATATGAACCGCGCCGTACCGGCGGTCCTGTCGCTTTGCCGGGAAGCTGGTCCGGTGTCTCTTCGGCTACCGTCGCCCCCGCATTGCCGGAATCACGTCGCCGCGCGCGCACGATTCGATCAGGACCTTCAGGCGGCGTTTGCGCGTCTCCTCTCGCTTCGCACTCACCACCCACCACGCCACCTGTTTCCGGTACCACGGCCGCTCCGCCTCCCAGTAGCGCCATGCCTCCGGCACGGCCTTCAGGTTCTGCTCATACTCCGCCGGCAGCCTGACCTCACCCTGCTCGTAGGCGGCCCGCTTCTCGTTCGCGGGATCGCGGGCACGGTAGGCGGCCATACCCGCCTCCGTCACCCGCCCTGTCTCCAACAGGTGCTTCATGCGCCCGAGGTTCCGGGCGCTCCAGTGGCTGCCCTTCCGGCGCGGCGTGAAGCGAATCCTGTAGCTCTTGTCGTCCACCGACTTGCGAATGCCGTCGATCCAGCCGAAACAGAGCGCCTCGTCCACAGACTCGGGCCAGTCGACGCTCGGAATCCCGGTCGCTTTCTTGTAGTAGCCGACCCACAGCTCGTCGGCCTTGTCGTGGTGGGCCGCGAACCAGGCGCGCAGGTGGGCGTGGGTTGGGAAGAAGACCGGTTCCGAGGGCATCGGATCGCCGGGCGACGGTCCCTGTTTCCGGCTCCCGCTCACCGCGACGTCAGGACCCGGAGGTCGGCCCGGAAGATTCCGGTGGTGAGGAACGGCCGCGCGACATCCTCGCCGGCCCCCATGACGTTGACGCGCGCCCACTGGACGTCGGTCGCGAAGGCGACGATCAGGCAGCACAGGGGCGGACAGAGGGACCCGAGACGGTCGATCCAGGAGAACTCGCGGGTGACCAGGGACAGGAACCATGCGACGAACGCGATGACCAGGCAGAGCTCGAGCGCGGTGCCGAAGGGGGCGCCCTCGAGCGGGTTGGGGATGGAGTCGAGGCCGAACATGGGGTGGGTTCCGGGGTGGTGGCGGTCTGCCGCTACGGTGGTGGTCGGCTGCTATGGTAGCAGTTGGTGGGTGGTACAGGCGAGAACCCTCCCGTCCGAACCGGTTCGCTCAGCCGGCCATCGGCGGCACCGACCGAGCGGCGCTCGCCGATCCCTGGGCAAGGGCCAGCTGCTGGTCCCGCTCCTTCGGCCACCCGACAACGTTGGCATGCCTTCCTCTTGGTGAAGGCAAAGCGTGTGAGCGGCAGGCCCTCACTCGAAGCTGAGCGATCCTGCCTACTCAACCAACTCATACGCCACCTCAACCAACCGCTTCGGCAGCCCGTCCGCGAATACCTCAGTCCCGATGACCCTGGCCGCGTTCAGCCGCGCCGCGTATCGAAGTTCGCCGTTTCGGCCGACGCTAACCGATAGCACCCTATCCGGCCCTCGCCACCACTCCAGCCCAGCATCTCCGTCCGGCTCGAACGCGATGTCTGGCACACCCAGACATTCGGGAAACGCCGCAAGCACCTCTCTCGCCCGAGCCATCGACAATTCGTTCGCGGGCGCGGCACCGTACCCGTCCCAGTCCGGCTGTGAACATTCGAGGAAAGCCTCGGCAAGGGCCCAATCCCGCTCGCGCCTTACACGGCTCTGCTCCGTGTCCCACGCCCTGCGTTCGACTGACCGAATTGCCCTTTGGATGACATGTGCCTCTCGACTGGCCCCTCGGTCCGTGCTCCGATGGCCGAGTCCCGGCCCGGGCAGGACCATGCTCGCTGCTCTGGCCGTCATTTGTACCTCTCTATGGCCTCGGTGGTAAGGCTCCTGAAGAAGATCCGGTTCTTCGCACCCCGGACTCTTCGAAGCTGGCGTCGAAGTGCGTCCCCGTCCGTCGGAAAGGACTTCCTCACGAAGCAATCGATGTCCAGTATCATGGACGATTCAGGACCGTCCTCGGTTGCCAGCGATACGATCGCGGTCACCCCGTTCATCGGTGCCAGCTGATAGCGGAAGAGGAGGGAGCCGACCCGGCCGCCCGGCACTTCGGGAGGTACCCTGAAGACCTCGGCAAGTTGCCCCGAAGGCGGAAGGACGATGCGATTGATGAACCGGGTGGCGATCCGTTCGACGCCGAGCGGAGCGGCACTTTCCAGGTACTTCCTCCACACGACCCAGGCATCCTCGACCATCCGGTCCCAGGACTCGTAGGGCTCAAGCCGGCTGAAGGTGAATCCGTCGATCCGGATCTGAGCGATGTTGAGGCCGTCGGCGCTCCCCAGTCTGTAGCCGAGCAGTTGCGGGCCCTTCTGGACCGTGACGGGACCTTCGCCACTCAGTTGAATCGTGCCCTGGAACTGCTGAATCGGGCCGACCTTGGGATACTCCGTGTGCAACTCCTCAGTCAGCGCCAGCAAGGTTGCAGGCGAGCAAGTGGGGGGCAGGCGGACCCGAAAGTCGATCAGGGCCTCGCGAATCGGCGCATTGACGAGGTGGGGATGCTCGCTCATCGTGTCGAAAGATAGTCCCGGGTGATCGGTGATTCCAAGCGGCCGCGATCACAAGGCGATCATAGGTGCGGGGGAGGCGCGGAAGCATCGTAGCACCGCGCTTGTCTCAGTCCCCCTCCCCCGCCGAGAACGGCCCCCCCACCACGCGCCGCACGTGGTCCATCACCGCGCCCGCCTCCTCCGGCGGCTCCGTGAACAGGCTCACCCCGATCGTCACCGCGAAGCCCACCGCGAAGCCGGGAATCATCTCGTACAGGTCGTAGAAGTGCTGCTTGACGGCCAGCGTCCAGATCACCGCCGTGAGGAACCCCGAGATCATCCCCGCGATCGCCCCCGCGCGCGTGGTCCGCTTCCAGAACAGCGAACACAGCACGACCGGGGTGAAGGCCGAGGCCAGCCCCGACCACGCGAAGAGGATGAACCAGAAGAGCATGCGGCTCTCGGGGAGCGCCACCGCCAGTCCCCCGAGGCCGATCACGATTGTGAGCACCCGCCCGATCAGCGACAGCTTCCGGTCCGGGTAGTCCGGCCGGTAGACCTTCTGCACCACGTCGCGCACGACCGCCGACGAGGCCAGGATCAACAGCGAGTCCACCGTCGACATGATCGCCGCCAGGACGACCACCAGGATCACGCCCGCAATGATCGCCGGGAAGAGCTCGGTGGACATGACCGGCAGCACCGTCTCGTGGTCGGCCAGGCCGGGGAAGAGTGCGCGCCCCGCGATCCCGGTCAGCACGGCGCCGATGTCGAAGACGATCATGCACACCACCGCCATCACCCCGCCCCCGAGTATCTCCCCGCGATTTCGCGCCGACATGAAGCGCGTCAGCAGCTGCGGAGCCCCCAGGAACGCCAGCCCGATCCCCACGAAGCTCACGGCGCTCATCACCCCTGTCACCGTCAGACCGTGCTCTCCCATCGGCCTGAGCAGCGCCGGATCCGCCGCCCCGATCGCGGCCATGAGTTCGCCCCATCCCCCCGCATGCGCGATCCCGACGATCGGCAGCACCAGCAGGCACAGGAACATGAGCACGCCCTGCAGCACGTCGCTGTACGCCACCGCCTTGAAGCCGCCGATGCTGGTGTACACGAAGATGACGGCGGCCCCGATCAGGACGCCGCCCTCGTAGCTCGTCCCCAGGAACGACGAGAACGCCTTGCCCGAAGCGGTCAGCTGCGCCGAGGTGTACGCCCACACCATGCTGAAGATGATCACCGCGCTCACGAACCGGATGATGTGGGCCCGGTCGGCGAAGCGGTCCGCGAGGTAGTCCGGCACGGTGATCGCATCGTACCGGTCGGTGAACTCCTTGTACGGGCGCGCCACCACCGACCACGCCAGGGCCACGCCGATCACCTCGCCCAGGACCACCCAGAGCGCGTGGAAGCCCACCAGGTAGCCCATGCCCGTCAGCCCGAGCAGCAGCCAGCCGCTCTCGCCGGTGGTGTTCGACGAAAACGCGATCACCCAGGACGGGAGCTTCTTGCCCGCCACGTAGAACCCCGCGACCGAGCGGCTCTCGCGACTGCCCCACCAGCCGATTCCGATCAGGATGAAGAAGTAGAGGACGAGGACGGCGATGATGGCGCTGCTGGAGCCGGCGTCACCCATCGTCGCCACCACGTTCTGCACCCTTCCCGATGTCCGCCGCCCGGTGCACAAGGTACGCGGCCACCACCAGAACGAGCGCGGGCACGGTGCACGCGACCATCAGCACCCAGGTGTCGAGAGGGAGCCCGGCGATCATCGTTCCGCCTCCGCCTTCGCGCATGCCCGCTGCAACCTTCCGGTCACCGCTTCCATCTCGTCCTCCGGAGGGGCGGGCAACGGCTGGCCGGACCTCGGAACCACGGTCGAAGCGCCGCGGGCGGCTGTGCTCATCTGTCGGGATCCGGGGCAGGGTGACATACGTGGCTGGGAAGGAAAGTCATATTCGCCCGTCGTGCCGGTCCCGTCCAGTCCCCGCGCCCGGCGCGCTCCGCACCGGTCCGGGCGGGGTCACCCTAGACCCCGCGATCGTCGTGGACGCCGTCCGGCCGGGTGAGGTGGTGACGGTGAGCCGCTCACCGCGGAAAGGTGTTGCACACGGCGCCGTATTTGAACACACTGGAACCTCCCTGTCACTTCAGGAAATGGGGGTACGGAATGTACCGGAGTCGAAACGGGCATCGGAGTATGGGCCTCCGAATCATCCCGCTTTGTTGCGCCCAGTTGCTTATCGCTTCCTGCGAAACGCCGATCGAGCCGGAGCGTCCCCTTCTCTACCCGGCCGCCATCGAGGTCACCCCCGATTTCGCCATCCTTCCTGCCGACGGCGGCACCGTGCAGCTCACCGCCGTGGTGAGGGACCAGAACGGCGACAGGATGCGGAACGCCGGCGTGGAGTGGGACACCGACGCCGCCGGGGTCGCCGGCGTCGATCCGATGGGGTTCGTGGTCGCGCGTCGCGAGGGAGCTGCGCGGATCGTGGTCAGGCACGATACGCTCCTGACCGAGGTGGAGATCGTGGTCAGCGACGATCCCGAACGCTACGTGCTGACCCGCTTCTACGACGCGACCGGCGGCGGCGGCTGGCGCCGGCGAGGCGCCTGGCTGAGAAACGGGCCGCTCTCCGACTGGTACGGCGTCGGGACCGACAGCCTCGGCAGGGTGATCACGCTCAACCTTCCCAACAACAGCCTGACCGGCGAAATCCCGCGTGAGATCGGCGAACTCTCCCGGTTGAGGTGGCTCAATCTGGACGACAACCGACTGACCGGCCCGATTCCATCCTCGATCGGCAGGCTCGGGCACCTCATTCTTCTGAACCTCCGGAACAATAGCCTCACCGGGCCGCTGCCCGCCCGGATCGGAGACGCCATGGCACTGCACCTGCTCCGGCTCTCCGGGAACCCGCTGCAGGGCCTGTTGCCGGAGAGCGTGACCCGGCTCAGGCTCGCTCGCTTCGAATACGCGGGAACCGGCCTCTGCGTCCCGCGCGGAGCCGCCTTTCGGCGATGGCTGGACGCCATCTTCCAGGTCGAGCCCCAACCCTGCGGCGCGTCACGCCACGACAGACTGGTTCTCACCGCACTGTACGAGGCGATGAACGGCTCCGATTGGACGCGCGAGGCCGGGTGGCTGACGGATGCGACGCTGGGCGAGTGGGCCGGCGTGTCCGTCGACGACAACGGCCGGGTGGCGGCCCTGGACCTCAAGGACAACGTCGCCTCCGGGAGGCTGCCGCGGCAGCTCGCCTACCTTGACAGGCTGACCCGCCTGGACGTGAGCGGGAACACGGGGCTCCGGGGCGTTCTCCCGAAATGGATGACTGAGCTCGGCCTCGAGACCTTCCACTTCGCCGATACCGAAATCTGCGTGCCTCCGGCGGACATCGCCGAGTGGCTGGACGGAATGAGCGATTGGAGTGGCAGCAAATGCGTGGGGGCCAGGCCGATCGTGGCCACGATCCCCCTGGTGTACCTGACCCAGGCGGTGCAGAACCGCGATGCCTCGGTCCCTCTCATTGCCGGCCGCGAAGCCCTGGCACGTGTCTTCGTCGTGGCCGACTCGGTCAACCACCTCGACTCCGACGTGCGCGTGACCTTCTACAGGGGCAGGAATGTGGTCCACGTCGCCAGAATGGCCGCCGTGGGCGGACACGGGATCCCGGTGGAGGTCGACGAGAGCCGGCTCGAGGCCACTCACCACGCGAGGATTCCGGGCAACGTGCTCTTTCCGGGAGTCGAAATGGTCGTGGAACTGGACCCGGGCCTGAAACTGCCCCTGCGGGGCGGAAGCCAGCGGCGGGTTCCCCGGTCGGGCAGGCTCAAGCTGGATGTGCGCGAAGTCCGCGAATTCAAGATGACCATCGTGCCGATCCAGGTCCAAGGGAGTGGCACCGCCCTCGCGGAGGGGGCGTCCAGAATGACCACCCGGAGCGAAGCGGTTCGGGAAACACTGAAGATGCTGCCCATCAGCGACTACGATTTCTCCGTGCGGGAGACGTTTCATGTGTCACCCGGCGGGTATCTGCTGCAGAAGGTCGACCTGCTGCGCATAGCGGACGGCGATCCCGGGTACTACACCGGGATCATCGGCGGAGGAGGAGTCGCCTATCTGAACGGCCGTGCGAACCTCTCGGACACCACGACGGGGACCATGACGCACGAGTTCGGTCACAACATGAGCCTGCTGCACACAAACTGCGGCGATCCCCGGTACTACGTCGACTGGGACTTTCCCCACGCGGGCGGGCGCACGGGCGCATGGGGACACGACCGGGAAACGGGAATGCTCTGGAGTCCCGCCACCGCGGAAGTCATGTCCTACTGCCGTCGCCTCGGCTACTGGGTCAGCGACTACCACTACGCCAAGGCGCTGGAATACCGACTCTACGAGGAGGAGGTGGACACTCCCCAGGCAGCGGACGGGCGCAGGACGCCTTCGCTGGTCCTTTGGGGCCGCACCGGCCCGGACGGGGTCACCCTCGACCCCGCGTTCGTCGTGGATGCGGTGCCGTCCCTGCCCGAGGGCGGCGGCCGCTACCGGATCGAGGGACGGACCGCGCGTGGCGGGCCGCTCTTCGCGCTGAGGTTCGACCCGCGGATCGAGGCGGAGAGCGGGGAGGAGCACTTCGTATTCACCCTCCCGGTGGACCCCGCCTGGGCGGGATCCCTGGCGAGCATCACCGTGTCGGGGCCGAACGGCTCGGACCGGCTGGACGCGACCGTGAAGCGGCCCATTGCCGTCGTGACGGACAGGGTGACGGGGCGGATTCGGAAGCTGCTGCGGGATTTCGAGGCCGCGCCGGTGGCGGGGCCGGGTGAGGTGGTGGCGGTGAGCCGGGGGCTGCCGGACGAGGCGGCGCTGCGGGGGAGACGGTAGTCGTCGGCCTGGAGATCACATCATACTTTCCCGGGGCGGTTGAGGCGCTCGGTGAATGAACGACTGCTGCATCGAGGTGGCTCGACTACTTGGACATGACCTTCATCGACGCAGGGTCGTCAGTCTTCCCCCTCTCCTCCGGGACTCGTGCCAGGGCGCCGAATCACCCGGTAGCGAACCACGCTGGCGAGATCCAGCGGGTCGTATTCGGTCACCCACACGTGGGTCATGCTGGCCTGGCGGATGCGCGACCGCGCCGGCAGAAGCAGGGAACCGATCGGGTCGCCCGTCTCGCTCAGCACGCGCACGGGCGTGCCACGATCCGTGCGGCGCAGTTCCACCCAGATCGTCCCGTCGAGACCCAGCGTGACACCGGCCGGGGGGTACACAAGGGGCGCGCGTTCGCGGGCCACCGCTCTGAAGCGGCGGGCAAGGTCGCTCTCCGGCACCATGTCGGCGATGCCCCGGTCCATTGCCGAATCGGGAATCGGCTCTCCGGGGTACGGATAGGACCGCGAGAACACCGTGTCATGGGTCGGGCGGACCATCGTCAGGTTGTAGGTGGGGCCGAGGGTCGACTGATCGGTCGTCATGAAGAGGAACCGGCTTCCATCGGGCGCGACTTCGGGCCATGGGCGGAATGTGAAGGGAACCGGGTTGGTGAGGCCGGATATGGTGACGTTCCAACGTTCGTCGTCGTGCTGCGGAGGTGTGGCGACTACGCTCGGTTCCCCGTCACGCGACACCCGCAGAACCACCAATCGCGCCGGCTCCCTCGTTCCGCCGGTTGATCCCCGCTGGTAGGCCACCCCGAGCTTCGCCCCCTCGTCGTCGACGGCCTGGGGAATGAAGGCCATGAAGGTGCTATCCGCACCCGGGGCACCGATGGCCAGGCGAAAGAACCGGCCGGCCTCCGTGCGGGCCAGAGTCCCGTCCGACAGCAGGTACGTCGCGCGGGCCAGCTGGGTGTCAAACACGACCAACGTGTCCGAAGCCCAATAGACGGGACCCACGTGCAGGAATTCTCCGGGTCCTGCCCCACTCCTCCCGACCATGGTCACCAGCGTTCCGGTCGAATCATAGATCCGCAGCCGGGCATCCTGCGGCTCCGGAACGACGATCTCGCGCTGTGGTCCGACGTAAAGACGTCCGACCACGGAAAAGTCCTCGGCGTTCGGGTCGAGCCGCAGGTCCTCGACGAGCTCCCACTCCAAATCCACCGATTGGGGCGGTTGGTCCGGCGCGTTCGTGCAGGCAAGGCAGAGGGTCGCCCCACCGATCAGGGTGAGCAGTCCGTGGAGAAAGCCGGGATCATGCCCGCGGGCTGCCGGGGAAGGACGCCGTGGGGTCACGACCGATTCCCGGCCATCGCGACGATATGCTCGAATTCGGCCTCGGTCACCGGCTGCACCGAAAGCCGGCTGCGGTTCACCAGCACCATCTGCGCCAGTTCCGGCGTCGCCCGGATCTGCGGCAGGCCCACCTCGCGCTCGAACTTCTCCACGAAGCGGTGATTATGCCCTTGCGTCAAGACGAGGGGGCCGTTACCGTCCGGGATGGGCA
>JAPPGI010000049.1 GCA_028874985.1 Gemmatimonadota bacterium | reverse complement strand
AATGTGGGACATTTTACATGCCGACTTCAGGGAAACTTTACATGCCGGGTAACATTCAGGCCCCGGGAGAGTACTTGCCCCGCTACATACGAAGCCTCCGGCGGGTTCAGCCCGCCGGAGGCCCTCGTAGCCTCTTGGCCGTTAGTTGTTGTCGGGCTTGTCGGCCTGGATCACCGTCATGATCCCCCAAACCACCGCTCCAAAGCCGGCTCCCACACCCACCACGGCACCAACTGGGATTAGATACTCAAGCCATCCCATTCTAGTGTCTCACCAGACCGGGGTTCTCCGGGTCCTCGGGCAGTCTGCCGGCTTCGAGCTCGTCAGCCGCGCTGTCGAGGAGGTCCGCCAACTCCTCCTCGGCGGCCGAGATGCCGTTAGTGTAGTGTTGCGCCCCGCCGGACCTGCATTCGGCCCATTCCCAATACGTATCGTACACGTCCCAGCAGAACAGAATGGACATGCCCCCGAAGAAGCCGGCTAGGAATCCTTCGCCAGCCCGGACGGCGGCAGCGGCGGCACGGGCCATACGAATCGCTTTGATGAACCCGAAGGTGCTAGCGGCACATACCGCCGCCGAAACGGCCAGCCGCCTTCCGAGAAGCGTGCAGGGTCCGCTGGACGCGGGCAGGAGGCCCGCCTCGCACAGTTCGGCGACTGGAAGGGGGGGAACTTCGGGCGTAGTCGTGGCGGAGATAGCCGAGAGCGCCTCGGTGGCGGAGGCTGTGGGGGTTGCCACCGTGGCGAACAGCCCGGTGACGGCTAGGGTGAGAGCAAACAGCGTCTTCATCATGCATCTCCTGTCTCGGAGGGTCGATTCGTCGTCCCATCATGGGACGAGCGTCTACCCTATCAACGATGTACCATCGGAAACCGTGTCACCACCGGGAAAACCCCCAAAATCATGACGGGAAAATCCCCGCCCCGCATCCCGAGTGCTTTGCGAGGCGCAGAACGATGGGGAAGCCGAAGCGTTGGGCAGGGGCGGTAGGTGTGGTGGGTCATAGGGTTGATGAGATGAGGATCTCGGGCCGAGACGGTGGCCTGCGAGGCCGTGAAATGTGCCCAATGGTGGCTCAGAGATGCCGGGCGAGGCCGACGGGTGCCCAGGCGAGACCCCCTTGGAGGTGGTGCGGCGTGCCGATCCGGTTACCCGACTCTGAGCGTGGTTGCGGCGGCCATCACGTATCGGTGCCTCTGGTTGTCCGCGGATACTCTAGGCTATCTTCTGTTCACTGGGATTCTGGACGGGTCGCCCAAGGCAACCCAAACCGATTCTGAAATGAGGAGAATCCACCCTGGAAAGATGAGCTGGTAGGGATGAGCAGATCGGACTTCGAAGCCGGGGGACATCGGCTGCGCTGTATCATGGCCATTGTGATCGGCATGGCAGTCTTCTCAAGTTTGGCGGACTCCGCCAGTCGGACGGCAAGCGAGGTTGCGAGCCTCCCACTTTGGGCGGTCGTGCTCAACATTGTCCTCGGTGCCGTGTCGTTCGGCGCGGTCATGGGCGGCATCGCGGTCATACAGTGTTTTCCCTGGGAAGACATGGAGGGCATCGCGCGGCTCTGGATCTCGCGGCTGGCCGCTGGTACCGTGGGCGGAGCGGCGGGCATGGTTACGCTCGCGGCGCTGGCGGACGCTGGCGACCCTGCGCGAGCGGTGATACCCGCCGTGGGTGTTGGAATCGCTGCGTGCGCGGGGATCGAGTGGCTCATGTTGCGCGGTCGCGACGCTCGATCCGGCGCAATCGCTTTGGTTGGGCTCGCCGGGCTGTTTGTCGCCGCGCTCGCCACAGCATTAGGCGACTACGTCTCGGGCGGCTTTGCGGGCAGCGAGTTGGGGGGCGCCGTCTTCGGGGCCATGTACGCCGCGGTCACGTGCGTGCCCTTGCGCGGAGGCGGGGGCCACAACCAGCGCCACGAGGGGCAATGACGGCCTATCGGTCTGGGTCCGCACTCCCGCCATTCAGGTCCGATTTGCCCGCTTTCGCTTTACGGTCCAGCAGGGTCCAGTACAACGGCAGGAAACGCAGATCGTGCAGTCCTGATTGAACTTACGTGATCTCCTGCCGTGATTCGGACCTCAGTCGCTCCGCCCGTCCGGCAGCATCGCGATGGCCTCGGCCCGGCTGAACTCTCCCGGACCTTCGCCCGGCCTGCCCAGCGTCTCCAGGTACACCCCGTCCGGGTCGAAGACCCTAACGTGCTGTGCCTGTCGGTCGAACACGTAGACGTTGTGGTCGTCGTCGACCGCGATGGACCGGATGCCGCCGAAGAGCAACTCCTCGGGGCCGTCGAGTTCGCCGATCGAGACTTCCGGAACCAGGGCGGCCCCACCCTCCCAGACGCTGCCGGACAGGGTGCGGACCACGGTCGTGTCGCCGATGATCTCGGTGACCACCGCCTGTCCGGAGGCGTAAGAGCCGGTGTCCGCACAGGCCGCGAGGGCGGAAGCCGCAATCGCGGATAGCAACCGCGGAAGATCGCTTCTTGTCACCTTGTCCTCCTCCACCTTGTAAACTACGGTTTCCAGTATGACAACTGCGCTTGTCATTCCGGGTATCATGACCCCCCGAACAACACACTCACCCCCTGCTCGAAGACGATGTCCCGCGGGATCCCGGCGGCGTCCAGCCGGTCCAGGTCCGCCTGCAGCTCCGGCGGCACCACCCCCTTCTCCTCGATCAGCGCGGCGACCGCCTCGTAGTTCCCATCCCCCTGCAAGGTCAGGATCAGCTCGCTCAGCCCCGCCACCGCCGCCCGCATCGCGTCGAAGTCGACCCGGTACCGCCCGGTGGCCTCGTCCCGGCTGAAGGCGCCCTGCTCCCGGAAGTAGTTGAAGCGCACCATGTTGGCGCGGCCGTGGGCGCTCGCGGCGCCGAAGCGCACCGAGCGGAAGATCCCCGCCAGGAAGGTCACGTAGTGGTGCTCGACCGAGTGTTCGGTGAGTTCGCCCCGCTCGAACAGCTGGGTCACCATGTGGAGCCCCACCACGTCCGCCTTCCCCTCCTCCATCGGGGACGCGTGCTCGAGCAGCGCCTCGCGCACGGTGCCCTGGCCGTCGATCGTGTTCTTGATCCCCAGCCCGTGCGCCACCTCGTGGAACATCACGTTGCCGAAGAAGGCGTCGAAGACGACGTAGTGCCGCTGGTCCTCGTCGATCAGCTCCTCCGCGATCCCCACCATGATCTTGTCGAACTTGGCCCGCATGGCGTTCTTGAGCTGGAGCCGCCGGGTCCCCTTGGCGAGCTGGACCTCCTCGTCGTTCGGGAGGTTGATCGCGATCGTCTTGGCGCCCGCGTTGGCGTCGCCGGCGTAGTAGACGGCGTCGTAGGCGTTCAGGTCGGAGTCCGTGCCCGGCGTCTCCGCCTTGTACTCGTCCGGCACGGGAAGGCTCTCCTGCAGGCTGGGAAGCAGGGCCGCGAAGCGCTCCAGCCTCTCGCTCCACTCCATGTCCTTGATCAGGACGAAGCCCTCGTGCGCGGCCTTGCCGCCGAAGAGCTGGTCCTCGTAGGTCTCGATCGGGCCGATGATGACGTCGATCGGGTTGTCCTTCATGTCGAGCCATGCCATGTCGCTCGGCTGGTAGTCGTCGGTCTCGAGGGCGCCGGCGCGGAGCATGAGGTAGTGGGCGAGTCCGGGGTCGCTCGCCAACTCGGCGGCTTCGCGCAGCTTGGCGGCGGCGGCCATATGCGCCTCCGCGAAGGCCTCGTGGTAGGGCTGCGCGACCAGCCCGCCGTCCTCGTCCCGCCGCACCAGCGTGTAGAGCGAGCGGAGGGCTTCGTTTTCGGCGGCGGCCGCCTCGAATTCGTCCGCGGTCATGTCGGCGGGGTAGAAGTTGGCCCCCTCCGGCTTGTCGCCCACGCCGTCGACGAACGGACCGTCGCCCCGCAGCCGGTCCCACGGCCCGTAGTTGATCTCGATGAAGCGGCGGGTGGCCTCGTCACCGTCAGCCAGTGCGAGGGCCGCCTCCTTGTCCCCATAGGCCTGCTGCCAGAAGACGCCGTCCATCGGCTGCACGGCCTCGATCAGGAGCCGCACGACCTGCCGGTCGTTCTCGGAGAGGTGGGAGAGGTCGGCCTCGAGAGTGAAGACGGCGTACTGGTCGACGAGGGCCTGCATGGCGGACCCGTCCGCGGTGGCGTCGCTCTCGTCGCCGGAGTCGGCGCACCCGGCGAAGGCGAGGGACAGGGACATGAGAAGGGCCGTCGAGACCCGGGAATCGACGTGCGAGCCAGCGTTCATTGGATGCTCTCCTTGCGCTTGTCTCTTCTGCGTCCGCCCCGGGGTCGTTGCCGGGGCGAACCTGGGATCGGGAGGAAGAAGGACAATAGGAGCCGAGCGATGAATCGGCCATGTCGAGGAGCCCGTGGACTCCGAGGCGGCCGGCTATTCCAGCACCCGGTCCCCGATCAGATGCGTCGCTTCCTCCCACTCGTCCAGCGGTGCCTTCCACTCCCGTTCACGGATCCGTCTCAGGTAGGTGATCTGCGCCAGGTGGTACAGGTAGTGCTGCGCCATGTGGATCACGTCGGGACCCAGCCGCGCCCCCGTCCTGCCGTCGAGCGAGGTCCGCTCGGCCATCAGCTCCGCGTCGCTCGCGCACGCCTCCACCTCGGCGATCACCTGCTCGTGGATCGTGCGCATCCGCCCGGCGATCTCGTCGGCCGGGCCCGGGGCGTCGTGGGTGATCTCGGGCTCGATCCCGAGCCGCTTCAGGAACCAGATGTCCACCCGGTACATGTGGCGGCAGATCTTGCCGATCCCGCGCACGCCCGGCGCGGGGTTCCAGTCGAGTTCGTCCTGCGCGATGCCGTCCAGCACCATGAACAGGGGCCTCCGCGCGGCCTCGAAGATCTCGATCGTGTGGGCGATTCGGGCCCTGCCGGGGTTGCTCATTCGTGCATCTTGTGCCTCACCCTCAGGCGATCGACCGTCTCGCCGAAGGTGTGGACCGGGACGATCTCGAGGGTGTTGAACGAAGCGAGGCCCGTGTTGACGCCGAATTCCTCGATCAGGTGGGGATCCTCGGCTTCGACGATCCAGAGAAAGGTGTGTTCCAGCGCCGAATGATACTGGGCCTCGATCTGGTGTATGCCGTACTCTTCGGCCAGCTCCTCCGGGTCGAGTTCCGCGATGTCCACGAAGAGCTTCGCGAATCTCTCATGGTAGATCGGGCAGGTATCGGGGGTGTGGCTTCCGTAGATTCCGTATCGCGGCATGGTGGGGCGGCTCTGGTGGGTGGTGCGGGTGGGGGTCGTGACGGGAGACTTATTCGACGGGGGGAGGGTGGCTGGTGTCAAGCGGGGAACGGCACCTCGACCGGCGCTCAGGCGGCCAGATCCACGGACTGCTACGCTGTCCGCAGCACCTCCCGGTACTCCTTCCGGTCCTGGTACCACGTGTACAGCGCCGCGACGATCCCGGACACGACGGCCCCGATCACGGCGGAGCCGGGTGGCATCGCGGTTTCCGCGCTCCCCCCTGCGACGAAGAAGGCGAAGGCGGCGATCGCGACCAGCGTTCCCAGGATCGGGAGGTCCCACCAGCGTGTCTCTTCTTCCAGTTCCCGGGCTTTGCGTTCGATCCGGGCGATCGCGCGCTCGTTGAGGCCGGGAGGGACTTCGGCTTCGGGATCCAGGGCGTAGCGGGCCCCCTGCTGGATCTGCCAGTCCAGCCAGCACGAAGGACAGCTCTTCAGGTGATCGACAACCTCGGGATCGGCAGCCGGCGGGTTCGCGCGCGTGAGCGCAACGGGGTCGGGGCAGGTCATACGCTGTACTCCTTCATGAACTCTCGAAGTTTGCGAATGGCGTGACGCAGGTTGGACCGTACCGTCGCTCTCCGGGTCCCCAGCATCCGAGCCACCTCCGCAGTGCCGTATCCCTTGATGTGGATCAAGGTGAAAGTCTCTTCCTGCTTCTCCGGCAGCTGGGCGAGGGCAAGGCGGAGGTCGTCCATGAAGTCCTTGCGGTCCATGAGGATGGACGGATCTTCGAGCACCGCTCCGGCGTCGTCCAGTGCGAGCACTTCGGTGGCGTGGCGCTCGGCCGCCGTCTCCCTGGCCAGCTGAGCCTTCCCCCGGTCGTAGCAGAAACGGTGAGCGATCCGGTTGATCCATCCGCCCAGTTCGCCCCTGGCCGAATACTGTGCCCTCCGCTCCCACAGACGTACCGTGATGTCCTGAAACAGCTCTTCCCGGTCGTGAGCGCTACGGGTGTGGGCCGCGGCGATCACCTTGATGAGCGGGCCGAAGTGCTGCAGTACGGCCCGGAACGTGTCGGAGTCGCCGCGGCGGAAGGCGTCGAGGTCGATGCCTGGGGCGACTTCGTCGTCTCTGTCCACTCCGGCCTCCCGTACGGTGGACAGGCGCGGGAACAGGGCGGCTATGGCTCGTGCGGCGAGCCGTCCGAAACCAGCCAATGGGTGCGGCCGCGCTGCATTCGCGACAGAGGTCATCCGCGCCTCCTGCGAATCAGGTAACACAGCAGCAACGCCTCCGTCAATGGCAAAGCCAGCGGGGCCCAAGCGCTCACGACTCCCGATCTGAGGGTGCCGTCGCGCAGGAAGGGTTCGATCGGGGACGCGATTCCGACGCAGGCGAAAAACAGCATGCCGCCGAAAACCCCGGTGCCGACTCGGGCGTTCCGGCGAGATCGGCGGCGGAGGTCGGCCGTCAGCTGGGCGGTCAACAAGCCGAGGAAGACGTTGAGCAGTCCGAAGACGGCGAGGGCAGCCGGGCGGTGAAGGACCCACCACAGTACGTTCGGAGGGTGTCGGTCAGGAGCATCCACGCTCAGACTGTATTCCTCAGGGGGGTTTTCGTCGATGAAGCGAAGATTCCGCAATAGGCCGACGGGCGTTTGCGGCCCAAACTGTGTTCGTGCAGCGGCCTCCGGTCCAGTGCCGACCAGGTAGCGGTGTTGGACTGCGGGTTCGATCCAGCCCGCCAACACATATGACAGCGCGCTCGCCGCGATTCCGACACGGAATGCCGTGCGTACCAGGCGACGTGACTTCCGGAATGCCCGTCGCAAGGCGATACCACTCGCGAACATCGCAAACGGCAGAACCAAGGCGATCCGATCCACAGTGGCCCACAGCCACCACAGCACGGAGCCTGTCCCCTCTCGCCACCCCGTGAGTTGAAGCACCAGCAGACTCCCCGCGGCCACGAGGCACCACGGAACGGTGGCTCTGAGGGCTACGCCGATCCACTTCTCGGATCGGGTAACCAGGTCGGCGGTGGTCAATGCTTCACGTTCCTGGCGGGTCGTCATGTCCGCACCGGGCGACAGTCAAGATCGTTCTCGCAGTCGGATCTGAACCAGCAGCAGTCAAAGCAGCAGTACGCCTCCGTGCCTTCGCCGCGACAACAGTCGCGGATCCAGCTTGCGGGGTTCCCCTGACTTCCCGAGGTGATCGCCAGGGTCGCTCCCAACAGCAGATTCACCAGAATGAGTCCCATCGTGATCGCGCGCAATTCCTTTCTCCTTGTCGCTGGAGTTTCCAGTCCCGATCGCGGATCGATCGGTCCTTCACCAATACTGACGGCTCCCGGGCCCAAAACGTGCAATCCGGCACTCTCCGACCGCGATCCCAGCCCCCACAGGGAGCTTCTGGGCCACTCCCGGAAGATCGGCGGAAACCGGAATGCGCGCCCCCACACGCTTTGCACGATCCGGCGCCGGGATCCGTCAAGCTTCCTGTAGAGGGGCCGGCATCCGGCGCGCGCCCCCGGTTCTCACTGCAAGGAGGCATCGAATGGCTCACCATCGAACTTATCAGTCGGTCCTGAAACGGGCGGCCGCTGCCCGGCGTTCCCCCCGGACGACTCAACGGGGCCGCATCCTCATGGCAACCCTGGCTCTGCTGGCAGTCGCCCAGACGGCGGCGGTCGGGAAGCGGATGGTCGGTAGCGGAACTCGCGAGGCGGAAATCGCTACGGGCCACGACTTGTCGGCCGTGTCGCTGCGACGGGCGAATGGCACGCTGGCCGGTCGTGGCGATGGACACCGCACGCTGCTGCTCGTCTTCGACCCGGAATGTGCCCACTCCCGGCGGCTGGCGGACGATTGGCGGGAGTGGCTGGGGACCACGAGGGACGATGGCGTTCGGGTTTTCGCCCTTTCAGCCGGTTCGCCTGCTTCGACCGCCGCCTACGCGCGGGAGCAGCAGTGGCACGTTGAAGTGGCGTCCATCGCCGGGGCCACCGGCCGAGACGAAGTCCACTTCCTGACCCGACGCGCGCCCTGGGTCTTCGCAGTGGGTGGGGATGGCCGGGTGCTGGCCAGCGGGCACGGCCGGAAGCTCGCGGAGGTTGCTGGCAGTCCGCGGACAACACCCCCACGGCATTCGACCGGCGATGCCGCTTTGCACGGTTCGGGGTCGAGCGTCGTCAGTATGGGTAGAGGCGAGGTCCTCGCGTCCCGGCGGGACGGGATGAGACACCGCAGCGAACGGAAGCGATGAGATCGCAGAGGAGAGAGTAGAATGGCCAGAGTGGGGAAACGCCGGATGAGCGCACCCGGTCCCGACCGGGTGGAAGATGTTGCTGAGCGGGCGACGGGATCTGCGGAGTTGCCTGACGAACAGGGAGAAGCGGGCACGTCGAAGGGAGATGGACCACTGTCGGGGCGGATGAGCGAAGAGCCGGATGCGACCTCGACGGTCGCGGAATGGATCTCCAGATTCCGCCCGGCAATGGTTGCGATCGCAGTAGGCCAGGGGGTGGATGTGGATACTGCCGAAGACGTGGTCCAGCGGGCCTCGATGGCTGCCGTTTCCGCTACGAGGAAAAACCCGGAGCAAGTGCTCGTGATTGCTTCACCGTGCGGTTGGCTGGGCAGGTTCGTGAAGAATGAGGCGCGCAACGTGGTCAGACGGCGGCAACGCCGCGGAGAGATCCTGCGGAACAATACATGGGAGGTCCTCGAGCGCCTGTCACCTCGCAACGGTTGCGGCTGCGGTGTGGAAGTCCAGGTCACGCAGGCTGTTCGCGTGCCTTGCCAGGTCCTTAGCGACCGGCAGTTCCAAGTCTTGTGTCGCGTCCTGCTCCTCGGGATGACCGATGAGCAGGTGGCTGCGGACCTCAGAATCGCAAGGCCGACCGTACGGAGGCATCGCGTCCAGGCCAGCCGGATTCTGGAACAGGCGCTCCGACACTGAAAGGAGGATTCCGCACCCGGACGAGCCGCAGCATTGAACAGTTTTCGAGGTTCGCGACACTCTATGGTACGAAACGTTGGATACCACAGGTCCAGCGATACACTCCATACCTTGCCTGCGAAAGGAGCAAGAGAATGAAGAACCGACCGAATCAGAAGGGCGCCTCGAAAAATAGCGTTTTGAGCATGTGCGGCGACAAGCCGGTGA
>JAPPGI010000227.1 GCA_028874985.1 Gemmatimonadota bacterium | reverse complement strand
ATATGCGATCATCGGTCATCCTTCGGAAGCCCGTCAAGTCAAGAGTATAATCCCCTTCGAATTCGCGGACCCAAAGGTAGCCGGCCGCGTCGGACATGATCTCCGCGAAGGCGGGGAAGGCCTCCTCGAGCTTGCTTTGCGGGACCCTGAGCATTTCGGCCTCCATGGGAATCCGCAGTTCCGGCCGGAGCCGGGGGTCGACCAGGATGTCTTCCGCCCTGGGGACCCGGGGGACATGCTCGCGGCGCACGATTCGCACCAGCGTGCCGTCGTCGGCGTAGGCCCGTAGTTCGTACCGGTCGCTCGGGGCGGCTACGACGAGGTCCCCCCAGAGGCCGAGTTTCAGCTCCCGGCTGAAGTACAGGGCCCGGCGGCTCCGGTGGTCGCCCAGGGACACATGGAGTCCTCCCTCCCCGTTCAGGATCCGGACCTCGGCGGTGCCCGCGTTCTCCCTCTCCGCGAGAATCCCCAGAATGCTCCCGTCCCTTCTGACCAGCTCCGGCCGCGTCACTTCCCACGGCGCCTGGCTGGCGCCGGCCCGATTGAACGAGCGGCCGAAGTTCCCATCCGAGTCGAACACCCTCAGCTCACTCGTGGAGCGGTCCGCCACGACGATCCGTCCGTCAGACAGCCTCGTGGCGTCCCAGGCGTAGCTGAGCAGGTAGGGATCCTCGCCGTCGATATCCCCGATCGAGACATCCGGCTCCGGTCCGATCACCCAGTGCAGCCGCGAACCCTCCGCAGGGCTGGCGTTTTCGACGATCCGGATGCCCGCGCTGTCCCGCGCCTCGGAGAGGGGGAGGTCGCCCCAGGTCTCGACCGGATAGTCTTCCTCCCGGGCATCGACGCTCCGCACTTCAGCGCTGCCGGGCGTTTCGGGCGGGGCGGCATCGGCCCGATCGCTGTCCTGCTGGCAAGCCGGCATCCCGATCGCGACAAGTGCGGCGGCGAGTCGAGTCTTCATGCGGCGTTCCTTTGGTGTGTGCGCGGGAGGCAAGACCCGCGACGCTGTCCGCTCCGGGGACCATGCATCTTGACCCGATCCGGGCGGCCCGGCTACCCTGCCCGGTGCGTCGCACGAGCCGACCGATCCGGCCCGCTCGCCCGCCACCCACCTTGATGGCCCCATCTCCGGGAAAAGATCAGCACGATTCGGAACCCACCAAATGTCAACCATGATTGACAAGAAGTAATGCGCAGTTGACAGCCACTCCAAGCGAAACGCCAGAACCATGACTACCGCACCCTCATCCTACCCCACCCTGTTCACCGCCCTGCTCGCCGGCACCGCCCTCGCGGCCTGCGGCTACGGCGACGCCGCCGACCCGGCCGACACCGCCGCCGCCGCCATGTCCCTCGAGACCTTCACCGAGGCCGTGCGGACACTCTCCAGCGACGAGTTCGAGGGCCGCGCCCCCTCCACGCCCGGAGAGGAGCTCACGGTCGACTACCTCGTCGATAAGTTCCAGGCGGCCGGTCTCGAACCCGGCAACGGCGACTCCTTCTTCCAGAGCGTTCCGCTCGTCGCGCTCACCGAGCAGGGCCAACCCGAACTCACGATCAGGGCCGGCGACGGCCGGCTCGACTACGCCTGGCCCGAAGACTTCGTCGCCTGGACCAAACGGGTCGTGGAGAACGAGTCGATCACCGACTCCGAGATGGTCTTCGTAGGCTACGGCATCGTCGCGCCGGAGTACGGCTGGAACGACTACGAAGGGGTCGACGCGGCCGGCAAGACGGTGGTCATGCTGGTCAACGACCCGGGTTTCGCCACCCAGGACTCGGCCGTCTTCCGCGGCAATGCGATGACCTACTACGGCCGCTGGACCTACAAGTTCGAGGAGGCGGCCCGGCAGGGTGCGGCGGGCGCGATCGTCGTCCACGAGGAGGCGGCCGCCGGATACCCATGTCGGTCGTGCGAGGCGGCTGGACGGGCCCGCAGTTCGACCAGGCCGGGGAGGGCGGCAACATGCACCGGATTCCGATCGAGGCCTGGGTGCAGGGGCACGTGGCGCGCGAGATCTTCGCGGGGGCCGGACACGACTACGACGCGCTGGCGCGGGCGGCCACCCAGCCCGGCTTCAGCGCCGTTCCCCTCGGGACCTCGGCGTCGGTCGCGGTCTCCTTCGGCATCCAGCGCTCGGAGTCGAATAACGTCCTCGCCCTGCTTCCGGGGAGCGAGCGCCCGGACGAAGTGATCGTCTACACCGCCCACTGGGACCACTTCGGGGTCGGCGACGAGTCCCTCGACGACCCGATCTTCAACGGCGCCTTCGACAACGCCACCGGCACCGCCGGCCTGATCGAGCTGGCTCGCGCCTTCGCCGCCCTGCCGGAGCGCCCGGCCCGGTCCGTCCTCTTCCTGGCCGTCACCGCCGAGGAGCAGGGGCTGCTGGGGTCCGCCTACTACGCCGCCAACCCCGTCTACCCCACCACGAACACGGTGGCGACCATCAACATCGACGGTCTAAACGTCGACGGCCCCATGAACGACATCACGGTCGTGGGGATGGGGGCCTCGGAGCTGGACGACCACCTGGCCGAAGCGGCCGCCGCGGTGGGGCGCACGCTACGTCCGGATCCGGAGCCCGAAAAGGGATTCTACTACCGCTCGGACCACTTCAGCTTCGCCAAGGTGGGCGTCCCCTCGCTCTACACCGATTCGGGGATCGACCACGTCGAGCACGGGACGGAATGGACGCTGGCCAGGCGCGCGGACTACACCAGCAACCGGTACCACAAGCCGAGCGACGAGTTCGATCCGGCCTGGGACCTGACGGGGGCGCTCGACGACCTGGAGTTGATGTTCCGGGTGGGCTATCGGATCGTCACCTCGGAGGACTGGCCGAACTGGCGCGAGGGGAACGAGTTCCGGGGGATTCGGGATGCGGACCTGGGGTCATCGGGAGCTGGGTGATGCGATTCCCGAACCACGCCGATCTACCCCCCGCTCGGTAGCAGCCCCTCCGCCCCACCCCCCTTGATATACAGCTCCCGCTTCGGATACGGGATCTCCACCCCGGCCTCGGCGAACGCCACCATCGCCCTCTCGGTGATCTCGTCGGCGATCCGGCGCCGCGACCGCGCCTCGACGATCCAAACCCGCAGCTGCAGGTTGACCTCCGACGGCCCGAAGCCGCGCACGATCACGATCGGCGCCGGGTCCAGCTTGACGCCCTTCACCTCGCGGGCAACCTGTTTCAGCAGCACCTTCGCCCGTTCGATGTCCGCCTCGTAGGCGCACGAGAAGGGAATCCTGAGCCGGATGTCGTCGCCCGACATCGTGTAGTTGATGATGTCGCGCCGCATGATCTCGTTGTTGGGTACCACAACCACGAGGTTGTCGGGGTTGCGGATCTTGGTCGCGCGCAGGCCGATCTCGATCACGTCGCCCCAGGTGCCCGTCTCACGGGGCGCATTCCAGAGCTCGATCCTGTCTCCCACCTTGAATGGCCGGTCCATGATGAGCAGGACGCCCGCAATCAGGTTGGAGAGCGTGTCCTTGGCCGCGAAGGACAGGGCCAGCCCCATAACGCCCGCGCCTCCCAGCAGCGGCGCGATGCTGATGCCCACCTGGGGCAGGGCGAGAAGCACGCCGACGGCGATCACCAGGAACCGGACGAACCGGTTGACCATCGGCAGCGCCGTTTCGTCGAGGGCGGTGTCGGTGCGGGACATCACCTTCTGCTCGAAGGTGGCCATCAGGTGGCCGACGAACCGGCTGATGGGGAAGAAGACGAGGACCGTCCAGATGCCCCACACCCAGTCCTGGGGTTGAACGTCGTTCAGCTGACGCACGCCATCGATCACGGCGGCCAGTGGCTGCACCCATTCGTCCAGGAGCTGGGAGACGGCCCACGCGACCACCGTCAGGCGAACCACCTTGCGGAGCGACCGGAGGAACTCGTCGTCCAGTTCGGTTTCGGTGAGGGCGGCCAGCCGCTTTTCCACGCGGCGAAGAATCCAGCCCGCCACGATGTAGATGACACCGGCCAGAAGGAGAACGACCAGGCTGGGCAACCAGCGGGGCTCGGCGTAGCGGAGCGCTTCGTTCCACAACCCCTGCAGGTAGGCTAGTTGGGTGCTCATTCGTTGAACCTGCCCAACGCGCCCGACCGGAGCAACTCCGCGATCCCCGCCCCGCTACTCACCCGAGAAGCGCGGCTCACGCTTTTCCACGAAGGCCGCCGTTCCCTCCCGGTAGTCGCGCGTCCGGAACGCCTGGTACGTTTCGGCCCGCTCCGCGCCGCTCAACCGCCCCCCCCCCGCCAGACGCCGCACGAACCTCTTGTGCCAGCGGTTCACCAGCGGTGCCCCCGCCGCGATTCTCCGCGCGACCTCGGCACCCACCCCCCCCACCTCCCCATCCGGCGCGATCCGGTTCACGAAGCCCATCTCGCGGGCGCGGCGAGCGTCCACCAGGTCACCCGTCAGGAGGATCTCCAACACGGCCCCCGCGCCGGCCACGCCCAATAGCGGCGCCATCTCCTCGTAGGCCATCGTGGCCCCCAGACGGTTGACCGGGACGCCGAAACGGCTCGACTCGCCGCACACCACCACGTCGCAGCACGCCGCGACGATCAGTCCGCCCCCGACGCACAGCCCCCGCACCACGGCCACCGTGGGGTGCGGACAGTCGTACACGCCGCCGAGACCCCGCCGTATGGCCGCCGCATACCGTTCAACCTGTCCGGGCGTGCCCCGCTGCGCTCCGAAGCCCCCGATGTCGGACCCGGCCGAAAAAGCGCGCTCGCCCGCCCCCTCGACCACCACGCACCGTACGCCATCGTCCCCCGCCAACCCCTCGAAGACCTCGCCCAACCGCTCCCACCCGGCCCGGTCCAGCACATTCAGCTTGGCGGGATGATCTAGGGTCACCGTCACAATGTCGCGTTGGCGGCTGGTGTTCACCCGTGCCGGAGCCGCGCGGCCCTCCGGCCCCGCACCTCGCGGCGCCGCGGCGCACCCGCGCGCATCCACCGTCTGACCCGGCTCACTCATCGACGGCGCTTCAGCACCCTGGCCTTCCTTCCGAGCCCCTGTTCCATTTTGACTTGATGGCGCGGGGCCACGGCAAGACCCGTTGCTCGTGGCCCCCAACGATTATTCACACATTGCCATATGTTTACCAGCCTTGGTCCGCCGACCCCGGCGGACCGATTGCGCCGGAACGTGGCGGGACCGGTTCGTTTCGACGCGCTGACGCGGGGTCTTTACGCCAGCGACGCGTCCATCTACCAGATCGAGCCGCTTGGCGTAGTCCTCCCCAGCACCCCCTGGACGACATCGACGCCACCATGGCGATCGCGAGCGAGGAAGGAGTGTCGGTGCTGCCCCTGGGCGCCGGCACCTCCCGGTGCGGACAGACGGTGGGAAGGGCGGTGGTGGTCGACTGGGGGCGCGCTCGATCCGCTACTGGATAATGGCCGACAACGTGCTTGCCATCGAGGCGGCGCAGGCCGCGATCCGGGGGGTGCGGATGGCCGCGCTGAACACGGTGATGTCCATGCGCAGCGACCGCAGGCCGGTCTCGATCGTCGCGCTCAGCCACCCGTCGTCCGACGCCCGGAGATCCAATGCCAACACATCGACTCGCCGCCATCCCGCATTGCAGACCGCACCGTTCCCGCCCCGTGCTCCGGGCCGGCCTGCTCGCCCTCGCCTGCCTGTTCCCTCTCCGCCCACTCCCCGCCGCCGCCCAGGCCTTCGGGGGCGCGGTCCTGGTCGCCGACGGCCGCGTGCTGGTCGGCGAGGCGGCGCACGAGCGCGAGCCGGGCACCGTCAGGGCCTACGGGCCGGATGCGGGAGGCTGGACGGAGGTCGCACTGCTGCAGGGCCCCGGCGCCTCGGTGCGGGACGGCTTCGGCAGGAGCCTGGCCCATGCGAACGGCTTCCTCTTCGTCGGGGCCGGCGCGGGCCTGGTCCACGTGTATCGGCTCGCGGACGTGGGCAGGGCGGAGACGACGCCCGTCCAGACCCTCACACGTCCCGGTCTCGGTGGATTCGGAGATGTCCTGGCCACCTCGGGGACCGGCCTCATGGCGTTGGCGGTCGCGGACGGCGAACTCTCGCTGGCGGAGTTCCGCGAGGGAGTGGACGGACACTGGGAGCACGCCGGGACGCTCGGAACGTGGGATCCGGGCCGCGGTAACCGATATGGGCCGGAGCTGGAGCAGGGTGGTCGTTGTCCCCTACCGAGTCTCCGGTCTCGGGCCTGCGCGAAGGCCGCCCAAGAGTCGGGAGAGTTGACATACGGCCCTAGATCCACTACCATTCGGTATTGTTCGACATCCTGTCATCTGTTAGCCCCAGTCACAAGGAGACGCAAAGAACCATGAAGAAGATGATCTTGAGTGCATTCTTGGTGACGGTCGCCTGCGCCCTGCCCGCCGAGGTCCGTGGCCAGATTGACGACCCGCCGGAGTGCGAGAGTCCCATTTATTGGTGGGAGTTCGTTAACTGCTACATGGTCGAGATCGAGTCCTACAACAGAGTCTGCGATCTGTACAAGAGCGATGATCGCATCTTTCAACGATACATCGCTCAATGTCGAACTGATATGAGCCCTCCCGAAGAGGAGCACCACTGCTACGGAACGAGCCTGTTAGGGGGAATTGCGCTCCCGATGTGCATTCTTGGGTATTTGGACCAAGGGTGGAGCTGCACGGCACGCCGAATCCACCTCGATAACGTTGTTGGATTCGGCGCTAGGTGTCTGCCGCCGCCGGAGGAAGATAACGAAGAGGAAGAGGAAGAGAGTGTAGCGGCTGACCGTAACATCTTTGCACAGCTCGAAGGCAGATTCAAGGTCAATTCCAACGGTTTCGCGATTGTGCCGTGATCTGGTGTTGGGGTTGCGGTAAAGCGGCAACGATCGGTTGGGATTCTCTTCCTCGGGTACGAGGAAGGAACTGGCATTTGCCACCCGCAGAGACCAAAATGCCAAACCATCGACTCGCCGCAACCCCGTATTGCAGACCGCACCGTTCCCGCCCCGTGCTCCGGGCCGGCCTGCTCGCCCTCGCCTGCCTGTTCCCTCTCCGCCCACTCCCCGCCGCCGCCCAGGCCTTCGGGGGCGCGGTCCTGGTCGCCGACGGCCGCGTGCTGGTCGGCGAGGCGGCGCACGAGCGCGAGCCGGGCACCGTCAGGGCCTACGGGCCGGATGCGGGAGGCTGGACGGAGGTCGCACTGCTGCAGGGCCCCGGCGCCTCGGTGCGGGACGGCTTCGGCAGGAGCCTGGCCCATGCGAACGGCTTCCTCTTCGTCGGGGCCGGCGCGGGCCTGGTCCACGTGTATCGGCTCGCGGACGTGGGCAGGGCGGAGACGACGCCCGTCCAGACCCTCACACGTCCCGGTCTCGGTGGATTCGGAGATGTCCTGGCCACCTCGGGGACCGGCCTCATGGCGTTGGCGGTCGCGGACGGCGAACTCTCGCTGGCGGAGTTCCGCGAGGGAGTGGACGGACACTGGGAGCACGCCGGGACGCTCGGCCTGGGCCGGGAAGGCATGCCCGCCGGCCAACGGGTCGCCGTGGGCGACGACCTGATCGCCATCGCCGACCCCGGGGTCGGCACCGTCGACGTGTTCGAGCGGGGGAGCAGGAACGAGGACTGGACCTCCCCGGCGGTGCTGGAGCGTCCGGGCGAGGACGGGGAGGCACCGGCGTTTTTCGGCGCGGCGATCGCCTCGTCCGGCAACGAGATCCTGGTCGGCGAAGTGACCCGGGCCGGGCGGGACGGCCGGGCCGCGACAGCGACGGTCCATCGGTTCGCGAAGGTCGACGGGACCTGGAAGGCGATCGGCACGCTGGCACTCCGGGGACTGGAAGACGAAGCGGTGTCCGGGCTGTTTCTGGCGGTTCACGGGGGCACGCTGCTGGCCGCGGCCGGCGACAGGATCCTCACCTACCTGCGGGAGGACGGGGACTGGACGCCGGCCGGAACCTACCCGCCCGCCGCCGACGGCGGCGACAACTCACCGCGCCCGTCCCCGCGAACGGTCGCCCTGGGCGACGGCCTGGCGGCGCTCGGAGACCCGGCCGCCGACTTCGGCATGGGTGCGGTGACGGTGCTGTCGCATGAATCCGGCGGGTGGACGGCCGCCGCGGTCCTCGTGGCCGACCACGCGCCGCTACCGGCAATCTCCGGCGGCGAGGTCCGCTGCGAGGACGGCGTGGCCGCCGGCTACGACTGCGACCACGTGGACCTGCTCTCCTTTCTGCCACGCGAGGAGCTGGCCGCGGGCAGGGGCGCTCGCCTCAACGACGTGTGGGGCTGGACCGACCCGGTGACCGGACGGGAGTACGGCCTGGTGGGCCGGATGGGCGGCACGGCGTTCGTGGACGTGACCGACCCCTACAACCCCCGCTTTCTGGGGAACCTGCCCGGGACCGAGGGAAGCCGGGCCAACACCTGGCGCGACATCAAGGTGTTCAAGAACCACGCCTTTGTCGTGGCCGACGGCGCGGGAGCGCACGGCATGCAGGTCTTCGACCTCACCCGTCTCCGCGACGTGACCGAGCCGCGCGAGTTCGAGGCGACCGCCCTGTACACCGACATAGGATCGGTTCACAACGTGGCCATCAACGAAGAGACGGGCTACGCATACCTGGTCGGTTCGTCGAGCGGGGGGGAGACCTGCGGCGGAGGATCGCACATCGTCGACATCAACGACCCCCTGAACCCGGTCTTCGCGGGCTGCTTCGCCCACCCCAACACGGGACAGCGCAACACCGGCAGCTCGCACGACACCCAGTGCGTCATCTACCGCGGTCCCGACGAGGACTACCGCGGCCGCGAGATCTGCGTGAACTCCAACGAGACCGCGCTCTCGCTGGCGGACGTGACCGACAAGCAGAATCCCGTGGCCATCGCCTCCGCCGACTATCCCGCCGTCGCCTACGCCCACCAGGGCTGGCTCACGGAAGACCACCGCTACTTCTACTCCAACGACGAACTGGATGAACTCCGGGGCCTTGTGGAGGCGACGCGAACCCTCATCTGGGATCTCGAGGACCTGGACGATCCGGTCCTGCTGCGGGAGTACTTCAGCCCCACCAGGGTCACGGACCACAATCTCTACGTACACGGCGACCGGCTCTACATGTCCAACAACCGCGCGGGCCTGCGGGTGCTCGACATCAGCGACCCGGAGAATCCGGTCGAACTGGGGTACTTCGACACCACCCCCTGGAGCGCCGACGAGTCCGGCTTCGACGGTACGTGGAGCGTCTACCCCTACTTCGAGAGCGGGACGATCCTGCTGTCGAGCCGTCGCGAGGGACTCTTCCTGGTGCGGCCGCGGGCGCGGCGGCTGATTCCGTAGCAGTCCGTGGATAAAGCCCCGCGAGCCCCGAGAGCGGCGAGGCGCCGGGCCGACATGTGGTTGTAGTTTCGCATCTTGTTGCGGTGAATGTGGTTGCATGTTCGAC
>JAPPGI010000090.1 GCA_028874985.1 Gemmatimonadota bacterium | reverse complement strand
ATGATCTGCCGATCGACCGGGACGTGAGTGTCGAGGACACGTCGCTGGCGGACGCGCTGCAGGTGATCGGACGCCGTGAAGGGATCGATTTCAAGATCCCCGTGCGCCCGGGATCCTCCGGTGCCCCGGTCAGCCTCGTTGACGTTCTCGACGCGTCAGGCGTGCGCGCCCGGCGCGTGCGGTTCAAGAACGAGGGCGCGTGGTGGCGCGGCGACAGCAACGCGATGCTCGCATTCCGCGCGGAAGACGGCCAGCCTGTGGCGCTCCTGCCGGGATGGTTCGGGCGCTACCGGGAATTCGACCCGGTCAGGAAGCGCGGTGTCCGGATGACGGCGGATCGCGCCGTCGCGCTGGCGGACGAGGCCTGGGTGTTCCACCGGCCCCTGCCCGTGGGGAAGGTGAGGCCGGCGGACCTGCTGAGATTCGCGCTGCATGGATCGGCCGCGGATCTGGCGCGGCTGGTGATGGCCGGCCTTCCGGGCGGACTGATCGAGCTGGTGCCCGCGCTCGCGCTCGGGTTCGTCGCGAGCCAGGCGGCGGGCGGCGGAACCGCCGGAGCGCTCTATCCCGCGGCCGTGGCGGTGGCGGGCTTCGGCCTGCTCGGCGCCCTGCTGCACCTCCTTCAGAGCACGGCGATGACACGGCTCGAGGGGCGCTCGGCTTCGCGCGTCGAAGCGGCCTTCTGGGACCGCCTCATGCGCCTTCCGCCAAGAATTCTGCACCGCCATCCGTCGGGCGATCTGGCCATGTCGGGGATGACGTTCCAGAAACTTCGCGACGGGGTACAGGGCGTCGTCGCCGACGGCCTGCTATCGATCCTCTTTCTGCTTCCGGTCCTTGGTGTCGTCTTCCTCTACGATGCCGCCCTCGGGACAGTCGCCCTCGCCTTCAGCCTGGTTTCGGTCCTGATCACGGTTGTCCTGGGGCTGCGCCAGGTTCCCGCCTGCGGGCGGATGATCCGCGCGGCGCGGCGCGTCTCCGGCCGGTTGTTCCAGATCGTGGGCGGCATAGGCAAACTGCGTGTGGAAAACGCGGAAGCGTCGGCCTTCGCCATGTGGGCGCGGGACTACCGGGAGCAGAAACGCGCCGAGCTTGAGATGGACGCGCTCGAGGGACATTCGCGCGCATTCGGCGCCGCGCTCCCCCTTCTTGCCGCCGGGGTCCTGCTGGCGGTCGTGGCCGCGGGCGACGGGGACCTTCCGGTCGGCGATTTTCTCGTCGTCTACCTCGTCCTCATCGCTTTCCAGTACGCCATCGCCCGGCTCGGCGAGTCCCTTGGCACGGTCGCCGCCATGCTCCCGGCGTTCGACCAGATGCGCCCGCTCCTCGCCGCGGTTCCCGAGGCCGAGGTCGAAGGAGCGCCGGTCGAATATCTGGGCGGCGACATTCTCTTCGACCGCGTTTCCTACCGGTACGACCCCGGCGGGCCGCTGGTCCTCGACGATGTCACGATCCACGCCCGCCCCGGGGAATTCGTCGCGATCGCGGGCGAGTCCGGTGCCGGCAAAAGCACCCTCTTCCGGCTGGCGCTCGGATTCGACCGGCCCTCCGCCGGCGCGGTCTATTACGATGGGCGCGACCTGAGGCACCTGAACCTGAAACAGTTGCGCCGCAGAATCGGCGCGGTGCCCCAATCCGTCGGGCTTCATCCCCTCGATCTCTGGGACAACCTGGTCGGTCACCACGACAAGGTGGCGAGTGACGAGGTATGGGCGGCGGTGCGAGTCGCCGACATCGAAAAAGAGATCAGGGGCATGCCCATGGGCATGATGACCATGGTCGGCACGGGCGGGAACGTCCTGTCGGGCGGCGAGAGACAACGTGTCACCATCGCCCGGTCGGTGATCGGCAGCCCGCGGATCATGCTCTTCGACGAGGCCACCAACTGGCTGGACAACGAAAGCCAGGCCAGGGTCATGCGGAACCTCACCGCCCTCACCTCGACCCGGGTTGTCATAGCGCACCGCCTGTCCACGCTGCAACAGGCCGATCGCATCTACGTGCTGCAGGCCGGAAGGATCGTACAGAGCGGCTCCTTCGACGAACTCATGGAGGGCGACGGGGTGTTCAGGGAACTGGTGAGAAGACAGGTCGCCTAGCAGTCCGGAGAGATCCGATGAACGGACCCATTGACGCGGACGACATCCTCGTATCCAGAGCCGGTGAAGACGGCGATTTTCGCGAACGTCTTCTCCGGAACCCCAGAGAGACCGTCGAGAAGGAATTCGGCGTGACGCTGCCCGAAGGTCATGAGATTCACGTGCACGAGGAGACCTACAGCCGGACGCATGTGGTGCTGCCGCCGCAAAGCAGGTTCAGCGAGGCCGAGCGGGAGGCGGCGAGGACCGGTGGGGAATCGCTCGAGTTTCTTCGGAGTACGCTCCACGATCCCGCGCCGCCCCTTCGTCCTGCGGCACCGGAACAGGAGGAAGTCCGAGGCAGCGGGGCCGGCTCCGAGGCGCTTGCGGAGGCGGCGAGGGAAGGGATACGCCGCGGGCTTGCCTTCCTGGAACCCACGATCGACGCGAACGGGGCCTGGTCCTGCATCCGGTTCAATGTGGCCGACCCGGGTATTCCCCGGCACTTCGAGAGGCCTCCTTTCGTGTCGGCTCTCTGCGCGCTCGCCCTGGAGAGCTCCGATGAGCCGCGGGCCAGGGCGATACGCACGGCGACGAAGGCGTATCTCATCGACACCATCGAGTATCCCGGACTGTGGCGGTATTATCGTCACCTGCCCCCGGATCTCGACAGCACCTCGCTCTGTTCGATGGTGGTCGGGATGCACCCCTGGATCTGGCTCGGAAGGAACGTTCCCGGGATACTGGCGAACCGGGACGAGGAAGGCCGCTTCATGACCTGGGTGCTGCAGGAAGGCGAACCCGATGTCGTGTCGCCGTTTCGCATCGAGGCCGACCCCGTCGTCAATGCGAACGTCATCGCCTGGCTGGGCGACCGTCCGGAAACCGGGGATGCCCGGCGATGGCTGGAAGCCCTGGTGACCGATGGGAACCTGGAGGGCTCGTCGAAATGGTATCCCGACACGGTCTCGATCTACTATGCGATCGCCCGCGCGATGGTTCGCGCGAAGCCCGCCCTCGATCCGCTGTGCCCGATACTCGCGGATCGCATCCTCGGCCTGCGTGACCGGAAGGGAGGATTCGGCAATGTCCTTCAGACCGCTCAGGCGGTGTCGGCGCTCTACGATGTCGCCGGCCTCGGGCGCATCGACGCAATGCGCGAGGTGGAGCGGCTGATGAACTCGCAGCGCGCGGATGGCAGCTGGCCGGAGCTGCTCGCGTTCGGCGACCAATCGTTGAAGTGGGGCGTGGTGGGGCGGATCGGGCATGGCTCCGAGGCCGTGACCTCCGCGTTCTGCATCGAGGCCCTCGAGCGCCTCGTCGACTTCCTGAGGGCCTGAGCGTGCCCACCGATACGGCCCACGCGCGCCCCCGGCCCGGTATCCTGGCCCGCACGACTCTCGCGGACCGGGGCATCGTCAAGCTTCCCGCGCTCACCCCGCACCTCCGATTCCACGATATCGGCGAGGGACAGGTGCTCCTCGTCTCCGAGTCGTTCAATACGCTGCTGCACGGCAAGCTGTACGGCGATTTGCTGCCGCTGCTCGACGGCCGGCACTCCGAGGACGAGATCGTCGCGGCCCTCGAAGGTGCCCATGCGCCCGCCGATGTCCTTGCGGCCCTTGCCGCATTCGCCGCCAAGGGCTATCTGGTCTCCGCCGATCACGGGATGGACCTGTGCCAGGCGGCATACTGGTCGTCGCTTGGCGCGTCGCCACGCTGGGCCGAAGAGCGGCTGGTACAGGCGCGCGTCACCGTTGAGGGTGACGACGGCCGGCTCGTCCGGCATCTGGAGGAGGCCGGCGCCAACGTTGGAGGCGGCGATCCGACTCTGACCGTCGTTGCCTGCGCCGACTATCTCGACGCGCATCTCGCGGAGGTGAATCGGCGCCAGCTCGAGGCGGGAGCGCCGTGGACCCTGGTGCGACCGAGCGGGATGGAACCGCTCTTCGGCCCCATCTTCCGCGCAGACGGGCGGGGCCCCTGCCGGGACTGCCTCGCGTGCCGCCTGCGCAGCCATCGGGAAGTCCACGGGTTCCTGCGCAACATTGCCGGCGAGGAAGCCGCCTTCAGGCCGTTCGCGGCCCAGCCGGCCGTGCTGGAAGCGATGTACGGGCTGATCGCGGCGGAGATCGTCAAATGGCTGGTGCTGGGCGAGTCGGCCCCGATTCACAGTGAGGCGATCACGATGAATACCGCCACATTCACGAGTTCGCGGCACCGGGTCGCGCGCAGGCCGCAGTGCCCGACCTGCGGCGACGAGGCGCTGCACCGGCCGGATCGACCGCCCCTTCCGGTGTCTCTCAAGGCGAGCCCCAAGGCCCATCGCAACAGCGGGGGCGCGCGCGCCGTGTCGCCGGGAGCCACCCTGGCGAAGTACCGCCACCTGGTGAGCCCGGTCAGCGGCGTGGTGACCTGGCTGTCGCGCACCACCGATGAGACCGACTCCTGGCTGCACGTCCACTGGGCCGGGAGCAATCCCGCGACGAGAAGCCGAAGGCTGAGTTCGCTCAGGCGCAGCCTGCGCAGCAAGAGTGCCGGCAAGGGCAGCACCCGGCAGCAGTCCAGGGTCAGCGCTCTTTGCGAGGCGATCGAGCGCCATTCGGGCGCCCGTCATGGGGACGAGATCCGTGTCGCCAAGCGATTCATCGAGTTCGCCGGGGGAGAAGAGGCGATTCACCCCAACGACGTGCAGCTGTTCAGCGAGAGTCAGCTCGACGACGCGGAGAGCATCAACGCGAAAGGCCACCCCTACAACATCGTCCCGCCACGTCTCGATCCCGACGCCGAGATCGATTGGACCCCGGTCTGGTCGCTGACGCAGCAGCGGCACCGCTACCTGCCGACGTCCATCCTGTACAGCATGCTGGCCGAGGAGCGCGGCCCCGCGGACCTGATTGCCGATTCGAACGGCTGCGCCGCGGGCAATACCCTTGAAGAGGCGATCCTGCATGGCTTCTACGAACTGACCGAGCGCGATGCGTTCGCCGTCTGGTGGTACAACCGGCTGCGAGTGCCGGCGGTCGATCTTTCGAGCTTCGACGACGAGTACCTCGAATCGGCGTCGGACTACTACGGCCGCCATGGGCGGGACCTGTGGATGCTCGACGTCACCTCCGATATCCGCATTCCCACCTTCGTCGCGCTCTCGCGTCGGCCGGACGCCGAAACCGAGGACATCATCTACGGTGCCGGCGCCCACGCCGACCCGCGGATCGCCGCCCTGCGCGCACTCTGTGAACTGAACCAGTGCCTCACCTGGCTGCCGCGTCCCGGGGCTGGGGACGGCCGGCCCAGAATCGACGATCCGCTGGCGCTCCGGTGGTGGAAAACCGCCCGCCTCGCCGACTGTTCCTGGCTGGCGCCGGCGCCGGACGAACCGCTCCGCAGGGCTTCGCAGTATCCCGTGATCGAATCGACGGACACGCGCGAAGACGTGGAACACTGCCGCGCGCTCGTCGAGGCCGGGGGCATGGAGTTCCTGGTGCTGGATCAGACGCGACCGGATATCGGCATGCCGGTGGCCCGGGTAATCGTGCCGGGCATGCGCCATTTCTGGGCAAGGTTCGCGCCCGGGCGCCTGTACGACGTGCCCGTCAGCATGGGGTGCCGCGAGCACCCGCTTTCCGAAGCCGGCCTGAATCCCGCACCAGTGATTGCGTGAGGAGAACATGGATATCGACGCGGCCGTCGCACTGACCCGGGACCGTCTCGCCGAGGAGGGCGGCACGATGGGTGAGCTGCTCGGGCACTTCCGAAGCCGAGTCTCGCCGGTCCTGATCGGAGATCCGCAGTGGGAGCACATACTCGAGAGCGCCGGCAAACTCCCCATCACAATGGGCGCCCTGCCATTCGGTTTCGAACTGCCGCTGCATGCAAGCGAGCCCAGGGCGGACTTCGGCGTCTCCCTGGCGAGCGGAACGAGGACGGCGGCCTTCTTCCGAGAGAGAGAGCGCGCAGACGGGACGGATGAGACCGCGAGAGTGATCACGCGGCTCTTCGGCCGGATGGAGACCGAAGACTCGCCGCTGCGTGAGATTGTCGGCCGCAAATTGATGCTGGAATACGATATCGGCTCGTCAGGGGATGGTGGGCGCTCACTTCCGGGCATGTTCCTCCGGCCCGGCGAACGCCCGATTCTCGGCGCACGTGGCCAGGTGACGGATGTCCGTGTGGTCGCGGACGCGCTGTTCTCCTGCTTAGGCTGGGAGATGAGCGACCCCGAGCGCGAGAACGTCGAACGGGTCTACCTGGCACAGCCGCGAGGTACGCGCATGGATTCGTTCGGTGTGTTCCCGTCTCGCTCGCGGGCCATCCGCCTGGCGATCATGGGCTTCAGATCGCGGCAGGCAACGTGGTGCTATCTTGAAGATACCGGCTGGCCGGGTCATATCCCGGCTGTCGACTCCCTGATCGCACGCTTCGACGAGCGCGCGAGCATTCGCAGGACCGGGGTGAACATCGACGTGGGGGAAGACGGTGTCGGACCGACGCTCGGCCTCACGCTCATCGTCAAGCAACGGTATACGAAGGACTCGCGCTATTGGCTCGACGGCCTGACCGATTGGGAACCATTCCTGGAGGCCCTGAGCCATGAGGACATTGTCGTTCCGGAGAAGCTCGGGGCGCTTGCCGGCTGGGTCTCGAAGCCGACGGCGCTCTTTGGGAAGTCCGGGCGGTTCGTACTGCTGCGTGGCATTCACCACATCAAGCTGGTCGTATCCGGAGATCGGCTTCGAGAAGCCAAGGCCTACGTGTTCATGGTGCTTTCCGGGGCGGTCTAGGCCGCTTGCGCCGCTTGCGGGCTAGTCTAGTCTAGCGTCCCGGCCCGAAGTTCGGCGCGAGCGTCTCGATCTCGGCGGCGGCGGCCGACGCGGTTTCCTCGATCACCGCGGCGAGCGCATCGAAATCGTCCACCCCGCAGATGCCGGCGATCGTGGCCTTGGCTCCGGTGGCCGCCGATTCGGCCTCGAACCCGTCGTCCGCGACAAGCCGCAGCGCGCCGCGGAGATTCCGCCACAGCGCCGCCGCCGCCGCGAGCCGCCCGGCGGCATCCTCGGTGATCGATCCACGATCGCCCGCCGTCCGGAAAACACCCTCCGTGTTGCCCGCCGGAGGTGCCGCCGCATCGCCGCCGGGCGCCAGGCGCAGGAACAGCGCGGCGCATTCGATGTCCCGAAGACCGCCCGGCATCGTGGCGATCGACTCCAGGCCCGGTACGCCGGGTTCGACGGCACGCTCTCCGGGCTCGCTCAATTCGGCCAGCAGCGTCTCGCGAGCCGAACGTCCGCCCAAAGCCTCGCGCAGCGCTCCGGAGACCCGTTCCGCAACGTCTTCGTCGCCCGATCCCCACACGCACCGGGCCCGCGCCAGAGCCACCGGATCCGGTCCCGAATCGGGGTCGCGGAGCTGTTCGGCGAATGCGTCGAGCGTCTGGATCCCGCCCGCGCCGCCACGCGCGAACGATTGGTGCGACAGCAGCAGGTTGTTGCGGGTCAGCGCGCGCAGCGCCTTCCGGCAGCGGCCGCACAGTTTCCGATAGGTCCTGGCTGGGGTGCCCTCGTACACGAACCGGATGTCGAGCGTCTCGCCCGGCAGGGCTTCTCCGCTCGCCGGGGGCCCCTGCACGACGACCGCCGCGCCGCCGCTGCCTCGCGGCACGCCCCGATCGGCGAAGTCCTCCTCCACCGCGGATAGCACGCTGGCGATGGAGGCCTCCGCGACGCGCGACAACGCCGTCGCCGCCTCGCCGATCGACAGGCTGCCGCGCATCACGTGCACGGCGATCTGGAAGACCTTGCCGTTCGACCACTCGCGCGCCGCGTCCACCGCCTCGCCGGCGTCCTGCACGTGAATGTCGGCGAGCTGAGCCTTCATCTCCGCCAAGCTGAGTTCGTGGGTCCAGTACAGGCGCGCCAACCCGCACCGGGCAATCGCCTCGGACTGCGGGTCTGGCAGGAATCCCTCCGGGAGCTCCAGATCCGTGAACTCCCGCTCCCTGAGCATGTCGAGCAACGCCGGGGTACGGTTGATCCATCCCGCGATGCGAGGGGCGGCGGCGTGAATCTCGGCGATCACGTCGAACGCGTCGGGACGCGCCGCGAACGCCCGGCTGTCGTAGGGGCTCCAGTCTTCTATCTCGGGATAGAACTGCGCCCGCTGAAGATCGAGCAAGGGGTCGATGGTCTTGAACCACCGCTTGGGGAAGAGGGCCAGGCCGTTCATCTGAATGTAGCTGCCCGGCAACTGCGGCGAGGCGGCCTCGCCGTGATGCTGAAGCAGCGGATAGCGCCGGTTCGACGTGTGGTGGTCGGCGTGGCGCTGCATGTTGTAGTACAGCCAGTTGGTGAACTTGTAGGCGGCGCTCCAGGCGTGCCGCGGCTTGACGGGCTCGAACCGTCCGGCGGGCGTGCGGATCCGTCGCAACCCGTAGTGCTGCACATAGTTGCTGATCTTCATCGAGAACAGCACGTTGGCGCACAGAACCACGTAGGCCAGCGCCGCCCACGGACCGCCCATCCAGAGTAGGAGCCCGTACCAGAAGATGAGCTGCACGGCGTAGCGCCAGAATGCGTTCGTATGGTGCCACACCGGCAGCCGGCGACGGGTCAGGCGGCGGCGTTCGAACCGCCAGGCCCCCAACAGGTTGTTCGCCACCTCCGCGGGCAGGTATCGCCAGAAGCTCAGACCCTTCGGAGAGGACCCCGGGTCCAGGGGCGTGCATACCCACGGATGATGAATGTAGACGTGTTCGGTCGCATAGTGCGGGTAGGAGACGGAAGCCAGCAGGAACTCGCCGAGGCGACGCTCCCAGAGAGCGCGCCGGTGGACCAGCTCGTGGCCGACGATGAAGACTGTCTGTCCCACCATCGTGAGAATCACGGCCACGCTCCAGATTTCCCACAAGGCCAGATGATCGGAAACCAGTACTTTCCAGAGCGCGAAGACGAACGTGGCCGGCCAGAGGACCGCCCACAGCCAGAGCGAGAGCTTGTACAGAAACAACTGGCTCTCGCGGGTGGTGGCCGGATCCATGTTCCGCTCCTCCAGGCCGAATATCCTGTCGAAGCGGTCCGCGAGCGCATAGAAGACCAGCGGAACCGCGATCCACCAGCCGCCGTATACCGCGGCGCACGCGACGAGCGGAAAGATCGCGAGGGGCGCGAAGTGTGGGAGCGCATTCGCAACGGAAGCCTCAACGATCCTCCGTCGCATGGCCACGGGGGGACTGGTGCTGTGTGCCTCCATTGTGGAAACCCTCGGCCTGGACGATACGGCTCCTCCCACATCCCGATCCCAACGTATTCTTGCCCGACGCTTCCCGCCAGTCAAGCGGAGCAAGCAGCCCGTGGATAAGGCCCCGCGAGCACCGAGAGCGGCGAGGCGCCGGGCTGGCATGACGGAAGTATCGCAAAT
>JAPPGI010000206.1 GCA_028874985.1 Gemmatimonadota bacterium | reverse complement strand
CCTCACCGGCTTGTCGCCGCACATGCTCAAAACGCTATTTTTCGAGGCGCCCAAGGGAGTGTGCAGGGACCTCAAGGCGAGGAACCGTTCCGGGGGACAAGGCGACCTGTTCTTCGATGAGGAGAGCATACTGGAGGTCGCGATCGCGAGCATCTCGCTGGACGCGATGCCAGAGGACACGCTCGACGACGTAGAGGCCAAGCGCTCCGCGTGGGAGGCGACCGGACTGGACGCGGTCCATGCGCACGAGGCGCTCCGGGCCAGCCTGTTCGCCGGCGCATGGTTCGCGCCCAAGACGCGGCGCACCCTCCAGACCGTGCCGTTGACGGAACACACTCAACAGAAGGATTACGCCGAACTCGGACTGGCTGGCGTCGCACGCCAAACCCGCGACCTGGCGCGTCGGCATCGCTTCCTCCACTGGCACCTCCGGTTCCCCGAGATCATGCAGGACGGCGGGTTCGACGCGGTGCTCGGCAACCCGCCTTGGGAACGGATCAAGCTCCAGGAAAAGGAGTTCTTCGCGACCCGGTCCCCGGAGATCGCGGGCGCGCGGAACAAGGCCGCGCGCGACCGGCTGATACGCCACCTGAACCGCGACGACGCCCCGCCAGCCGAGCGGGCGCTCTTCGGGTCATTCCAGGACGCCAAGCGCAAGGCCGAGGCCGCGAGCCAGTTCGTCCGGACGGGAGGCCGGTTTCCGCTGACCGGAACCGGCGACGTGAACACCTACGCGGTGTTCGCCGAGACGTGCCTCCAACTCGTCAACGCGAAAGGACGCGCCGGGCTGATCGTTCCGACCGGGATCTCCACGGACCACTCCACGCGGAGGTTCTTCGAGCACGTCGTCACCAGCCGTCGGCTGGCCACCCTGTACGACTTTGAGAACCGGGAGGGCGTGTTCCCCGGTGTCCATCGCTCCTACAAGTTCTGCCTGCTCACGCTCGCCGGGCGCGACGATCCCGTGCCGGAGGCCGAGTTCGCGTTCTTCCTGCACCAGGTCGAGCAACTGAAGGAGCGGGAGCGACGGTTCACGCTGTCGAGGGAGGACTTCAAGCTCTTCAACCCCAACACGCGCACCTGCCCGATCTTCCGCACCCGCCGCGACATGGAGATTGCCCGCAAGATGTACCGGCGCGCGGGCGTGTTCTGGAAGGAGAAGCGCGGACCCGAGCCCGAGGAGAATCCGTGGGGGGTCAAGTTCTCGACGATGTTCCACATGTCGAACGACTCCGGGCTGTTCAGGACGCGTCAGCGGCTGGAGGAGGACGGATGGGAACTCGACGGAAACGTGTTCGTCCGCGAAGATGACGACGAGCGCTACCTGCCGCTGTACGAGGCCAAGCTGTTCCACCAGTACGACCACAGGTTCGCGACGTTCGACGGAGCCTCGGAAAAGGACATCCGCAACGGCAACGCCCGGCCCATGACGGCGGAGGAGAAGGCCGACCCGAATTCGGTGGTGATTCCGAGGTACTGGGTGCCGGAAAGCGAAGTGGCCAAGAGACTTGACAAAACAAGCGCGGGGCGTACTGACCTCGTCAGATTAAAACCGACCGACCGACCGACCGACCGACCGACCGACCGACCGACCGACCGACCGACCGAAGCCGTATTCCACGCTCTCGCGAAGCTGGCCACCAACTCGCGCTCCGGAAGATCACGAGAGCGACCGACGAACGCACGGGAATCTTCACCATGATCCCGGCAATCGGACTGAGCGATTCGGGAACGACCATCGTGTTCGGGACTGGCTCGTCGTCTTCAGGGACATCGCAGCTCCAACAAATCAGCGAACCGCCATCTTCTCCACCATCCGAGGCGTCGCGGTGAGCAACAAGGCTCCGCTTCTCAACGTCGATCACGGCGCGTGGCTTCAGGCGCTCCGCGGCATCACCAGGGCGACGGATGAGCGTACCCTGATTACCTCCGGACTTTCGTCCGGTGGCGTGGGCAACAGCGCTCCTGTCGTCGATTACGACACGGTTCCGGCGGTCGCCGCCGCGCTGGTCGTCGCCAATATGAACTCCATTCCTCTCGACTGGGCCGCGCGCTTCTCGGTGGGCGGCGTCAACATGAACTTCTTCATCGTAAAGCAGCTTCCGGTCCTACCCCCGGAGGCGTACTTGGAAGAGTCCCGGTGCGGCGGTAGCTGGGTGGAACTCGTGGTCCCCCGCGTGTTGGAATTGACGTACACCGGCCATGAGCTTGGAGGATTCGCCTCGGATCTCGGTTATCCGGGGGATCAACCGTTCCCTTGGGACGATGCGCGGCGCCACCGGCTCCAGAGCGAACTGGACGCCATATTCTCGCACATGTACCGGCTGGATCGGAGCGACGTTGAGTGGATCCTCGACGCCCCGCCGCCGAGTTCCTCGTTCCCGTCACTCAAGCAGAACGAGATAAGGCAGTTCGGAGAATACCGGACGCGGCGGTATGTGTTGGAAGCATTCGACCAGCTACGGCGTGGCGAGGTCCCAGACCTTGGTGAAGGGTCAGGCGGCGGCGGGCTGAGCCCTGGTCACCCTCGTGTCCCCCGCGAGGACGGAAGGAACGGAACTTAGGTCTTAGGAGGTTGCACTCATGGGACTGACCGATCCGCCCGCCATCCGACATTTGGCCGTGGGCTTCGCCCGACGCTACGACGCCGACATGAACGTTGCCTCGGAAGATGTCGTGCATTGTACGCTCCACCACCGACGGCGGGGACAGCACCCGACGGAAATCGCCGACAAGCTGATTCGTCATCTACGCGCCGCTCGGATCCCGGAAGAGGTACGCAAGCTACCCGCAGCAGTGGCGGAGGTCTGATGGACGGGGGACGCGAGAAGGAAGCCGACCGCGAATTTCGAGAGTGGGTCGACAAGGCACTCGAGCAGGGATTCGCAATGGGGCGGGTATTCGAGCAAGCGCGCGTCATGTTCTTTCTGGTGAAGATCGAAGATCGCCAAGCGCTGGCCGCACGCCTCGCGAAACACTTGAATTCGGAACCATCCCAACGGGAAAGCGAAGCGGTTCACGGCGCAGTGGAGGACGCATTTCGCGAGCCGCCGGAGGCGTGACATCGACCAGCGACCGCGCGGAAGGACCGCGGCGATGCGGGCCGGCTCCCTCGCGACGCCGCCCTGCTCCGAGGTGGTAAGCTGGGTCGTAATGGGCGAGTCAATTGCGGTTTCGCAGGAGCAGATCGACGCCTTTGCGGCCCTGTATCCGATGAACGCACGTCCCGTCCAGCCGTCCAGCCGCTCCACCGACGGTTCATTCTCATGCGGCAGTGACGAGGCCGATTGCCGAGCGGAGCCCACGGGCGGCCTGCAAGGGTGGGTCGCGGGATAGTCGCCGGGGTCGCGCTCGCGGATCCAATCCAACCGCGACGCACTTCTTCCATTACCCGCGCATTATCGGCGGAACCGGACCGCGAAATGCGGTCGAAATGCGAAACGCGCATTCTCTCGCGCGTTTACGGAGAGCAAGCGGCGGCGAATCGCGCACATGTGCCGTGGGTGCCCTACGCCCAGCGTTGCTTGACATAGCCGACAAGATCCGCGCCATCGAGGATCCGGGTCGAGTTGTTGACCCGGACGAAAAAGGCCCGGTTCCGCTTGGAGACCTTGGCATAGATCGGCTCAGGAGACGGAGCAACGTGTACCACAGCGACTCGAACGCCGTCAACGGCTTGCAGCCGGATCTTTGCCATCGTCGAAGCGAGCGGTCCAAGCGAGCGCTCGATCGCGGTCGTGAGTGAGTTCACATAGCGGTCCCCGTCGAAACTCTTCAAGTCCAGGTCCGGTTGGATCCCGAGGATCTCGCCATCGTCCGCTATGCCGACTAGGAGAGTGCCACCGCCAGCGTTGAGGAAGCCCGCGACGGTCTTGAGCACGGACTCCGTGATGACCTTCTCAGGCACGTCCGGCCTGTAGCTGTAGTACGCAGAAGCCTTGAACTCGACCCTCTCGGTTTCCATCTCGCCAAGGAAGTCCTCGACCGACCATTCGCGCGCATGATCGATCGGCGGTAGCGTCTCCTCTTCCTGAGGAAGCTCACCGGCGCGGAGTTTGCCGAACGCAGCGCGAACGACCTCGGCGATGAGCACTCGCCGCTGCTGAAGGAACTCCCGGTAGTCCATCTGCTCCCATCCCTCCGGCAGAGCGTGCCAGAACCGGGCTCGTTCCTGCTGCTGCCGAGTCAGCCTGGCGAAGAGCGGAGGGAAGTACTCACTGGGTGGCGAGTCACCGATCTTCGCGTTGTCGGGCCACTCGACGAAGGCGTAGTTGGCGATCTGATTCCGCTGCACCGTGCGGTTGATTCCGATCCGATTCAGATACGCCTTGGGGAAGAGATGGTGGCGCTCCACGGCCGACCGGGGAGCGTGGGCCGAAGGATCCAAGAGTTCACCCAACTGAAGCGGCGAGAACAGGGGCCGCGCATTCAGCAGGACGAGGCTTGCTTGGTACGCGAACACCGTCGGGCCATAGGCCGACGAAGTTTCGAGCGAACTGGGGAGCTGGATGGTCCAGTGGTCCTCCGTAAGCGCCGTGTCGATGATTCCGCTCAGCGTTGCCACGAACTCGTCACCGGACTTCGCCTCGGCGATGCGGCGGAGGTCCTGCTCGACCCGGCTTTCGAAGTTGCCCGTGTACCGGCCGGTGAGCGAGGTCATGAAGAACCACTGGGCGATTGCCTCGCGGAGGGTCCTGCGGTCGATCCGGTAGTCGCGATGTCCGATCAGGTACATCAGGTACGAGAACATCAGGTTGTTCTGCGAGCTGATCATCGCCCGGCTTCGGTAGCCAGCGCGGCGCACAGCCTTGAGGAACTCGTGCCAATTGGTCAGGGAAAGAGTCTCGGCCTGGGCCTCCTGTAGCGTTGCGAACTGCTTCTCCCGGATCTCAGCAGAGATCTCGCCGGTCTCCAAGTCCTTGCCGCGGAGCACTTGGTAGACATACCGGAGTCGACCGCGCCGGAGGGCAAGGCCGGCGACGACGCGCAGCATCTGATCCGCCGACGGGTCGATGAAGGGGTTTGCGGGAGACGGCCCGGGGGACCGCAGCTTGGCGTCGCGGGCGAAGGTCTCCAACTGCTTGCGGCCCTCCTCCCACCAGACCGACATCAGCGTCAGGATGAAGTCGGCTTGGCCGAGGTCAACGCCCGCGCTGTTGATGCGTACGAATACGTCTGCGACTTGGTCCTCGTCTACGCTAGACGCAAGCTCCATGACCTTGAAGGGGTAGTTGCGGAGGTCGTAGAGCCGATCAATTGCCTCCAGAAGGCTGTCTCTCCGATCTTCCGTCAGCTCACCCTTGCTTGTCTCAAGGCGCTTGATGAACTCGCGCTCCTTTTTTCGCCGACCGCCGACCCAGACAATCGATATGTCGGGGATGAACTCGGGGTTTCTTTCCACCGCCGCATTTGCAACCTCGAACCTGCCGTCCCTCGGTCGGAACGCGATCCGAATCCGCGAGGAACTGTAGTCCGCCCGAAGCACCTCCTTCCTCGTCAGCACCGAATAGAGGCTGGTCAGGCGCTGCTGGCCGTCCACGATCATGAGGCGCGGGGCGGCTTCATGCGCATGCGTGCCAATCCGGCGCGCACCCATTTCGGCACCTGTGGCCCAGAAGAGCAGATTGCCCACCGGGAAGCCACGGTACATCGAATCGAAGAGGTCTCGGACCTTGGCTGCCTTCCAGACGAACGGTCGCTGGATGTCCGGCAGCGCGATCTCGCCTCGGTCGATTTCCTCCAGCAGGGTGGACAGGCTGTACGAACTGTCCTTGAAGACGGTGATGGCCATGTCGATCCGGGGGGTCGTGTTCGAGTTGCGAATTCGGGGACGCGGGGAGGGACGCTCCAATCTGCACGCGGCCCCGTTCGGTCTGCAACTGCGCTTCGGCACGAGCATCGGGCTCTGCGGGTGAAGCCACCGCTAGGAGCTAGGTGTCGGTGAGGAGGTGTCTTGACGTGGGGGTGCCCGCGTCCGTTCAAGTTATCCCAAGGTTGCAAAAGGACTTCCGCTTACTCCTTCGAGGAGTAGGGGATGACGAAAGCCGACTTCGTTGAGCAGGTCTCCGATGCGGTCGGACCACGGGTCACCAAGAGGGATTGCGGGCCGGTCGTCGATGCCTTCCTAGACGCCGTGAAGGACACGCTGGCGCGTGGCGACAACATCGAGATCCGGGGCTTTGGCACCTTCCAGGTGCGGCACCGTAAGGCCCGCACGGCCCGCAACCCCAGAACAGGCGAGGCGGTGGCGGTTCCACCGCGTGTTGTGCCGGTCTTCAAGCCGTCGAGGCAACTCAGCAGCCGGGTGGACCGGGGCGCTGGCGGGTCACGGACGGGGTAACGCTGCGAGGTCGCTGCCGAGCCAGGGCACTGGATCGGTCGGGCCACGAATGCGGTCGTCAGGTTACTCGGCCATGGGAAGGCGTTTCCGCTGGCTTGACACAGCCTACTAGAAGGGCGTCAAGCCAGAGACCCGATGAGCGCACTTCCCTGGCGTCTCTCTCACCGAGTCGGTCGAGGGAGGCCGCTCGTCAAGTGCCGAGCACGAAACGCCACATCCTCGTGCAGGGCGTCAGGCGCTCGCCATCGGCGGGAGGCTCTTGAGGAAGGCCCACGCGATGCACTGCTCAAGTTCCGCCAGCCAATCGAAAGCCTCGCCGTGGACGGCCAGCGCCGGCAGCAAGCCCATAATCACCCACGGGCGGTCCGGCAGGTGGTCGAGGAAATCGCTCGGTCCGCGTTCTGCGCTCATCCAAGGGACCTCCGCCACCGTCTCGCGCCATGCGCGCCGCGGGCCGTCGCCACCGCCTTCCGCCACCGCCAGCACCGCGACGGGCTGTTCGTCCGGGGCGACGATGCGCGCTTGCAGGACGCGCGGGCCGTGTTCGTGCGCGAGCACGTGAAGCCGCCACGGATCGTCCCGATGCCGCAAGGGCGCGGGGGTCTCGAACGCGCCCGCCCCCGCGATGAGCCGCCCGTACGCGCGCGTCATGCTGTCGGTCAGGCCGGAGCAATCCGACTCGCGGTAGTACGCCGTGTTCGCGTTCCAGTGCTCAACCCTCATTCGATCGCGCCTCAGGCTCCCCAGACCGTCACCGGGGCACCCTTGTGGTCCCGTTCCTCCCGGAAGATTCTCTCCGACCAGCTTCTGTCCGGGCGCATGTCGAACACGACGAGATGGCCAGCGTTCGTGCCGCTGATGTCCATGTAGCGCTTCGTCTGTTCGAGTCCCTCCTCAACCGTTCGCGACATGGAGCGCCCTTCCTTCACGAGCTTGCACTCGACGACGATCCGGTCCTCCCGACCTCCCTCCCGGGGCCAGACGACCAGCAGGTCCACGCGGCGGCTCCCCAGCGCGTACTCGCGTTCGATCCGACCGGTGGCGTTCACGACGCGGTGCAGAAAGGCCTGAAGCACCAACTGCGGACCGGCCTCCGTGTACTGCGCGCGCCGGATCCAGTGCTCGGAGTTCTGCCGGAAGAACTTCTGGAAGGCGGCAAGGAGGCCGTCCATGTCCAGACTCCCGTCGGAGCGCACGTACCATGCGGTCTCCTGGGGCGCGATTTCGTGCTGAAGGACCCAGGTCAGCTCGCGCGGCAGCACCTCGCCGTAGATGGGATTCGCCACCCGCAGCGTCCGGCCCGGCGCGACCAGCCCGAGATCCCGCACGTACTCGAAGTCGCGGTCGCTGTACTCGGCGTCCCCACCGCTCAGCAGGGGCTCGATCACCCGGCGCACGCGAGGCTCGCGCAGCTTGTCCGCCAACTGGTCAAGATGCGTGTCGCGCCGCAGGATCAGCGCCTCGCGCGCCGCGAAGACATCGCTGTCCGTGAAGGGCTCCCCGGGCTCCCTCGGCACCCCCGCCGAAAAGCACATCTCCAGCGCGAGCGCGTTGACCAGCCAAGGCTGTCCGCGGGTCTGCTGCCACACGGCCTCAAGCGCCTGCGGCGCGAACTCCTGGCCCGTCGCCTCGGTGTGCTGTCCGAGTAGTTCCGCGACTTCGGCCTGCGTGAAATCGCCAAGGCGGAGCGACTTGGCCTTGATGTTGAAGGCGCTTCCGCCGGTGATCACCTCCTTCTCGGAACTCGCGTGAATCCGGTAGTCGCGCACGTCCCGAACCCCGCACAGAATCACGCTCTGCGGAAACCAGGAGGGACGATGAGGGTAGCCCGCCCGCAGTTGCCGCAGCACTGACACCAGCGAATCACCCACCATTGCGTCGATCTCATCGATCAGCAGGACCAGCGGTGATGAGGCGGCCCGCGCCCACGCCTCCAGTAGCGTGCCCAGGACGGCGTGGGGACGGCGATTGGTGTCTACCTCGTCCGCGGTGTCGGCCGTGGCATGATCGTTCAGTGCGTATCTGGCCTCCCGGGCGATTTGAGAGGCGATTGCCCCCATCGCTTGCCCGACGTTCTCCCGCGCCGTCTGCGCGGGCTCCACATTGATGTAGGCGCAGCGGTAGTCACCTTCGCTTCCGCCGTTCAGAAGGTCGCGAAGCGCCAGCAGGGCCGACGTCTTGCCGGTCTGCCGGGGAGCGTGCAGCGCGAAGTATCGCTCGCCCCGGATGAGGGCGAGCACTTCCGACAGAGCGAGGCGGCCCAACGGCGGGATGTGGTAGTGGAGCGTGGGCCGGATCGGACCCGCAGTGTTGAACATTCGCATGGGAATAAACGTGGTCACGGTGCGCGAGACGGGCAAGCACATCGATGTCGCGTTCCGGTGTCGCCTGAAGCTTGTGCTACGGGTCGCCGGGGCCGGGGGACAGGCTCTCCCCTTCATCCCCGCCGCCGCAGCGCGGGGCCGCAATCCTGAGCGGATCAGCGATGGTGGATTCGATCCTGTCGGCGGTCACGATGGAAAGCTGCTCGCCAAGGAGGGATCAAGCTCGGTGGGCACGTTCAAATGCCTGCCATTTGGCCCCGCTTTCCGTCCGAATCGGTGCGACAGACTCAAATGCGAGCCAGCGGCAAAAGTGGCAGATCATGCACTCCCAGTTGAACTTAGGAGATCTCTTGCCGCGATTTCACATCGCGTCTTGAGGGATTTGGGAGCAGGAGGTCGCCGGTTCGAATCCGGCCGCCCCGACTCGGGCTTGCGCCGGGACCTGACGCGGAAGGAGGCGGCCCATCACCAGGCGGCCGACAGCCGCAGAAGGCCGCCGTCGAACAGCGCCCGCCCTAATTGGTCCAGGTCCCAGCCTACCCCGGCCGTCACCTCGAAGCCCGACCGGAACCGGTGGCCCGCTTCCGTGATGAGTCGATGACTCTGCTCGGTGAACCAAGGCGCCAGGAAGCCCGCATCGCGGTCCAGAAGGGTGTAGGCCAGGCGGCTCGTCCATCCCGCCTCCGGGTACCGGACGAGGGCCGCCCTGGCGAATACCTCGCGATCACGGTGCTCGCGGGGATCGCCCCCTTCCGGCGAGCGCCATTCGGGTCGCCGCACCCGCACCAGATCCGTCTCGACCGCCCACACCGGGTTCAGGCGGGTCCGTGAGCGGGCGCCCGCGGTCACCGTCTGCTCGCGCAGAGTGAAGCCGAGCCCACTCGCGGGCGACCGCCGCTCGGTGTCCGCCCGCGCCCAGGTGCCGTACAGCGCCAACGTCACGCGCTCGAGCGGTGTTACCTGGAGGAGTGCTCCCAGGAACGCGACCTGCTCGATCTGGGTGAACCGAGCCGGACCGGTTGCCGGAAAGGTCACCCGCACCTCGCTTCTTCGGCTCGATCCCGCGTGCAGCTCCGCCCGCCAGCGCGACGCCGCGGCCCTCAGGGTCGTGCGAGCGGCGAGGGGAGCTCCCGCGTAGTCGTAGTGGGCGTCCACCTCGTCCGCCCTCACTCCCAGGCCCTGGAAGA
>JAPPGI010000230.1 GCA_028874985.1 Gemmatimonadota bacterium | reverse complement strand
AGAGGTAGTTGGCGCAGCGGTCGCCGTAGTAGCTCCACGCGATCGCCGTCGAGATGGCGAAGAGCAGCACCGACAGCACCACGATGTAGTGCCCCCAGTCACCCAGCGGGGACAGTCCGCGCCGGAAGGCCGCCATTGTGAGCGGCGCCCCGCTCTCGACCGCCATGCCGTGGAGCGAGGTGTGGGTCCGCCCGTCGTCGCCGGTCGCCGTCCCCGTCGCGGGATCGATCACGCCGCTGAACGGCTGCGTCTGCGCCTCGTCCACGTACAGCATCCGCACGGGTACCTCGTGCCAGGAAATCTGCGGGTCGTCGGGCCCGGTCGCAGCGTGCTCCCCGCCCTCGATCCGGATCGGGGCGTCGGGCGACAGGTCCTCGTAGCCGCCGTCCACCTGTACCGCCCGGTAGGAGAGGTCACCGCCGCTCAGGGTGATCTCGGTCTCGAAGCGGTCGTTCCAGACCCCGGTCATGATCACCAGCAACCCGGTCATGGTGCAGATGATGATCGTGTCGATGAAGGGTTCCAGCAGCGCCACGACCCCCTCCGAGACCGGCTCATCGGTCTTGGCGGCGGAGTGCGCGATCGGTGCCGACCCCTGTCCCGCCTCGTTCGAGAAGAGTCCGCGCCGGACTCCCCACATCAGCGTCACCAGGAAGGCCCCCACGCCCGTCCCCGCAACCCCCGCGCTCGGGTTGAAGGCCTCGCGGAAGATCAAGGCGAAGGTCGGCCCCACGTCGCCGATGTTGATCACGATCACGATCAACGCCCCGAGGACGTAGACGACCGCCATCATGGGGGCGAGCACCGACGTCACCCTGCCGATCCGGGTGATGCCGCCCAGGATCACCGCCGCCACGACCCCCGAAGTCACCAGTCCGCTCACCCAGGTGGGAATGCTGAACTGGGTCTCCAGGTTGTCGGCGACGGTGTTGGCCTGAATCCCGTTGCCCGTCAGGAAGGCGGTGATTCCCAGGAGGAAGGCGAAGAAGACCGCCATCCACTTCCAGTTCGGCCCCAGCCCCCGCTCGATGTAGTACATGGGCCCGCCGGAGACGGTACCCGCCCATTCGCCCTCGTGCTCGTGGACCCGGTACTTCTGGGCCAGGGTGACTTCGGAGTACTTGGTCGCCATCCCCAGCGCCGCCGTGACCCACATCCAGAAGAGCGCGCCGGGCCCGCCCCAGTGAATCGCCAGCGCCACCCCGGCGATGTTCCCGATCCCGACCGTCGCCGACAGCGCGGTCGTGAGCGCCTGGAAGTGGGTGACGTCTCCCTCGTCGTCCGGGTCGTCGTACCTGCCCGACGCGACCGTGGCCCCGTGCCGCAGCCGGGTGACCTGAACGAAGCCCAGCCGCAACGTGAGGTACATCCCGATTCCCAGCAGGATGATCACCATGAAGGGGATGTTCTCGCCGCCGACCGAGATACCGGCCGTGACGAAGTACCTGGTCAGGAAATCGATGACCTGATGGAGGAAATCCATGGGGGCGTGGGCTCCTTGCGGTGACTGGCGACCGGTCCCGTCGCGGACGCGGCAATGGCGCCGGGCAAACTAGCGGACGGCGGATGAATCCGCACGAGGCGATGCGAACCTCACCCCACTGCGGAGATCATCTCGAAGATCGGGAGGTACATGGCCAGGATCATCCCCCCCACCACCACCCCGAGCACCACGATCATCACCGGCTCCACCATCGCGACAACGGCTTCCAGCGCGATGTCCACCTCCTGCTCGTAGAAGTCCGCGATCCTCGCCAGCATGTCGTCGAGGGCCCCCGTCTGCTCTCCGACCTCGACCATGCGCACGACCGTCGGGGCGAAGGCTCCCGACTCCGCGAGCGGCCCGGCGATGGTGGCCCCTCCCGCGATCGACGCCCGAGACCGCATCAGGGCATCGTGAATCACCCGGTTGCCCGCCGTCTTCGCCGTGACCTCGAGGCCGTGCAGGATCGAGACCCCGGATGCGATCAGGGTGCCCAGCGTCCGCGTGACGCGGGAGACGGCCGCCTTTCGCAGGAGGTCGCCCACGAGCGGGATGGCCAGCAGCAGACGGTCGATCGTGAGGCGTCCCCGGCCCGTGCCGAACAGGTGACGCAGCAGCGCCACGAAGACCGCCAGGGCGCCAAGCAGCGCCCACCACCGTTTCTGCACCGCATCCGAGGCCGCGATGACCATCCGGGTCGGCAAGGGCAGAGGCACGCCCGCGGTGGTGAACAGGCTCTCGAAGGTGGGGATGACGAAGACCAGCAGGATGGCCACCGCCGGGACGGTGACGCCCAGGATCATCGCGGGGTAGATCAGCGACGCCCTCATCTTCCGCGCCACGGCGTTGTGCTTCTCCAGAAAATCCGAGAGCCGAGCGAGGATCGTGTCCAGTGCGCCCGCGGCCTCTCCGGCGGACACGAGGTTGACGCTCAACTCCGAGAAGACCCCGGGGTGTCGTCCCATCGCTCCGGCAAGCGTATCCCCGGCCTCGACATCCCGGGCCATCTGCCGTATCACATTGCGGAAACGTCTGTTTTCCTGCTGCTTCGACAATAGGCTCAGGGATTGTACAAGCGGCAGTCCCGCGCCGATCATCGTAGCGAAGAGGCGTGTGAAGACGACGACCTCGCGTGCGGACACCCGGCGAGTCACCGCCATCCCCGCTCCCCGCCCACGCCTTCCGGCGCCGGCTCCCCCACACCCCGCAGAAGGTCGGCCGGATCGGGGCTGCGCGTCAGCGCCGCCTCCAGGGCGATCTCCCCGCTCTGGTAGAGACGGGCAAGCGCGTCGTTCAGAGTCTGCATGCCGTGCTTGCGTCCGGCCTGCATCAGCGCACGGATCTGGTGCACCTTGTCGTCACGAATCACAGCCCTGATGGCCGCGGTGCAGACCATCACTTCGGCCGCCACGACCCGTCCCGGTCCGGCGGCGCGAGGCACCAGGATCTGGGTCGCCACGCCCTCCAGCACCGACGCGAGCTGGCTGCGCGCCTGGGCCTGCCGGTGCGACGGAAAGGCATCCACGATGCGGTTCACCGAGTCGGCGGCGGAGTTGGTGTGCAGGGTGGAAAGGACCAGGTGCCCCGTCTCCGCGATCGTCAGGGCGGCGCCGATCGTCTCCGGGTCCCTCATCTCGCCGATCAGGATCACATCCGGGTCCTGGCGGAGAGCGTGCTTGAGGGCCGATGCAAAGCTGCGCGTGTCGGTGCCGACCTCGCGCTGGCTCACGATGCACCGCCGGGGCCGGTGGACGAACTCGATGGGGTCCTCCACCGTGAGGATGTGGCCCCGTCGGCGCCGGTTGACCAGGTCGACCATCGCCGCCAGGGTGGTGGACTTGCCCGAGCCCGTCGGGCCGGTCACCAGCACCAGCCCCCGCGGCCGCTCCGTGAAACGGTTCAGGACGGGCGGCAGCCCCAGCTCGACGAGGGGTGCCACATCCAGCGGGATGTGGCGGATCGAGAGCGTCACGCGGCCTCGTTGCCGGAAGCAGTTTCCACGGAAGCGAGCCAGCGCCGGGACCTCGAAGGCGAAGTCCAGCTCGTCGTCGTCTTCGAAGCGACGCCTCTGAGTTCCGCCCAGCACCGAATGGGCCAGCCGCAGGGTGTCCGCGGCCTCGAGCACCCCGCCTTCGCCGGTGTCCGCCAGCGACCCGTCGATCCGCAGCCTGGGCGGTTGCCCGGCCGTGAGGTGAAGGTCGGACGCACCGCTCCGCACCATCTCGCGGAGCAGGGCGTCGAGTTCGGGAGCCCCCCGGGCGGATCCGGCGCCCTTCACCGGGTCTTCACCAGCGGCGCGATGCGCTCGAAGGTCTTCACCCCCACACCCGTCACCTGCTTGAGGTCCTCGGGACGGTCGAATCCGCCGTGCTCATTCCTGAATGCCACGATGCGCTCGGCTATCACGGGTCCGATCCCGGGGAGCGTGAGCAACTCCTCCACCGTGGCCCGGTTCAGATCGACGAGACTTCCCGGCGCACCGGCCGGTCCGGTCCGTGACGCCCTCGCGGGACGACCCGTCCCCCCCACCCTCCCGCCGGACCCCGCGGCGAGGACATGCGCGCGCCCTCCCTCGACCCTCAGATGCGGCCTCAACCGCTCCACCGAAGCGGGACCGATCCCGGACACGCGCGTCAGATCCTCCACGCCGGCGAAGGGACCGTTCTCCTCCCGCTCTCGCACGATCCGAAGCGCCCTGGACGGCCCCACCCCCGGCAATCGGTCCAGCTCTTCGGCGGCCGCCACGTTCGGATCGATGGTCTCGCCCACGGCCAGGGGACGGCTCCGGCGCTCTCGCTCCTCCACCGCGGAGTCGCCCGCGGCGAGCAGGCTGTCGGCGATCGAGGGACGGCCTTCGAGAACCGGTTCGGCGGGCCCGGGCGAGAACACCAGAAACCGTACGAGCGCCGCCCCTCCCAGAATCAGCGCTGCGCGCAACACGCTCTTTCGTTCCCGATCCGTCATGGAACCCTTCCTGGCAACCCGTGGAAATCCCTGCCGATCGGTGAGCGGCGGTACCTCCGCGCCGGATTGGCGCCGGATTGCCGCGCTCAGGCTGTTCGCTCGCCCGCGCGCGGCACCGGAAGCGGCGGATGTCGCCCCCCGAGTCAGCGGCGAAGAGCAGTATCGCCCGCTCGGATGGGCTCTTCCATGACAGAATGGGACAACTCCGCCAGCGACCCGTTCCCGGGCTCCCGACTCCCGGGGGTCCGCGGATGAATCCCGCACGCAAGCCGTGGGGATTCCGTCCACGGGCCGCTAGCTGCCAAGCACGTCAGGGGTGAGCAGGAAATGACCGTAGATCTCGAGTTGCAACCGGGTCTGACCAGCCCGCTGGCCGACGAACGAACGCTGGTCCAGGTAGTGGAGGCGCGCCCCCACCTCGTATTCCCCTACCGTCGATTCCACCGAAACCGAGGCACTGCGATCCAGCTGGTCGATGAACGCCACGCACGCGCTGGTGCCGCTCTGGATGCGGCACCGCACCTCGTCGGAGTACGAGAGGCGCAGTTCGACCCGCATCGGAACGCCCCGCTCCCGGAACGCCGCGAGCGGCGAGCGGAATGTGCCCGACGCCGAGATCACGTGGTTGTCCTTCTCACTACTCGTATTACCCGTGGGGTCGCGGATTTCGATGTTGTCACGGCTCCCGCGGTACCTGAGCGAGACGCCCCGGGGGAAGACCAGGGCAAGAAATACCGGCACCGCCCGGTCCTCGCGGAAGCGGTTCTGCCGCGCGCCGACGCCGAACTGCGTCGTTCGCGTCCCCCTTCGGTATCCGGCACTCAGCGAGAATCGCTCGACGACCGCCGCCAGGAAGCCGGGAGGCGCGATATCGGTCACGGACGCGACCACATTCGGCCAGACCTCGCGCCGGTCGCGGCGGTCGGAGCGCGTGTCGAGTGTCTGGTGCCGGCGGTGTTCGTATCCGAGCGCGAGGGAGGAGGGACCGGGCAACAGCAGGCCGCCCCCGACCTTGACGACCTCCCGGTCGCTGAGGGTCGAGGCGGAATCGCGGCCGATCACCAGGAAATCGTCGCGGCCGCCCCATCCCAGCTCGTAGACGACGCCCGGCGCCACGGGCTCGCGATTGAACCGGGAGATCAGGCCGTTCTCGTAGTGGAACGACACCGAGTCCAAGGCTCGGAGCCAGCCGGCGCCGGTCATGCCCGATTCGCCCGGTCCCGCGACCATCTCGGACGGTTCCAGCAGCAGCCTCGCGACCAGCCTTCGCTGCCCGTCGACGTTGCGAAGCAGCACGAGCGCCGAGTCCGCCTGTGTGTGGCGGGTCTCGATCAGATCCGAATTCCGCTCTGAAAGATAGATCGTGTTCATTTCGACCCTCGTGCCCGCCCAGTCGGCAAGGCGGGGTTCGTAGACCAGCCTGGTGCGCAGATGGCGGTCGACTTCCCATCCGAGGTCGACGCCGGCCACTCGCTTCCTTTGGGCCCTCAACAGGTCCCGGCTGCCGGGATCCTCCGCCAGCTCCGCGACGGCCAGAAGATCGCGTCCGCTCACCACGTCCGCTTCGGCGGTGAGGGATGTCAGCGGGCGCAGAACGATCTCCGCGGACGCCGTAAGCTGGCGGCGGGGAGCTTCCGTCGGCGTCACGAGGGAATCCCCCGCGGTCCGGATGATCCTGTCGAAGCGGGAGGTGCTCAGTTCACGGTCCAGAACTTCGCCCTGGAACGCGACTCTCTCGGGCGTCCACCGCAACCGGGCGCCCGCTATGCGCTCATCGAGAAAGGCGGGCAGGATCCGCCGCAGCACCGAACCCGCCCACCCCGGGAAGAGCGGAAAATCCCGGAGAGCCGGACGGACCCCGTACCCCACCTGGGCGTCCACACTCCTTCCGTCGCTTTCGGTGGTGATCGTCTTCAGCGACGAGTGGGCCATTCCGACCCGCACATCAACGCCGTCGATTACCGCGTTCCAGAACCCTTCCCTTTCCGGACCACTTCGCCAGAAGGCCAGGTCGACGCGGGTCTGGTCGAACCCCGGCCGGCGCAGCCGTTGAAGCCGGTCGGCCTGCACGTCGCTCCGGCCCAGAAAGATCGGGGATTGGTCCTCGCTCCCGTACGTCACCGACAACGGAACCTGGAGACCCCAGGAATCCGGGGCGAAGCGGCCGAGCTGCAACGTGGCCTGGGCATCCAGGCTGCGATCGTCCTGGAAGGTCGGGGAGGCCCGCAGCTGACGGAAATAGCCGCTGCGGCTGCGCAGGGACGCCCGGGACTGAAGGAACGCCCCGCCTCGCAGTTCGGCGTCCAGCGCGGCAACCATCCCCGCGTCGCGGATTCCCCGGGACAGGCGCAGTTCATCCACCCACACCTCCCCGGAAATGGGAGCGCCCGTACCGTTGATCACCCCCATGCTCATCTCTCTGACGGCGGCCAGGTTGGGCGCGCGTCCCCGGTCCTGCATGACCACGGCGTAGGTGCTGTCGGCGGACCACAGCACAAGCGGCGGATCCGCACCGGTTCTGGGTTCCACGATCAGCTCGATCTCAGCCTCCCGCCTGAGCCTGAGCCACTGGTCGAACCGGATCACGGTCTCCGGGAGCCAGTCTTCCTCGCCGACCCTTCCCGGAGTCGCGGTCCCGCTCAGCCGCTTGCGGTAGAGATAGAAGTTCCGGTCGTCGGTCCCGATCTTGACGAAGAAGAACGCGGGGACCTCGGGAACGAAGTCTCCCCGGGGCGCGACCACCCACAGCCGGGCTTCCCGGTAGGAGAGAAAGTCCCGCGGATACTGGGGGAACCGGTTGTAGACCTCGACCCGGTCGCCGGGCCGGATGTCGCCGAAGCCGATTGAGAGGGAGCGCTCGTTGAACTCGATCCCCTGTCCGCCGAAGCCCTCCGTCGGGTCGTCGAGCTCCTCGATGACCCCCGGAGGAGAGGTGTATGCGTCGCCTACGGTGAGCCTGGAGACCGGGCCCACCTCGACCCGCCCGTGCACGGATGCGGTATCGCCGCCGAAGCCCGTGAGCACCCCCGTTTCGGAGCGCTTGATCCAGGTGGATCCCACGATCGACATGCGCGCCAGCACCAGATGGTCGCGGCGGTTGCCCGCCACGGTGAGGCGAAGGTGCCGTACGGCGCGCAGGTCGGCATCGGTGATCGTGCCGCCCACGTCGATGCCTGACCGGCCCCGCAGCGGCACCCGGTAGAGGCGAAACCGCGTGCCGGTCTCATCGCGGTCGCGGACGAGGAACGGGGAGGAGCCGTCCAGCCGGATCACGAAGCGGCGATAGTGCTCCCGCGTGTCCAGGTTTCCGTCTTCGTCCAGGTCCTCGCTGTCCTCCCGGCCGTTGCCTCGCGTACAGTTTGCATTCGGGTCGCCGAGACCGTACACCCGGCCCCGTTCGGCGACGCAGCTCTCGAACCAGACGCCCCGCTCGTCAGCCTCCTTGCCCCACACCTCGCCGCGGCGCGGATCGGCTTCCTGGTCGAGGATCCCCTGGCCCCATTGGACCGAGCCGACCCCCTTGAGACCGTTCACGGCGCCGGTCGAATCCACGAAGAAGGCGTCCTCGCTCACGACACCCACGTCGAGCACGAGCGACAGGAGATCACCGTCCCGGACGTAGAACTCGACGAAGTCGCTCTTGGTGAGGTCGGTCCCGGTGGGGCTCAGCACCGTGGTGATCGACGACCACGCGCCCGACCCCTCCCTGTCGCCGCTTTCGGGTTCGAACAGTACGTACAGTCCCGGCTCACGTACCGGGCTGCCCGTGATGCGGATCTGCTGGTCGATGTCGGTATCGGGGTAGAATCCCTCGAAGACGCCAAGGCTGTCCCCGCCCACATCCTTCTCGATCCACGTATGCTGCCAGGTCATTGCGGCGACCGTGGACACGGACAACTCGGGCGGCAGCACGTCCTCGGCCCCGTCCCTGTGGGCGGGCATGCTCCCCAGGCGCCACTGAAGGCTCCTGACCGAGAGCGGGCGCGCGTTGATGCCGTCGAAGTCGTCGAGGTACACCGCGCCCTGGGTGTTGGGATTCGGCAGCGACACCGCCGCTTCACCGGACACGTGGAACGAGGACTGCTCTCCCGCGCGCAGCCCCGGTATGGCCTTCAGCACCCTGGTCAGCAGGGGCGCGTCGAAGTTCAGTTCACCATTGATCCCTCCGAGCCCCACGGCGCTCGCCTCCACCCCCAGGCGCGGCCTCCGCACCAGCCGGTCCTCGGTCTGGTAGAGGCCGACCAGGTTGAGCGCCCCGTAGTCGCCCAGATCGTAGTGGGCGTTGAGGCCGAACACCGACGACGGCGCCAGCTGCAGGAAGCTCCTCTGTTCCCAGGTCACTTCGAGGTCGCGCCCGGGGTTGGCCGCCAGCAGGGCGTCCGGATCGATCAGGCGCAGCACCCCGGCGTCGTACTCGATGGTGTAGTGGACACCCCGTACCAGCGGCCGGCCGTCCAGGGTCACCCGCTCCGTGCGTTCACGAATACCGGCCGCTCCGAGGGCAAACGAGGACATGACGCCCTCGCCCCGCGCCTCGAACGAGATGTTCAGGCGGAAGACCCCGCCGTACTCCCGCTCGAAGGGATCGGGCGCCCGGTAGATGCGTTCGTTGCGGTTCGCACCCAGTATTCCCCGCACTTCCGTCGAGTCGATCTCCAGACTCCGCAGCGGCGGGGGACTCGCAAACGGCTCAAGCGTGGGAAAAACGATGAAAGTCCCCGATACCGGGGGAAGATCCTCGAAGGAATCGAGCTCGGGCCGGTAGAGTTGCGACTCGTCGAGACGGTCCCTGGGCGATTCCTCGTCCAGTCCGAAGAGACGCAGATAGGTCACGTCGTCGCCGTTGGGACGGCGGGCGAAGGTGCGTCCCGCGCTCTCCTCCCCCAGGGATACGGTCAGCTCCACGGTAGCCGGATCGACCTCCCCGGAGGACGAAACGCGATAGATCTGGTGCATCTCGGTCCGCCAGGTGGGCCGGCCCGGCTGGTGCTGCGCGGTGGAGGCCCTGAGCAGCCTCAGCCGCGGTCTCCCGCCGCCGCGGTAGACCTGTTCGGGATTGTAGGTGCCCACCGTATCCCCCGTCGCGGTCACGTAGGTCACGGCCAGCATCTGGTCCCGCAGAAGGGGTGACCTGAGCGCGATCCAGAGCCCGCTCGGGTGGACCATGTAGTCCCGCCCCGGCTCCAGGTAGCGGAACCAGGCCGATTCGACCACGGTGTCGGCAGCCGCCGCGGCGATCGCGTCGGCCTGGATATGGCCCTCCACCTGCTGTTGGGAGTAGGGGTCTATCTCGGAGCTGTAGAGCTGAATCGGGCTCTCCCCGGGCGTGACGTCCGGTCGGGCGTCGGAAGGCGTGAGGGCGAGAACGTCGATGTGGGGATGGTCGTAGAAGTTCCCGGGGTCGAAGAGGAAGAAGAACTGGCCTTCGATGTAGTCGGCGTCATCGAGAACCAGGGTGTCGCTCCGGGAGAAGCCCTGCCCCGACCCTCCCAGCCGGAAGGTCCGGGTCGTCACCTCGCCCGCCTGCTGGGCCCACACGGACTGGACCTCGACGGGACCCGCCTCCAGAGCGGCCTGGAAGCCGAAGTTGCCCGTCGGGACACCCTCCCGCAGGAACCGGGACTGCGGAAGATCGAAGCGCACGTCTCCGATGTCGAAGCGCTGGAACACCTCCCCGGGGAGACCCCGGTAGCTGACGTTGACCCGGTTGGTGCCCTCGTACTCGCGGGCCTGGTCGTAGTCGACGTCCACGACCATTCTGTCGGTGATGGTACCGTCGGCGGTGGCGGCGAATTCGATGTCGGGGGTGATCCGGGGCACCAGCGACACTTCGCAGGTCTCGACGGCCTCGTCACAGGGACGAAACTCCGTCCAGTCCCCGCCGAACTGGCCGGTCCCGCGCACGGAGAAGCCGATGTCGACGAATTCGTTCCGGAACCGCGCCGGCGCCGTCTGCTCCCGCTCCCGTCCCCGGGCGGTCCGATCGCCCGGCTCCGGTACCACGCGGTAGCCCACGGTGCGGCCCAGGACACCGAAGCGCAGCAGCCGGTCCCGCGTCCAGTCGGTGCTCGCCAGGGGCGGCCGGGGGTCGCCCGGTCGGCCCCCGGCCGGGAGAACGGACCGGAGGCCGAGGCGGGTGACGGGGATGCGGGCCCACCCCAGCCGGACGAACGGCACCTCGGTCTCGGCGGGGCCCGGCAGAAGCCACGGCAACCCCCCGAGCCCGGGAGCGATCCGAAGGATGGTGTCTCCCGCCGGCGGTGTCCGCTCCTGCGCGGCGGCCCGGTCGCCCGCCGTACCGGACAGAAGGGCCGCCGCAGCCGGGAGCAGCGCCCGGGCGACCCGCGCGGACAGCACGCCGCACACCCGGTCCGCGATGGGCGGGACCACGACCGGGGACCGGGAGCGGTTACATTTCACCATGACCATACTTACGCGCTACATCATCCGGTCGCACCTGGGGCCGTTCCTGTTCACCTTCAGCCTCCTCACCGGGCTGCTGTTCGTGAACGCGGTCGCGCAGCGCCTGGACGACCTGGCGGGCAAGGGGCTTCCCAAGGAAGTCATCTTCGAAGCCCTCATCCTCTCCCTGCCCCATACCATCGCCCTGACCCTTCCCATGGCCGTTCTCCCGGCCGTCCTGTACACCTTCAGCGAACTTGCGGCGAACAGCGAGATCGTCGCGATGTCCGGAGGCGGTGTGCGGCCCCGCAAGCTGTTCATGCCCGCCATGTTCGTGGGAGTCGTTCTGACGGGAATCACCTTTTTCTTCAACGACCGCGTCCTTCCCGAAGCCAACCACCGGCTCAAGAACATCCACGTCGCCATCCGGCACAAGAGTCCCACGTTTCAGCTCCGTGAACGCGTAGTCAATGTGATCGAGGGGAAAGGTGGCCTGTATCTCCGGGCGGACGCCATCGATCCGGTGTCCAGCGAACTGACCGGTGTGGTCATCTATGATATGAGCCGACAGGGGATCAGGCGCACCACCTATGCCGACCGGGGCCGGATGCGGATGAACGACTCCTTCACCGACCTCCAGCTGCGCCTCTACGACGGGCGCGTGTACGAAGTCAGGAACAACGAGTTCGGCGCATTCCAGCGGACGGCCTTCGACCAGCAGGTCTACATGCTGCGCGGGGTCTCCGATGTCTTCGAGGACACCGACCTCGACCACCGGAGCGACCGGGAAATGTCGGTCGCGATGCTCTGGGACTCCGCAAGCTACCGCACGGTGCTGCTGGACTCCATCCGCGCGGAGTCCCGGCGCGGCACTCTCGACGCCGTCCAGCGGGCCCTGGGACACGTCCCGGCCGGCGGCGACCCGGGCATGTTCTCGAAGACGCCGCTCCGGCTCGAGCCCCGGTTGCCGCCCGACGACATCACCCGCATGGTGAGAGTCGACGCCGACACCCGCGTGAGCCGCTCCGAGATGTTGCGAAGCCAGGCCAACCGATACGGCGTCGAGATCCACAAGAAGCTTGTCATCGCGAGCGCCTGCATGATATTCGTCCTCATCGGGATGCCCGTCGGCGTGCGCTTCCCGCGGGGAGGCATCAGCATGGTCATCGTGGTTTCGGCCGTTGTGATCAGCATCTATCAGTACGGCCTGTCCACCGGCGAGGACTGGGCGGACCGGAACCTGGCCACCCCTTTCTGGTCGATGTGGTCCCCGAGCCTGGTGTGCATCGTGATCGGAATGTTCCTCGCCACGCGGATCGGCCGCTGGACGGCTTCGGCCCGCGACAGCGGCTGGCGGGAACTGTGGCTGGAACTCCGGAACGGGGTGCGCCGCCTGGGCGCCCGGAGAGACCCGGCCCCGTGATGCGCACCCTGGACCGCATGGTCGCGGCGACCTTCGTCCGGATCTTCTCGATGTTCGTGCTGAGCGTACCCATCATGTTCATCCTGGCGGACCAGTCCGAGAAACAGGGCCTCTACGTGGACCGGGAACTGACCATGTCGGACATCGTCCTGGGCTATTTCTTCGAGTACCCGAAGTTCGTGCTCTGGTCCTTTCCGGTCGCCGCGCTCGTGGGAACGGTCTTCACGATCCACTCCATGACCGTCAACCGGGAGATCCAGGCGGCCAAGGCGGGAGGCATTTCCTTTCACCGGCTCATCGTGCCGCTGTGGCCCATCGGTGCGGTGCTCACGGTCGCGGCCTTCCTGCTGGGCATGGTCGTCACTGTCACCAACCGCAAGGCGGAGGAAGTCTTCGCCGGCGATACGGAGTGGGGTCAACCCCGGGCCTGGCGGAACGCTTTCGTCTTCCAGACCGAGCACGACGAGACCCTCGGTGTCCAGCAGCTCTCCGTCGGCAAGGCAACGATGGGAGGAGTGCTTCTCGAGAGCCTCGACGAAGACGGGTCGCTGCGCCACGTGTGGGCCGACGAAGGCGTGTACACCACGGAGGAGGGATGGACGCTGCGCGACGGGTACCTGCGCGTGATTCGACCGGACGGCCGGGAGGCCTCCTTTCGCTTCGACAGCCACCGCCGTCCGGGATTGACCCCGACTCCGGAGGACCTGCTTCAGAATCCTCCCGACGATGAGGAGATGACGTACGAGGAACTGGGACGCCAGGCGGCGGCGGTGCACCGCTCCGGGGGCGACCCGAGGAAACTCCTCGTGGGACGCGAGCAGAAGCTGGCGATCCCGGCGGCCACCCTAGTGATCATGCTGTTCGGCGCGCCGCTCGCCACGACCGTGAAGAAGGGAGGCGCGGCATTCGGGGTGGGGGTCTCACTCGGATCCACCCTGGTGTACATCCTGCTCCTGAGACTCTTCGGAGCCATCGGGATCACCGGCGGGCTGCCTCCCGTCTGGGCCGCCTGGACCCCCAATCTCCTGTTCCTGGTGGTCGGGGTCGTCCTCCTCGCGCGGGTCCGTACCTGACGGCGGTCACTCCCGGCCGGGACGGCTCCCGAACCCTGCCGCCAACTCCCCGGAACACACCTCCTCCACGGGTCCCCGCAGGCGGACCGACCAGTCCTCGGCCACCTCCACCCGCACGGAACCCCCTTCCATCAGCACCTCCGCGGGCCCGGGAGGCATGAGTCCCCACTTCACCGCCGCGGCGGCCGCCGCGCACGCGGACGTTCCCGAAGCAGTGGTGCGGCCCACACCCCGCTCCCAGATGCGGACTCTCACCTCGCGCCCGGCCGGCAGGTCTGCGAACTGGACGTTGGTACCCCGCGGGAAGGCTGCGTCCGTTGCGATAAGCGGCCCGTAGTGATCGGCCTCGGCGCGGGACCAGGTCCGCCGAAAGACCACCGCGTGCGGGTTTCCCACCGACACGGGCACCGTTTCAATCCGGCACGGCTCCACACCGGCCGGTTGCGGGAGTTCCAGCACGACCACGCCGTCTTCACCGGCTCGCCCCGGTGCGATGAAGGGCGGGCCGGCCGGGAACCCGACCCTTCCCATGTCCGCGAGCGCATCCCAGGCGCCGTTGCGGCGGCGGCCCGACACCAGCAGGCGTACACGGTCCCCGCCGACCGTGACCGGAAACCACCCGTCGGGGGCCGCACCGCGCAGACGCAGGTACACGCCCGCGATGCGGAGACCGTTTCCGCTGCGCTCGAACTCCCCGCCATCCGGGTTGAACATCCGCAGCCGCGTCTCCGCACCCGGCCGTCCGGCCTCCACCACCACGATCCCATCCGCCCCCGGACCGCGCCCGCGGTGGCAGATCCTCCGCACGAGCTCCGGCGTGAGCCCGGGACCGTCTCCCTCCTCGAAGACCAGATAGTCGTTGCCGTGGCAGTGGGCCTTGAAGAAGCCGGGGCCGATCCGCATGGCGGACACGACCTCAGCCGACGGTGGTCATGGCAAGCAGCCCCACCAGCACCACCAGCGTGAGCGGCGTCCCCAGCCGGGCGTAGTCGCCGAACCGATACCCGCCCGGGCCGTAGACCATCAGGTTGGTCTGATAGGCGATGGGGGTCATGAAGGACGCCGACGCCGAGAGCGCCACGGCGATGGCCGCCGCGCGGGCGTCGACGCCGAAGTCGGACGCGGTGGTGATCGCGATCGGAAGGATGAGGGCCGCCGCCGCGTTGTTGGTGATGATGGAACTGAGTGTGATCGTGACGACGATGATGCCCGCCATGGCCCCGTGTGCGCCGAAGCCCCCCAGCGTGTCCTCGACCAGGTTCGCCACCGCGAGGTCCAGTGTCGAACTCTCGACCGCCGCCGCGAGCCCGAAGGCGGCCCCGATCACCACGATCACGTCGAAGTCTATGGCGTCCCTGGCCTCGTTCGGCGTGAGGATTCCCAGCAGGACCAGGACGAGAGCTCCGAGCAGCGACAGGTGCAGGATCGGCAGGATGTCGAGGCCCGCGCCGATCACGACGGCCGCCCCCACCGCAACCACGATCGCGGCCTGGCGGGTGGGCACGGGCGAGGGCCCGCCGAGGCGCGAAATGAGGAGGAAGTCGTTGCGGTCCCGCCAGCGGTCGGCGAATCCGCGGTCGGAGATCACCAGCAGGGTGTCCCCGGGTTTGAGCGGCTCCCGGGCCAGGTGGCCGCGGATCGGCTCGCCGGCGCGGTGGATCGCGACGACGGTCGCCTGGTAGCGGGCGAGGAAGCTCACGTCCACGAGCGACCTTCCCACCAGGGGAGACTCCGGAGCGATCACCGCCTCGAAGTAGGCGTGGCGGGCGCTGCGGAACTCGTACGGCAGGTGCGGCTGCTGCGACGACGCGAGCCCCGAGACCTCGTGCAGGTCCAGGACCGCGTCGGTGTCGCCGATGAGGGTCAGGAAGTCGCCTCCCCCGAGGACCTTGTCCGGGGCGATCTGGCCCGCGCCCTCGCCGCCGCGCTCGAAGTAGACGATCCTCGCGGATTCGGGGAGCACCTTCTGGACTTCGGCCACGGGGAGGCCGTCCAGCGGGCCGCCCGGCTCCACGATCATGCGTACCGAGAAGCCGCGCCCCCCCCGGGAACGCGCTTCCCGGCGGGGCGGAAGCCGGTCGGGCAGGAGCCTGGGCGCGGCCAGGACGTTGACGGCCAGGCAGACCAGGGCGATCGGCAGCGCGATGCCGGTGAGTTCGAACATGGTGAAGGGATCGTATCCCTCCTCCTTGAGCAGGTCCGAGACCACGAGATTGGTGGAGGTGCCGATCAGGGTGGTCATTCCCCCCAGGATCGCGGCGAACGAGAGCGGCATCAGGTAGCGCGAGGCCGAGTCCCCCCGCCGGTCGGCCCAGTTCTCGACCTGGGGCGCCAGCATGGCGATGATCGGCGTGTTGTTGAGGAAGGCGGAAGCGGCGGCGACCGGGACGGTGAGGCGTACGAGCGCCAGGCGGACGCTCCTTCCGGCACCCAGGGTCGCCTGCACCATCGGCTGGAGCGCCCCGCTCTTCTCCACCGCGCGCGCCAGCACGTAGAGGGCGGCCACCGTGATCGGGGCCGGGTTGGAAAAGCCCTGGAACGCCTCCGCCGGGTTCACCACTCCCGCGACCAGCAGCACCACGACGGCCGCCATGAACGCGACGGCGGGCGAAATCAGATCCCGTGTGAGGACCAGGACGGCCACCGCGACAACCGCCAGCGTCAGCCATGCCTCCCAGCTCATGTCACGGCGACCTCTCGGCACCGGGGATGCGCGGCCCGCGGAGGGGCTTCTCCACGGACCGCTAGCAGCCCGTAGACAAAATCCCCCCGGCATTCGAGCGGCGATGCATCCGGGCCGGGCGCTTCGCTTGGCCAGCTAAAGATGTAATGAAAACATGACATTTGGTAAACCACAGTACACATTTCATTTCTCCAAAGCTCCGCTCTGCGTTGCTCCTCGGGCGGCTTTATCCACGGACCGCTAGAAGATCCTGAAAAGAACTCCCAGAAGAAGGTTCATCAAGCCGAACACCACCGCACCCATCAGCGCGGCGGGAAAGCTCTCCACCCTGAGGCCGCGGACCAGAGCGCCGGTGATCATCAGCGCGACCGCGTTCACCACCAGCGCGAAGAACCACAGGGTGAGCAGCAGCAGCATGGGCCCGAGCCCTCCCAGGGCCGCCCAGATGAGCCAGTTCGCGAACCCGAACACCAGCGTGCCGATCACCGCCGCCTTCAGGTCGCGGACCTCGATGCCCTTGACCACCCTGCCGACGACCATCAGGAGCACCGCGCTCAGGAGCGTATGGATGATGAGTTGCACGTTTCCTGTCCTCCGTGGTTTGTCTGTCCGTCGAATATGTGAAAGGAACGAGCCCCGGCCCGGCGGGGTTTCGGCCGGGCGCGTCCGGGAGCGGTCCGGCCGGGCGCCCGGCCGGCCCCCGGTCGCCCCCCGCTCCCGGTGCCCGCGCCGATCTCTCCACGGGCTGCTAGGGAATCAGGTTCCGCCGGCCGGTGTTCCTCACGACGAAGATGCCGTCGCTCATGCTTGTCAACACCACCACGCCGCTTTCGAAGTAGGGATAGTTGCTCCAGGAGGAGGAGAACGGCGAGATGCTGAACGAGGCGATCTCGACGGGTTCCGTACGGTTGGTGATGTCCAGGATCCTGAGCCCCGCGCCGTAGTTCGACTGGTACATCAGGTTGCCCCGGATGTAGAGGTTGTGGTCGGTGTCCGGCGTCTCGGCGATGTACTCGGCCGCGAGCATCGGGTCGTCGAGGTCCTCCACATCCCAGATCAGCGTGCGGGTGCCGTCCACCGTGCCGCTCCCCTCGTCCCCCTCGTCGTTCATGTAGAAGAAGCGGTGGTCCTCAGTCAGCCAGCCCTGGTGCGCGTAGGCGACGCCGGCATAGCTCGCCGTCGCGATCGCCGCGGGGTTGTCCTTGTCGCTCACATCCGCGATCGAGAGCGCATTCTCGTTCGAGCCGATGCAGATCTCGCGGCCCCGGTGGTCCTCGTCCGGGCCGTGGTAGGTCACGCACTGCGCGTCGTGGGAATAGCCGGTGCCCCTGCGGCCGGTGCTGGTGTCGGCGAAGCACCCGGCGAAGGCGGGGCTGCGCGGCTCGCTCAGGTCCAGCATGTGCAGGCCGCCGCCGCAGGTCTCGCCCCCGCCGCTGGCCCCCACCACGTACGCGAACCCGGTCTGTTCGTTGATGACGATGTTGTGCGCGCTGGCGACGCCCTCGTAGAGAAAGTCGGGCTCGAAGGTGGCGGATTCGCCCTCGACGTCGCGGAGCCGCCGGAGGTCGAAGACCTGGACCCCGTGCTGCTCGGCGCCGTCGGCCACGATGTACACGTGGTCGGCGTGGACCTTCATGTCGCGCCAGACGCTGCTCCGGGAACCGGGAGTCATGGGCAGGTCGCCCAGCACGACCGGGTTGTGCGGGTCGGTCAGGTCCACGAAGGCCGTCCCGTCGCTGCGACCCACGATGGCGATCTCGTGTCCCGTCTCGGGGTCCGTCCAGCCCCAGATGTCGTTCACCATCGCGCCCCGGCCCCCGGCGAGGTCCTTGACCGGCACGAAGGAGATGACGTTGACGTGGTCGCACTCGAAGCCGGCGGCCCGGTTGTCCGTGCACTCGATCTCCTCTTCACGCCCCGTGATCGCCGGCAGCCCGCGGTGGTCACCGATGACCAGGTCGCCGCCGTTCCAGGAGCCATCCGCGCCCCGCTTCCTGAGCACGGCGCCCCCCGCCCGGCGGTCGATCCCGCCCGCGCCGACCACCGCTATGTCGCCCGCCAGCGCCAGCGAGCTGCCGAAGGAGGCGCGCTCGCCGATCCCGGGCCCGCCGGACCCGGTCACCCGGCTCCAGCCGCCGTCCCCGTCGCTCAGGAAGTGGTAGAGGCGTCCCGACCCCTCCCGCGCGCCCGGCGCTCCGATCCATACGTCGTCGCCGTCGAGGACGATCGCCGAACCGAAGCGGGCACGGTTCCCGCCGTCGAAGGGTGCGAGCGTTCCTGCCTGCCTCCAGGCTCCCGTGAGGTCGTCGCTTTCGAAGACGATCACCCTCCCGGTGTTGTTCGCCGCGGGCGCCCCCGCCAGCGCCAGGGACCCCCTGAGCGCCAGGGTCGACCCGAACCCGGTGCCCTCGCCGAGGTCTCCGTCCGGCTCCAGGCGGCCCAGCGGCTCCAGGGTTCCGGATGCGCGGTCCAGACGAAGGGCGTGGACCCGAATGTCGGGCCTCTCGCGAGACGGCGCGGTACTCACCAGGAGCGAACCGCCGTCGAGCGCGATTCCGCTCCCGAAACCGCCGGCATCCTCCTCGGGTGCGTAGCGGCCGCGCCGGATCCAGTCATCCCCGCTGCGGATGAAGACGTAGACGGCTCCCGCGCCCTCGTTCTCACCCGGGGCGGCCACCACGGCCACGTCCCCGTCCAGGGCCAGGGCACTCCCGAACCCGGCTTTCTCCGTCGAGCCGCCGGGGCCCAGGCGCCCGGTTTCCCGCCACTCGCCCCGCGCGTCGCGCTCGTAGAAGAGGGCGGCGTCCAGGGTGGGCGCGCCGACGAGAACCAGATCGCCGTCGGCGGCCAGGGCCCGGCCAAAGCCGTCGGGCGGGGCGGTCACCGGAGACAGGGTGATCCGGGCGGTCTCGGTCCAGCCATCGGTGCCGTGACCGTACACGTAGACGATGCCGGGCAGCCGGTTGTTCGCGGGTTCGCCGACCAGCACCAGGCCGCCGCTTACGGCCAGGCTGCCCCCGAATCCCTGGGCCGAGAGACCGGTTCGGGGAGCCGGAGCGACCGCCGCGGCGACGGCGAAGACCGCGGTGGCGAAGACGGGAGGGCGGCGCAGAGGACGGAGTTGTCGCATGTCGAGCGGGCTTCCTGTTCAGGTGCGTGTCGGCGGGGGAGCGCACCACGATACGCCATGGCGAGCCGAGCCCGCAACGTCTTCCGGCACGCGGACACGCCGTCGGCGACCGGGACGCAGCCGCACCCGACGGCGGTGCGCGATTGCCACGCCTCCACCCATCAGGGTACCCTACAATGCAGGACGACGCCCCCACCCCACCCGGCCGACCATGCCACACCCAATCCGCGCTTTCACCGCCCTGGTCATCGCCGCGGCGACCCTCCCCGCCGCCGCCCCCCTCCCCGCCCAGCCGCCTCCCGTGACCGTCACGGCGGACGACTACGCGCGTGCGGAGTCGTTCCTGGCCACCGCCACCTCCCGGCTCGTCTTCGGCGCCTCCGTCCGGCCCAACTGGCTGTCCGGCGGGCGTCTCTGGTACCGCAACACCGTGCCGGGCGGCGCGGAGTTCATCCTGGCCGACCCCACCGCCGCCACCCGCGCCCGCCTCTTCGACCACGGCCGGCTGGCCGCGGCTCTGGGCACGGCCACCGACACCACCTACGCCGCGCTGGAACTCCCCTTCCGCACCTTCGAACTCGATCCCTCCGGCGACGCCCTCACCGCCCGCGTCGGCGACGGGCGCCTCCGCTGCGACCTGCGCACGTACAGCTGCGCCCCCGCCCCGCCCGCCCCCGCGCACGACCCCGACGCGATTCCCTCCCCGGACGGCACGAAGGCCGCCTTCATCCGCGACCACAACCTCTGGCTGCGCGACCTCGAGAGCGGCGCCGAGTCCCCCCTCACCACCGACGGCGTCGAGGACTACGGCTACGCGACCGACAACGCGGGCTGGATCAGGCGCGACTCGCCCGTCCTGCTCTGGTCGCCCGACTCGAGGATGATCGCGACCTTCCAGCACGACGCCCGCGGCGTGGGCATGATGCACATGGCCACCACGAACGTGGGCCACCCCGAACTGGCGTCGTGGCGGTACCCGCTCCCGGGCGACAGCCTGATCTTCCGCATCAGCCGGGTGGTGATCCACCTGGACGGACCCCGGGTGGTGCGGCTGCGGATGCCCCCCGATCCGCACCGCTCGTCGATCACCGACCACGTGGCCGGCCCGGGCGGGGTCTTCCTCGACGTCGAGTGGAGCCGCGACGGCTCGCAGCTGGCCTTCGTGTCGAGTTCGCGGGACCACAAGCGCGCATGGCTGCGGTTGGCCGATCCCGCGACCGGCGAGGTGCGCGAGGTGCTCGAGGAGACCGAGGAAACCTTCTTCGAGTCGGGTTCCGTCACCGCCAACTGGCGGGTGCTCACGGAGTCGAACGAGGTCATCTGGTTCTCCAGGCGGGACAACTGGGGGCACCTCTACCGCTACGACCTCTCGAGCGGGGAACTCCTCGGACGGACCACCGCGGGGAACTGGAACACCCGGCAACTGCTGCGGGTGGATGAAGACGGGCGCAGTCTCTATTTTACAGGTACCGGGCGTGAACCCGGCGACCCGTATTTCCAGTACCTGTACCGGATCGGCATGGACGGCACCGGGCTCCAGCTCCTTACCCCCGACAGCGCCAACCACACCGTCACGCTCTCTCCCGCGGGCGACTATTTCGTGGACAGCTACTCCACGCCGGCCGTCCCGCCGGTCACCGTGCTGCGCGACATGGACGGCGAGGTCGTCATGGAGCTGGAGCGCGCCGACATCTCCCGGCTGGCCGAGAGCGGCTGGCGCCCCCCCGAGCCCTTCACCGTGAAGGCCCGCGACGGCGAGACGGACCTCTACGGGCTCATGTACAGACCCACCGACTTCGATTCGTCACGCTCCTACCCGGTGGTCAACTACCTCTATCCCGGGCCGCAGTCGGGGAGCGTGGGATCACGCTCCTTCCGGGCGTCACGGCGCGACAAGCAGGCGATCGCCGAACTGGGTTTCATCGTTGTCGAGGTCGATGCGATGGGCACCCCGGAACGGTCCAAGGAGTTCCACGACGCGTACTACGGCAACATGGGCGACAACGGCCTCCCGGATCAGGTCGGGATGGTGCGGCAGCTCGGCGAGCGGCACCCCTGGATGGACCTCGGCCGGGTCGGCATCTGGGGTCACTCGGGCGGCGGCTTCGCCAGCACGGCGGGGATCCTGCGCTACCCCGACTTCTACAAGGTGGCCGTCTCGCAGGCGGGCAATCACGACAACCGCAACTACGAGGACGACTGGGGCGAAAAGTGGCAGGGCCTGCTCGAGACCCACCCGGACGGCACCACCAACTACGACAACCAGGCCAACCAGCTCATCGCGGAGAACCTGCAGGGCAGGCTGCTGCTGGCTCACGGAACCATGGACACCAACGTGCCCCTGTACAACACTCTGCTGGTGGTGGACGCGCTGATGGCCGCCGACCGGGACTTCGACCTGGTCCTGCTCCCCAACCGCGGTCACGGTTTCGCCGGCGAGCCGTATATGATGCGACGGCGGTGGGACTACTTCGTGCGGCACCTGCTGGGGGTCGAGCCCCCGGACTACACGATCGGTGCGGCAAACCGGCCGGTGAACTGAAACATGCGCGGTTCGATCCTCTCAGCCCCTGGACTCCTCATCCTGGCCCTCGGGTCTCCCCCGGGCCTGTGCGCGTCACCGGCGGCGTCCCTCCCCGGCGGGGAGCCCGACGACCCCTACGACCGGGGCCGGTCACTGATAGAGGCGGGGAACATCGAACAGGCCCTCGTGCTCTGGGCGTCGTTGCGTGACAGCCTCTCGAGCACGGGGTCCGAGGATCCACGCATCGGCCGGGCCTTCATCGAGGCGGTGGCGGACGCGGGGATGGAAACGTACGAGGAGATGGCCACCCAGATGTTCTATTGGGGGTTTTCCGCGAACACCGCCGGCACCGAACCCTACCGGACCGAGGTTCTCGAGGAGGGACGGCGCACCTTCATGCTCGTGGACTCGCTGCTGGCCGAGTACTGGGCCGAACGGGGACGGGAGGACCCCGCTGCGCTGGCCCTGGAGATCAAGCGCTTCTGGCTGGAGCTTGACCCCACCCCGACGACCCTCGTGAACGAGCGGCTGCTGGAACACTGGACGCGCATCACCGACGCTCGCGTGCTCTTTGCGCGCAACCGCAACTCCCCCTTCCGCACCGACGACCGAGGGACCTTCTACGTCAAGTTCGGCGGTCCCGACCGGATCGCGAGGGGTAAGCTGTCGGTCAGCCGCTGGGAGCAGAACCTGATCGGCGTGCCCCAGGAGGTCATCGAGCGATACGACAAGATGCCGCAGTACGAGATATGGCGGTACGCGAACCTGCACGCACCCGAGTTCACCTACTTCGTGTTCGGCAACTTCGAGGGTTCGGGTCCGTTCGAGCACGTGGAGGGTATCCACAAGCTCATTCCGGCCGGTGCCAGGACCTTCACGGTCGACTACCGCGGCGCGAACGCGCCCCTGGGGAGCAGGGTGAGGGGTCGGCGGGCCCACCACTACCTCGAGTTCGCCTACTACAACGACGTGGCGGGCATGGGCGGGCCCTTCGGGCTCCGCGCCGACGAACTCCAGAGGCAGTGGCTCGCGCAGTCCACCCCCCGGGAGGGCACCATGCAGGCCACCTCGTTCCGTTTCATGGACGAAGACCGCGTGGCGCTGCGGGCACCCCGTCCGGCGGTGCTATCCGACTACGACGACTCCCGCAAGAGCGCGCTCTCCGCCCAGGCCGCGCGCATCCTGGATGGCGACGAGCCCAGGATCCTGGTCCTGGCGGTGTCGTCTCCGCTCTGGATTCCGCAGGTGGAGTCCGGCGAGACGGGCGACAGCATCGTATTGAACGCGTACGTGGCCCGGCATACGCTGATCGCCCGCGACCGGGGATTCGAGGAACTGGTCCGCGCGGGAATGTTGCCGCTGAACGACGAGAGCAGCACCTCTTCGCTGCTGCTGCGCCACGTCCCGGCGGTGGGCCATCTCACCGTCACCGCGGAGCACCGGATCGAGGAGGACGAGGAGCAGGAGGAGGTGGAACAGGAGGACGTTCCGGAGGTGGAGGACGAAATCGGCGTCCTTCCCGGACACGCCCACTTCCGTCCCGGACCCCCTCTGGAAGCCTCAGCCGACGGGAGCGAGGTCAGCGACCTCATCGTGGGCATCGTCCCCCAGCCGGACATCGACCTCGGCGACCTGCCGGTGCCCCTCCACCCCGCCACCCGCCTCTGGAGGAACGACCTGCTGCGGGTGTACTTCGAGATCTACCACCCGCGGTCGGCCGCGGAAGGCGAGTTGCGGAATTTCGATGTCCGGGTGCGCCTCGTCCCGATGGGCGTCGTCCCGGTGCCCGCCGAGGAGCGCGCGCGCGGCACGGCGGCGGTCGAGGTGAGCCTCGAGTCGCAGGCGCCCACGGCGGCACACTTCTTCGACCTCGACCTGCGCAACGAGCAGTCCGGGGCGTTGCAGATCGTCCTTCAGGTCACCGACCGCCTGACCGGCGCCAGCCGCGTCCGCACCGCACCGTTGTATCTGCTCGAGAACTGACCGTGCATCGCCGGCTCTTCCGTCTCTGTCTGGTGGTGCTCGCCGCCTGGCACCCGGCACCCGGGGCACCGGCCTTCGCCCGGGACATGGGGAACCAGCCGTACGACAAGGGTCTGGCCCTCATCGACGCCGGCGATGTCGAGGGCGCGCTGGCGCTGTGGATCGAGGCGCGCATTAACCTCGCAGCCGCCGGAATCGACGATCCGCGCATCGGCAGGGCCTTCGTCGAGGCCGTGGCCAGGTACGGTCTGGAGGACTACGGAGAGATCGCCACGGACGTCTTCTACTGGGGGTTCTCGGGTGGCCCGGGACCGCCCGGTGCCCACACCGGCGAGGAGATCCGGGCCGAGGGGCGGCGGACCTTCGCCCTCGCCGACTCCCTGGTGGCCGAGCACTGGGGGGAGGTGGGACACGAGGATCCGGCATCGCTGGCGCTGGCGATCAAGCGGTTCTGGATCGAACGGGATCCCACGCCCGCCACCCCGGTCAACGAGCGACTGCTCGAACATTGGCGGCGGGTGGCCCACGCCCGGGAGAGATTCGTGTACAACCACGAGTCGCCGTACCGGACCGATGACCGCGGCACCTTCCATGTGAAGTACGGAGAACCCGACGACATCACCAGGGGACACGCGTCGGTCGACGCGTACGAGGAGGCGCTCTACGGTATTCCGGGATACCTCAGGATGGTCGTCGACCGCTCGCCCCAGTTCGAAATCTGGCGTTACGAGGCTATTCGCCCCCGCGAGGACACCTATTTCCTCTTCGGCAACACCGATGGATCGGGGCCGTTCCGACACGTCGACGGTCTCCACCGGATGCTGCCCTCCAACTCGTGGACCAGGTCGGGGAACAGGCGCATCCGTGCGAGTGACGTTCTGCAGTTGGTCTACTACGCCGACCTTGCCGAGGCGGGAGGCCCGTTCGCTCTCCGGTACCAGGAGCTGGACCGGCTCTGGCTGGCGTCCGGCAGGGGACCCGCCACCGGCGCGTTAGACGCCGCGACGACCCGCTTCTCCACGGCTGACGTCCGGGAAGCCCGGCGCCCCCGGCCACCCGCGCGCTCGGACTACGACGATTCGCCCACGAGCGTGCTTTCGGGCCAGCTGGCGCGTATCCTGGATGGAGCGGAACCGAGGCTGCTGGCCCTGGCGGTTTCGTCCCCGCGCTGGACCCCGAGCATGACTCCGGCGGTGACCGGCGGGAAGCTGGATCTGGCCGCGTACACCACTCGCAGCACGGCCATCGTGCGCGACCGGGACCTCAACGAACTGCTTCGGGCCGGCATGATCGGAGCGAACAACGAGGGGGACCTCTTCAAGCTGGTCGTGCGCCACATAGGGGCCATGAGGCACCTGTCCGTTGCAGTGGAGCACGCCGGCGCGGGCGGCGAGGCGGATTCCGCGCGCAGGGTCCTGCCCGGACAACAGCACTTTCGCATCGGGGAGCCGCTGCGGCGCGATGCCGGTGAATTCGAGGTCGGCGATCTGCTGGTCGGACTACCCCCGCCGGACGGCTACGACACCGGGGACTGGGAGTGGCCGCTCCTTCCCGGCACCCGCTTCTGGAGGGACGACCCGCTCCGCGTCCACTTCGAGATCTACCATCCGGCGAACGCTCCCGCCGGCACCCTGAGAAACCTCGAACTGCAGATCACGATCGTTCCCGGCGGGCGACTCGGCACGCTGGATCCTCCCACGCCGGCGACCATCGCCGCCGGAGAACTCGCGTCGATCGGCGTGAGTCTCCAGTCCCGGGCCCCGGACGATGCGCACTTCTTCGACCTGGACCTTCGCAACGAACCCGCCGGCCTGCTCTGGGTGGTCATCCGGGCCACCGACCCCGAAACCGGCGCCACCCGCTTCCGGACCGCCCCCGTCACCCTTCTGGAGAACTGAAACGCCCCCAGGCTACGAGACCGATATGATTCCCATCCGATCCAGCATCGCACTTGCGGCACTCGCCGCCGGGTCGCTCGTCCCCGCAGCGACCCCGGGCGCCTCCGCCCAGGCGACTCCGCCCACCCGCTCCTGGCAGTTGGCGCTGTGGACACAGGCCGGCTACCAGCACTCCATGGGACGTTTCGCCACGAACTCGCCATACGATGTCCCCGAACTCGGCCTGCTCGACGCCTTCGCCGAGTTCAGTGGAGCTCGGAAGCTCGGCGGAGGGGTGGAGCTCGCCCTGCCGGCCAGTGATTTCAGCTTCCGCCTCGGATTGGAGACCACCTCCGGAGGGGAGGCAATGGGCCACATCGGCATATGCGATATCGTGGACGCGAACGTGTGTCGGGAGGAAGTGGCTCCCACGCGCATGCGCAGCGTCACGTTCGACGCACGCAGCTCCCGCGCCGGTCCGCAGCGGAGAATCGCACCGGTGCTGGCGCTCGGGCTCGGGCTGAGGTGGTACGAATTCTCGGTCCCCGACTGCAACGGGCTGTCGCAGCTCGACAAACTGGTCTGTGAAGCGATCACCGACATCTATCGTGACGCGAAACCCAACGTGATACTGCGGATGGGTGGCGGTTTCCGGGCACACCTGGGCCGCCGCCTGCTGGCCGAACTGGCAGCCGGCGCGAGCACCGGCCGGTATACCGGCGGCGCCGGGAACAGCGAGGGCCAGTGGTACCACGAAGTACACGCCAACCTCTCGGTCGGCGTCGTGGTCTTCTGAGGCGCCGCGGTCCGGTCCGCCGTTTGAGCGGGAGTCCGTGGACGGACCCAACCCGGGACACCGGGAGAGTCCGTCCACGGACCTTACCGAGATTCTACCGCCGCACCTGCGTACGGGTCTCCATCGACAGTTCCGTGAAGATCGGGCGGAGCGCCTTGATCGCCTCCTCCGGCATCGCGTCGGGGTTCCAGCCCGTGGTCGTCGCACTCGTGACCTCGTTCTCGACCTCCCACGTGACCCTGAAGGCTTCACCTCCGGCGCCGAATCCGGATTCCAGCATCCGTCCCCGCACCAAGATGCGGTTCCGTGCACCCGTAACGCCGCGGAGTTCCTCTTCGGCCGTGACCGCCCGGGTGATCCATTCCGTCTCGTAGTAGACCTGCCGAGGCTGGTCCTCCCGGCGGTTTATGACGATGTTGTGCTTCTGCACGATCTTGGCAACGCCTGCGGAGATGGTCGCCTTGGTCATGCGCCCGAGGTCCTCGCGCCACACGGTACTCCGCGCCGCGCCGCCGGTGCTTGCACATCCGGCGGCGGCGAGCACCGCGAGCACGGCGAGCGACCGGCCGATGGCCGATCGCCGCCGCGCCCGCGCGCGGGCCGCGACCCTATCTCTTGATTGGAATTTCATCGGGGGTCACCACGTTCAATTCGTTCCATGCCTCGAGCATCTTCCGCTTCATCCGCAGCGCCTCCGGCGTCTGCTTCCTGAAGTCCATCACCTTGCTGAGGTCCTGCGGGGTCCCGAGGTACGCCGAACTGTTGCCGCCCGGGCCGCCGAAGGTATAGATATCCATCAGCAGGATCTCGAGTTCGGAGCCCGGAATCGGCACCTGCGTCCAGGTATACTCGACCAGGTCGCCCCAACCCCGATCGTCAAAGAACTCCGTGCCGTATCCGTACCCGTAGACCTCGATCCGCTTCTCGTACTTGTAGGCCTCCCACAGGTCCCCGCAGGAACCGTCGGGGTTCTGGGGTACGCAGCGGTTGCCGCCCGGAGCCCTGTCGTCCACGCTGGCGAAGGGGGGCAACATCCCGTGCTCCAGGCGGTATTTGTTGACCAGACTCATCGTGCCGGTCTTGTTGCCCAGCCGGAAGTCGGCCTCGGCGGCCAGGAAGTCGAGTTCCTTCTCGTCGAACTTGATCCACTCGCCGATGAAGCCCTGATCCACCCAGATGTAGTCCCAACGGTAGTCCTTGTAGTGCGAGTAGTGGTAGAGCCCCCGGTCCGCGGGGTAGGGGCTGGTACCGTAGTACTCCATGTACATCCCGTCGTCGTTGTAGTTGCCGCCGGTGATCCTGCGGTCGTCGGTGTCGATGTTGAACGGCCTCTTGCCCTCCGGCGGGGCGTTGATCCACTTCTCCCACTCGCCCGAAGCGTCCGCGGGTCCGATGGTGCGATAGTCGGTGCGCCCCCAGCCAGGGTTGATGAGCACGGGCCACTTGATGCCGTCCCAACCCCATAGGCAGGCGTTATAGAGCCCTGCGAAGTGATTGGAGAATCCGCTGGTCGCATCCGACTTGATCGCCGCCCAGTCCAGGCTCTCCCGTTCAGCCGGGGTACGCGGCAGCTGTGACGTATAGCGCGCCCGGTACGCCCGTGCGATCTCCACCATGCGGCTGGCGCTCCAGTCCTCGTTGCATCCTATCCAGAGCCGCGGGATCGACCAGGCCGCACCCTGCGACAGCTGTATGGCCTCGCCCAGCTTGGCCGCAGCCGCGTCCCAGACCTCGGGGTATCCCATGAGCTCGAGCTCGTCGAGCTTGGTCTCTTCATCGACGACGAAGGCCCGGTCGAAGTTCAGCGCCAACGTGGACAGCGACAGTCCCTGGACCAGCTTTCCGAAGGCCACGAGTCTGTCGAGATCGGCCTGGCCGCCCAGTTCCTCGGCAAGCTTCTCCGGGTTGGCCTTGATCGCCGCCAGACCGTCCCTCGCGCCCGCCAGCGAGCGGTAGGCCCATATCCACGGAAGGCGATTGAGCGCGTTGTAGGTATAGGCCGGATCGTTGTCGTAGGCCTTGCGCGGCTCCTGACTCGCGTCGCGCATTCCGAAGTTGGCCCACGAGGAACTCGGCCCGTCCGCCGCGACCAGCATCGCCGACCCCGGGTAGAAGTAGGCTTCGATATCGAACCAGCCCCGGAAGGATCCGGAAATGAGGGCCTGGATGTCCGAGGCGCTGACGATCGCGCGCTCCCGGTCGGGCGCGTTCGGATTCGTGACGTTCAGGTCGAGGCACGCGCCCGAGGCGATCACCACCGCGGCGCAGAGCCCCAACCTCCGGCCCCGTTCCATCGTTCTGTTCTTCATTGTCTGTTGTCTCCTCATCTGTGTGTGTGCTCCCTAGAAGATGAACTGCAGGCTGGCGCTGACCGTCCTGAAGTTGGGGTACTGGTAATCGTCGATGCGTCCGATCACATCGGATCCACCGTTGTTGCCACTCAAACCTACTTCAGGATCGTAGCCCGTGTAGTTGGTGAAGGTCAGCAGGTTGCGCCCGATCAGGTTGATTTCGACACCGGTGACGCGGCCGCCGAAGACGGCGTCCACCATCTGGGCGTCGAGCGAATACCGGAGCGCCAGCTCGCGGAGCTTGATGAAGTTCCCGCTCTCCACGAACCACGAACTCATCGCGTTGGCGTTGTACATCTTCTGGTAGTACAGGACCGGCTTCTGGAGCTCCGCGGGCTTCTCGGCCTGATCCTGGTCGCCGGAGCGGTTCTCGCGGAAGGCCCACTGCCGAGTCTGGTTGTAGATGGAGCCCCCGAACTCGCCGTCCAGCAGCGCGTAGAGGGTGAACCCCCGCCAGCGGAAGTTGCTGATCATACTCACGTTGAAGTCGGGCGTGGTGTTCCCCATGTAGAGGAACTTGGTACAGCCGGGATCTCCCTCGCGCCGTGACGGGCACCCGTCCTTGTGCTTGTGGTTCCACCCCCACGCCTCGATGGGCATCCCCCACTCGTAGACGTCCGCAATGGGGTTTCCTTCGGCGTCCACGAAGGTGGGCTCGTCACTGCTGATCGTCCCCCACAGGAGATCGCCGCCCTCCTGTTTCCCCTGCGTGTAGTCGGCGAGGCCCGTCCACACCAGCAGTCCGTCGTCGTTGATCTGGAACTGGTCGCACGGCACGCCCTCGGGGAGTTCCTCGCAGCTCGTCATGAACTTGGTTCCGTAGAAGGCGCCGAAGGTCTCGTCCACCCTGTAGTAGAAGAAGCCGCTCCGCCAGGCGGGCCGGTTCAGCCCGGTGATGCTCTGCCGGGTCCTGTCCAGATTCAGCCGCAGGTTCCAACCCAGTTCGGGAGAGTTGAGCACGGGCAGCTCGACGTGGAATTCCCAGGTGTTGTTGTCCAGAGTGCCGGCATTCTGCACCTGGGAGGTGAATCCGCCCGCCGCGGAAAGAGGCACCGTGACGATCTGGTCTTCCGATTTGGTCTTGGCGTACGTGAGCCCGGTCTCCACGCGGTTGAACAGCACCATGCTCACGCCGACCTCGGTTTCCTTCGAGCGCTGGGGCTTCAGGTTCTTGTTCCCTAGACTCACCGGGGTGATCACGCCGCTGGCGACTCTGTAGGTCTCGTACTGGGCGGAGAAGCCGGGTCGCCGGCCCGCGGTCCCCGTCGCCCCGTGCAACTTGAATTCGTTGATCGAGGCGAACGGCCACCACGGTTCCTGGGAAAGCCGCCAGGCCAGCGCGGTGCGGTAGTAGGTGTGCCAGCGTTCGTTCTCGCCGAAGAGGCTGGAGCCGTCCCGGCGCACCACGCCGTCCGCGATGTACTTGCCCTGATACTCCAGCATCGATATGAGGTAGTAGCCCTCGGCGCGCACGTCCGTCGTCGTGGAGGTGGCTGTATAGTTGTCGGGATTGAGGTTGCCCAGACTGGGCACGTCCTGGGCTATGAATTCGCTCCCGGCGGCCTCCACATACTCGTAGTGGGAGGTCTGCTGCAGGTACCGGCCCTGTAACCGGGTCGCGAAGTCGCCGAACGCCCTGTTCACCGAGGCGGTTACTTCGGCGTTGACCCTGGACAGGTGCGACTGGGTCTTGGTCAGGCCGCCGAGTTCCTCCAGTCCCTGACCTGCGGCCTCCGGCCTCGACGGTATCAGGTTGGTGTTGCGGGAGGCGTTCTTGTCGAACCCGAAGTTGCCCTCCAGATCCAGCCAGGCGTAGGGGCGCCACAGCACGTTCGCGCTGGCCAGCGCGTTCTCCTGCTTGTTCCGGTAGTCCCGCAGCTCGAAGTTGAACAGCGGATTCTGCTGGTTCGAGAGTGGATCCGGGTTCACGAAGAGGCAGCCTTCCTTCGGGCAGTGCGGGTCGCCGATCGTGGAGGAGTCGCGCCTGAGCAGGTCCGCGTAGGGGCCCATGAAGGTCAGGTTAAAGAACGGGCTGGCACCGAAATTCTCCCGGTCGAGGTGGTTGTAGGAAGTGCTCACCTGCACGCTGAGGTAGTCCCGCACCTTGTGGTCCAGGTTGAGCCGGAAGCCCCTGCGCACGAAGCCGTCGTCCCACTGCGGCAGAACGCCGCCCTGCCTGCTCCGCTCGACGGAAGCCCGGTAGTTGGTCTCGCCGGTGCGCCCCTCGGTCGCGAAGTAGTTGTTCATGAAGGGCCCGGTGGTGTAGATGCGGTCGATGTGGTCGTAGAGCTCCAGATCTTCGGGCCAACTGTTGACCTGGAAGGACGTGGCGGGAGAGGCGCCGTTGAGATCCGGAAGGCGCGGAGTGGCGTCCCATACCCCGGGATTGGCGAAACTCGAGGAAGGGATGACGTTGCCGTCGGGATCGACCAACTCCCCGGTGGCCTCGTCGACCTTCCAGGGGTGGTAGTGCGACAGCTGGATGGTCCCCGGCATCTGGTCGCCGCCGACCTCGTTGCGCGCGATCAACCGGCTGTAGTCCTGGCCCAGGAACCCGCCGCCGCGCTTGGTGCGGATGACGATGACGCCGTTGGCCGCGCGCGAGCCGTACAGGGAGGCTCCGGCCGCTCCCTTGATGACCTCCATCGACTCGATGTCGAGTGACGCGAGGTCGTTCATGGCGTTGCCCGTGATCACGCCGTCGACGACGATCAGCGGAGCCTGGCCGCCGGAAATCGAGGTGGCCCCGCGGAGCATGATGTCTCCCGTGCTCCCGGGCTGGCCACCACCCCGCACGACCTTGATGCCGGGCGCCTTCCCGACCAGGAAGGACTCCGGCGAGATCGCCGGCACCGGAACGGCGGCGACGTCGATCTTCTCGATGGTGAAGGGCAGCTTCACCTTGGGGGTGGCGCGCGTCAACCCGGTAACGACGAGTTCCTGCAGCTCCAGCGCCCCCTGGGTGAGTTCGGCGTTGCGAACGAGGGTCTCTCCGGCCACCACTTCGACCTCCACCGAGAGGTCCTCGTATCCGAGGATCTGGAAGGTCAGAGTGTGCGCGCCCGCCGGAACGTTGACCATCAGGTAGCTTCCGGCCTCGTTCGTGAGCACACCGCCCGGCGCGTCGTCGAGCCTGATGTTCGCGGACTCGAGCGGTTGCCCGGTCGCGACATCCGTTACGACGCCGACGATCGTGCCGGCCTGCTGGCTCGCCGCCGGACCGACGGCGAGCAGACACGCGAGAACCGCCGCCGTAACGAGCGGCAACCCCCTTCCCGCGGCAATCCCGATCGCGCGGGACCTGAACGGTAGCGTTCCATTCATGCTTACCTCCTATGGCAAGGGCGGATGGGTCAAGGCCCACGGCCTTCCGCTGCCCGGTGGAACCGCCGGACGCTGTGAGCCGATGCCCGGACGACCGGTCATTCGACCGATCCGTCACCAATCCGCCGTTGTGTGATTGGCTACATTATTGAAGACCATACGCCAAAGCGCAAGGGGGATTACCGGAAGCCCCGATGGCCGGGGCCGGTGACCGCCTCCCGCGGCACCCGCCCGGCCTGCCGCGCCCCGGGGAGTGGGGGCACGGTATACCGCCATGTATACAGCCTGAAGCACCAGGGCGGCCCCGGTGTCGGCCCTCGGCCGGGTCCGCCCGCATCCCTTGCCCCGGCGACGGCCTCCGGGCACATTCGCGCCGCCGGCCGCGCCGTTGCGCCCCCGCCGCGTTCCACCCCCATCCCCCAACCCCACCGCCCGTGAACGACCGCACCACGCGGGCCGCCGCCATCGCCCGCGACGTCTTTGCGATCGACGGCGACATCCGCCCGCTCCCCGGCGAACTCGACCGCAACTACCACCTCTCGGGACCCTCCGGCGACTTCGTCCTCAAGCTCTGCACCCCTCCCCGGCGGCCCGTCCTGGACCTCGTCGCAGCCGGTCTGGACCACCTCGCGACCGCGGACCTCCCGGCTCCGGTTCCGCGCCCCGTCCCCCCCGCCACCTCCGCATCCCGCACCCGGCGCATCGTCCCCGTCACGCTTGCCGGCGCTCCCCACCTGGCCTGCGCGCTCACCTGGCTGCCCGGCATCCCGCTGGCCGAACTGCGTCCCCGTGCTCCCGCCGTGCTGGAGGCCCTCGGCGCCTTCCTGGCCCGCCTCGACGCCGCGCTGGCCGGGTTCGACCACCCCGAGCTCGACCGCGACTTCGCGTGGCGCATGGACACGGCGCAGACCACGATCCGCGCCCACCTCCGATACCTCGCCGGCGGCGAGGATCTCGTGGCGGCCACCCTTGACCGCGCCGCCACCCGCCTCGACCCCGTTGCCGACGCGCTCCCGGCCGGGGTGATCCACAACGACGCCAACGACCACAACGTGATCGTGCGGCCTTCGCTCGCGGGCGCGCGCCTCGCCGGCCTGATCGATTTCGGCGACATGGTGCGTAGCTGGCGCGCCGCGGAGGTGGCGGTGGCGGCGGCCTACGCCATGCTGGACAGGGCCGATCCGGTCGAGGCGGCGTGCCGGGTCGCCGGCGGGTACGCGTCGGTGAAGCCGCTCCGCGAGGAGGAGTGCCGCGCGATCCTTCCCCTGGTGGCGCTCCGGCTCTGTCTCTCGGTTGCGGTGCAGGCCCGCCGGATGCGCGAACAGCCGGGGAACGAGTACCTCGCGGTCAGCCGGGAGCCCGCGTGGCGCCTGCTCCGCCGGCTCGCGGGCACGGACTGGCGGATCGCCGAGTTCCGGATCCGCGAGGCGTGCGGCCTGGACCCGAACCCCGCCGCGGCGGGGATCGCCTCCCGGATTCGCGAAGCCGCGTCCCGCGCGCCGGTCCTGCCGTCCGCGGTGCTTGCGCGCCCCCATGTCCTCAACCTCTCGGTGGGCAGCCTGGACCTGCCCCACCTCGACACCCTCGCCGACCCCGGGGCATCCCGGGCCTGGATCGAACGGATGACCGCGGCCGCCGGAGGCACGGTGGCGGTCGGACGCTACGGCGAGCCCCGGCTCCTCTACGACACCCCCGCATTCCAGGCGCGCGGCGAGAGCGGACCCGAGTCCCGTACCCTGCACCTCGGGCTCGACCTCTTCGCTCCGGCGGGCACCCCGGTGCACGCCCCGCTCTCCGGCACCGTTCTCGCCGTCACCGACAACGACCGTCCCCTCGACTACGGCCCCACCGTCATCCTGCGCCACACCACCGCGAACGGCCTCGGCTTCCACACCCTCTACGGCCACCTCGACCGAGCCACCCTCGACCATCTCACCCCCGGCCGGCGGGTCCGGCCCGGCGAGATCATCGGCTGGCTCGGCGACGACGACGCCAACGGCGGCTGGCCGCCCCACCTGCACCTCCAGGTCATCGCCCTGGACCCCCTCCACGGCGAGGGCACGTCCCCCGAAGACCGCGGTAACTTCCCGGGCGTGGCGCTCGACCGGCTCCGCGCCGTCTGGGAGTCGGTGCTGCCCGATCCCACGCCCCTGGCCGGCCTCCCCCCGGACACCGCCACCGCGGTCCCGGCCCACGCTCGTTCCGTCTCGCGAAAGCGTGATCTGACGGCAAGACGCGCGACGGTTCTGGGTTCGTCCCTGAGTCTGTCCTACGCCGACCCCATACACGCGGTGCGGGGGATGGGCGCGTACCTGTACGACGATACCGGGCGCCGCTTCCTCGACACCGTCAACAACGTGCCGCACGTGGGGCACGGCAACCGCCGCGTCGCCGAGGCCATAGCGCGCCAGAGCCGCGTTCTCAACACCAACACCCGGTATCTGCACGGCGAGATCGTGGCGCTGGCCGGGGAGCTGCTGGCTCACTTCCCCGCCCCGCTCGAGGTGGTGTTCCCGGTCTGTTCGGGAAGCGAGGCCAATGAACTGGCGCTGCGCATGGCGCGCCGCCACACCGGCCGCGAAGGCGCGGTCTGCCTGGAGGGCGGCTACCACGGCAACACCGGGGGGCTGATCGAGGTCAGCCACTACAAGTTCGCGGGGCCGGGGGGCGCGGGACCGAGTGGCCGGGTGGCGGCGGCCGCCCTGCCGGACACCTACGGGGGCCGCCATCGCCGGGGCGAGGGTGTCGCCGACGAGGTGCTCGCGGCCCGCTACGCGGACGATGTCGCGCGCTGCGCCCGGCTGCTCCGCGATCGCGGTCACGGCGTCGCGGCCTTCATCGCCGAACCCATCCTGGGCTGCGGGGGCCAGATCGAGCCCCCGCCGGGCTACCTGTCCGCCGCCTTCGACCACATCCGCTCGGCCGGCGGCGTGTGCATCGCCGACGAGGTTCAGGTGGGGTTCGGGCGGGTGGGCGACGCCTTCTGGGGCTTCGAGCTGCAGGGCGTCGTTCCCGACATCGTGACGCTCGGCAAGCCGATGGGGAACGGCCACCCGGTGGCCGCCGTGGTGACCACCCGTGCGATCGCCGACTCCTTCGCCAACGGCATGGAGTACTTCAGCACCTTCGGCGGCAACCCGGTCTCGTGCGCGGCGGCGCGGGCCGTGCTGGCCGAGATCCGGGAGCGCGGGCTGGTGGAGCATGCGCGCCGGGTCGGAGGCGGGCTCCTCGGGGCGCTCCGGGAGCTGGCCGCGCGGCACCCGCTGGTGGGGGACGTGCGTGGGCGGGGGCTCTTCCTGGGCATCGAGGTCGTGAGGGACGGCGAGACCCGGCAGCCGTATCCGGAGGCCTGTGCCTACATCGTGAACCGCGCGCGCGAGACCGGCGTGCTGATGAGCGCGGACGGGCCCGCCCGCAATGTGCTCAAGGTCAAGCCGCCGATGGTCTTCGGCGAGGACGACGCGGCGCTGCTCGTGGAAACCCTCGACGGGATTCTCAGGGAAAGCGCGCTTCTGCCCGGAGGTGGCCGGCGCTAGCGCGCGGAGGCGTCCGCCCAGTCCAGGATGATCCGCTGCAGGGCCTCGACGCCGTCGGTGAGGGCGGCGGGGCCGGGCTGGAGGATCAGCGCCGACTTGACCTCGTGGACGTGTCCTCCCGCCACCGCGGGGATCTCCGACCAGCCTTCGCGGGCGGCCACACGCTCGGGGCGGAACTTGCGCCCGCACCACGATCCGATGATCACGTCGGGGGCGCGGCGCACCACCTCGGCGGGGTCCGGGATGATGCGATCCTTCGCCAGCGAGGCGCCCCGGTGCTCCGGGAAACAATCGTCGCCCCCGGCGAGTTCGACCAGCTCCGAGACCCAGCGAATCCCCGATATGAGCGGGTCGTACCACTCCTCGAAGTAGATGCGGGGCCTGCGGGGGAGCGCTGCGGCGCGCTCGCGAACCCGGTCCAGCCCCGCCTCCAGCTCGGCCGCGAGCCGCTCGCCCCTCCCCGCGCGGCCGGCCAGCGCAGCCACCGCCTTCACCGTGCGCAGGATTCCGGCCACCGAACGGTGGTTGAAGATGTGGACCTCGACGCCGCGGCGGATCAGCTCGGCCGCGATACCGGCCTGGATGTCCGAGAAACCCAGCGCCAGATCGGGCTTCAGCTCCAGGATGCGGTCGATCTTCGCGGAGGTGAAGGCGGATACCTTCGGCTTCTCCCTGCGGGCGCGGGCGGGACGCACGGTGAAGCCCGAGATGCCCACTATGCGGGCGTCCTCGCCCAGGCGGTAGAGGATCTCGGTGGGCTCCTCGGTCAGGCAGACGATGCGGTGGTACACGGGGAAGAACCTTTCTGCCGGACCGTACGCAAGATCGGCGGTTCAGCGGCGTATTATCTTCCAGGGGCTGATGCGTGCCCCCGGCTCGGCCGGGGCGTTGATCCGACCAGGGTTCGGATGCGGTTCGGACGCGCCAGGCGACGGCCGGAGCCATCGGTACCCGAACGAGGAGACAGGACATGAGACCGACCGGACAACCCTCACGACACTTCGAGTGCGCCCTGGCGCTCGCCGTCGCAGCCCTGGCAGGCGGGTGCGACGCCCCCGTCGAGCCACCGGCCGAACCGACGCCGCGCGACATACTGACCACTTTCTACCGTGCGCTGAAAGGGGGCGGTTGGGTCCAAAACCAAAACTGGGCGACCGACGCACCACTCGACCAGTGGTACGGCGTGACCACCGACCAGGACGGGGAGGTCACCGGACTCCTTCTGTGGGACAACGGCCTGGAGGGGTCCATCCCGCCCGAAATCGGCAACCTCCCGAAACTCAGGGACCTCCGGCTCCAAGAGAACAGGGTGTCCGGCCGGATCCCGCCCGAAATCGGCAACCTGCGAACCCTCCGGACGCTGTCGCTCCACTCGAATCTCCATCTGTCCGGCCCGATCCCGGCTGAAATCGGCAACCTCCGGAACCTCGAAGTCCTGGCTCTGCACGCAAACGATCTGTCCGGCCCGATCCCTCCCGAAGTCGGCAACCTCCGGAACCTGCATACGCTGTCGGCTCACAGGAATGATCTGACCGGCCCGGTTCCCGCTGAAATCGGCAACCTCGAGAATCTGGCGGAATTGAGTCTGGCGACGAACAAACTGACCGGCCCGATCCCTCCTGAAATCGGCAGACTCGAGAACCTCGAATTCCTGATCCTGTCCGACAACATTCTGACCGGCCCGATCCCGCCCGAAATCGGCAGCCTGCGGAAGCTCGACGAGCTGGAGCTGGAGCAGAACCGGCTGTCCGGCCCGATCCCGCCCGAAATCGGCGACCTCCGGAACCTCCAGTACATGGTACTTTCCGACAACTCGCTCTCCGGTCCAGTCCCGCTCGAGATCGGCAACCTCGTGAAGTCGAACTCGATAGTGCTTTCCAACAACAGGTTGACCGGGCCGATGCCATCCGGAATCGGCAACCTCAAGAGCCTCGGCCACCTGTATGTGGACCGAACCGACCTCAGCGGCCCGTTGCCGCGGGAAATGCTCGGCCTCTCCCTTACGGGCTTCCATTGGCACTCCACCGACCTCTGTGCCCCGACGGACTCGGAATTCCGGCAATGGCTGGCGTCGATCGCAAGGCACACAAGGGGCCGGGACTGTGATCCGGGGGAGGGGTGAGGCACCCCCGCAAGCGCCGCGGTCGTGAACGCCGCAACCTCGAGAGCGTCACCAGAGACGGCGGTCGGATCCCCACGGCGCACCGGGGCATCGCGGGCCGGCGCGCCACCCGAACGCGGATGACGCGGACTCACCGGGGAGCCGTCACGGCCGTCCCCCGGTCCGCGCCCGTTTCACCGACCTGTCACGAAGATTCAGGCCCGCGGACAGCAACAGGGCGGCGAGGGCCGACCCAACCACGAGGGCGTCAACGGTGGCCCGGCTCCAATCGAAGCCCGTGATCCGGTCGAGGTAGTACTCCACGCACGACGCCGGCAGCATCGTCTCGCCAAGCGCGCGCTTGACGTCCCAATGCCAATCGGTGAGCGGGCAGTATCCCCACCCGTAGACCGCCCCGAGCCCGAACCAGGAGAGCAGCGTCGCGCTGATGGTGATGAGGTGCAGTCGCCTCGTGCGTCTCCATGCCCAGCCGAGGAGGTTGAAGCCCACCAGCAGCGCGTGGAGGGCGACGAAGAGGGCGTCGAGCAGATGGTAGAAGACCGGATTGCTCATCGGGGTCCGTTCAGTCCTGGGCGGCCGGCGGGATCAATGGAACCTGCCGCTACCGCTCCGGCACGGTGCCATGCGATTCGTGCACGGTCGGTTCGACGATGCATGATTGTCAACGTTGGGGGCGAGGGGTATCCGCTGCCGGGAGTGGCGGCCCGGTCAATTCACCCACATATTGCCGCCCGACCGCGGCCCGCTTCCGCGCACCGCCCCAAACCACGCGGAGTCAAGGAATTGCGCCCGATTCCCTTTCCGGTCTGCGCAGCGTCCCGCCGGCCCGACTCCACCGGTCGCCCGGCTTGATGCCCGACTCCAACCCGTCACGCCAACGCCGGGACGTCCGCTACGAGGCCGGCGAGCGCCCGCCGCTCCCGATGACCGCGGGGCTCGGGATCCAATACGCGCTCATCTGCATTGCCAGCATCATCCTGACGCCGACGGTCATGATCACCGTAGCGGGCGGCAGCGAGGAATACCTGTCCTGGGCCGTGTTCGCCGCGCTGGTCGTGAGTGGTATCACCACGGCGATCCAGGCCCGGCGCGTGGGCCGCATCGGCGCGGGCTACATCCTCGTGATGGGGAGCACGAGCGCGTTTCTCGCGGTCAGCGTGACCGCGATCGAGCAGGGCGGGCCCGCGATGCTCGCGACGCTCATCATCGCCTCGGCGCTCGTCCAGTTCGTACTGGGGGCGAGGATGGCGCTCCTGAGGCGCATCTTCACCCCCACGGTCGCCGGAACCGTGCTGATTCTGATTCCGGTCACGCTGGCTCCGATGATCGTGCGCAAGCTTGCCGAGGTGCCCGTGGACGCCTCCCCGCTGGCGGGCCCGGTCACGGCCCTGGTCACCCTGCTCGTCATGGTCCTGATCCCGCTTCGCTTCACGGGTGCGGCGAGGCTCTGGGCGCCGGCCACCGGCATCGTCGCGGGCGGCCTGACCGCGGGTCTCGGCTTCGGCATCTACGACCTGGCCGCGGTCCGCGAGGCCGCCTGGATCGGCCTGCCGGCGATCGCCCATCCCGGGGTCGACCTGAGCTTCAGGCCCGAGTTCTGGGCCCTGCTGCCCTCGTTCGTCATCGTGACGCTGGTGGGCGCCATGGACACCCTCGGCGACAGCATCGCCATCCAGCGGGTCTCGTGGCGGCGTCCGCGCGCGATCGACTTCCGCTCCATCCAGGGCGCGATCTCCGCCGACGGCGTCGGCAATCTGCTCTCCGGCCTCGCGGGCACGGTCCCCAACACCACCTACGGCATGAGCATCAGCGTCGCGGAGCTCACAGGGGTCGCGTCGCGGGCGATCGGGATCGCCGTGGGCGTCGTCTTCGTGGCGCTCGCCTTCCTCCCGAAGTTCGTGACCCTGATCGTGGCGATGCCGGGGCCGGTTGTCGCGGCCTACTTCGTCGTGATCGTCGCGCTGATCTTCGTCTTCGGGATGAAGATCCTGCTCCAGGACGGCCTGGACCACCGGAAGGGCCTCATCGTGGGCGTGGCGTTCTGGATCGGCTTCGCCTTCCAGCTCGACTGGATCTACCCGGAGTACTGGCAGGGCGCGTGGGGCGAACTGCTCGGCAACGGCATGACTGTCGGCGGCATCACCGTCATCCTGCTGACCCTGTTCGGGGAGCTGACCGGGGGGCGGCGGTCGCGCCTGAAGACCCGCCTGACCGCTGAGACGTGGGCGGAGGTGGACGCGTTCCTGGTGAAGTTCGCCGCGCGCAGGGGGTGGGGCGGGAAGATGGAGATGCGACTGCGCGCGGTGGGCGAGGAGACGATGCAGATCCTGACGCGCGGGGAGAGGGGAGGCGCGGGGCAGGCCGGGCGGCGCCTGCTGCTGCTGGCACACGGCGACGGCGGCGCGGCGGACCTGGAGTTCATCGCGACCACCGACCAGACGAATCTGGAGGACCAGCTCGCCATGCTCGGCGAGGGGGCCGCGAAGGTGCCCGACGAGGCCGAGACGCCACTTCGGCTGCTACGGCACCATGCGTCGTCGATACGGCACCAGCAGTACCACGATATCGACATTCTGGCGATTCGGGTGGGGCGGCGCCGGGACGCCTGACCGGCCGGGGGTGGGCCGCGCAGCCACCTCCGATGAGCGCGCTCGGCTTGGCGGTGGCCGAAGTGTAATTACGGTAATTACATGGCTGTGACTGGCTATGTGTAAACCACGGTTCACATAATGTAAAGCACGGTTGTCAATTCTCACTCAGGTTTCGCAGAGGGCCTAGCATTCACTTCGCCGACCTCAATCCCACCGTTGGCGCCGAGATTCGCAAGGTTCGGCTGATCACGGAAGATGTATGGGGAGTAGGCCGGCCCAGGTACTCGGCCGTCAGCTCGCCCGCCCGCTGTCTCCGGCGTCCCCCTCCAACCCTCGCTCCCGGACGAAGTCCTGCGCGGCCTCCGGCAGCAGCAGGTCGTCGGAGATCGCCGCGAGTTCCTCCGCGTCTCTCCACGCCTGCTCCAGCAGCCACAGTTCGCCTTCGAGCGCGCGGCGTTCCTGCTCCTCGTGGAGCGCCATCTCGAGGGCCAGCCGGGTCGGTTCGGGCATGTTCCCGATCAACCCGGGCCTTCCCACTCCATCCTTGAAATCGTTCGCGGCCGCGAGATCCGAGATCAGGCTCTCCGCGCTGCCCGTGGCCTCGATCCGGCCCACCGCGTCCTGCACGGTCGCCTCGGTTCCACCGGAGGCGTTCGCCGTCGCGAGTATGGTCGCAGCCGCGCCGGTGGCCGCTTCGCCCTCGATCCGGAACCTCTCCGTGCCTCTTCGCAGGGAGTACATCTCCACCTCGATCCGGAAGCCCATGCCGTCACCGTCCGCAGGGCGCAATCGGGCCGGCACCTTGCCCAGGTGACGCTTGAGGACCAGCGCGCGACCGTCCGCCAGTCGCACCCTGACACGCCGCCAGTTTGCCCCTCCCATGAGGTAGATTTGCATGACCTGGAAGGGGAGCAACACGGTCGAGATCGCCGCACCCGCCACCAGCCCGCCGACGGCCAGCCCGGTGGCGGCAGCGATCACGACGCCGCCGTACACGGCCACCTTCCGGCGGCGGCGCCCGAACTGGTCCCCGTAACGCCAGGCGGCGAACTCCGGCCGCAGCGGTTCGCCGATGCGCACCAGCGTGAGGCCCTCGGGATGCCTGGCCAACCCGATGTTCTCGGTCGAGGCGCGGACCCGCGTGCCCCGGAAGATCCGCTCGCAGTCCTCGACCGCCTCCCAGCGCTCCTCCAGCGGCGTGAGGTTCCAACGCTCACACTTGCGGCAGACGACCCAGAGGCGCCCCCGCGCGGCATCGAAGGCGAGTCGGCGTCCGACGGGAAAGGACTCGATCACCTCGTTCGAGCCGAGGGGTTTCTTGCAATACATGCAGGTCGTGAACATGGGAGATCAAAGTACAATCTTCCCCGGTTTGCCGCCCTTCGGACAACTTCGCCCAGCGGAGCAGCGACGTCGAGATCGCCACACCTGCCGCGAGGCCGCCAACAGCCAGACCCGTGGCGGCGGCGATCACAACCCCGGAGTATGCCGCGACCTTCCGACGGCGCCGCCCGAACTGGTTCCCGTAGCGCCACGCGGCGAACTCGGGCAGACGCGGATGCCGCCCACAGCCCCGTCCGCTATCTTGAACGCCACACCAGCCCCTCACCCACACCCACGGAGTCCCGCATGAGAACCCACCGATCCCTCGTTGCCATCGTCCCGCTCGTCCTCGCGACCACGCTCGCCGAGACCACTCCCGCCCAGGAAACGGAGGAGGAGCTGGTCGCCCGAGCCCAGGGGATCCACGACCGCATCATCACCCTCGACACCCACATCGATTTCACCACGGACAACTTCACCGACGACCGCAACTACACCATGGATCTGCCCACGCAGGCCACGCTCCCCAAGATGGAGGCGGGCGGGCTCGACGTGGGCTGGCTGATCGTCTACACCCGCCAGGGCCCCCTCGACGAAGAGGGCTACGCGTCCGCCTACGCCAACGCGATCGACAAGTTCGACGCCATCCACCGCCTCGTGAACGAGTACGCCCCCGGCCGCATCGAGCTGGCGTACACCTCCGGCGACGTGCGCCGGATCGCCGCCACCGGCAAGCTGGTCGCGATGATCGGGGTCGAGAACGCCTACCCGCTGGGCACCGACATCGGGCGCATCGAGGAGTTCTACGACCGCGGCGCCCGCTACATGTCGCTCGCCCACACCGGCCCCAGCCAGCTCTCCGACGCCCACTCGGGCGAGCAGGACGGCAACTGGCTCCACAACGGGCTCAGCGAGATGGGCCGCCAGGCGATCGCCGAGATGAACCGCCTCGGGATAATCGTCGACATCTCGCATCCGTCGAAGGAGTCGATCATGCAGACGCTCGAGCTCAGCCGCGCGCCGGTCATCGCTTCGCACTCCTCGGCAAGGACGCTGAGCGACAGGAGCCGCAACCTCGACGACGAGGCGCTCCACGCGGTGGCGGAAAACGGGGGCGTCGTCCACGCGGTGGCGCTGCGCGGCTTCGTCGACGCCGAGAAGGGCGCGGCCTGGTGGGCGGCAATGAACGCCGCCCAGGCCGAGATCGCCGCCGAGAGGGGGTTCGAGATCCTCGACCGCGAGGCGGTGGCGGCGCTCCCCGACGACCGGCGCGACGGCTACGCGGCCAGGATGCGCCGGATACGCGCGGCGGCAGCCAAGCGGCTCGCCGAATCCGGTCCCCCCGATGTCACCGTCGCGGACTTCGTCGACCACATCGACTACATGGTCGACCTGATCGGCATCGAGCACGTCGGGATCAGCTCCGATTTCGACGGCGGCGGCGGCGTGGCCGGCTGGGACGACGCGTCGGAGACCTTCAACGTCACCCTCGAGCTCGTGCGCCGTGGCTACACGGAGGAACAGGTCGGCATGCTGTGGAGCGGGAACCTGCTGCGCGTCCTCGACGAGGTGCGGGAGGTGGCGGCGATGATCCAGGCGGAGGAAGGCAGGTGACCCCGTACACGGGCTCCTCCTAACCGTCCTCGCAATTCTCCCCGGCCAGATTGTCGCCGATCGACGCCAGCCATTCCTGGAACTCGTCGTCGGTGGGCGCACAGAGATCCGTTTCGCTCCAGTAGAACGCGGTGAGACTCAACGAGGTCAATTCTACCGGAAGACGGCCGCTCAACGGGTTGGAAAACACCCACAGCGATCTCAGATTCCCGAGTTTCCCCAGCTCAGGCGGGAGGGAGCCTGTCCACTTGTTCTGACTGATCCAGAGGTTGGTGAGGCTCGAGAGGTTGCCGATTTCCGGCGGCACCCCGGACAATTCGTTGTCGTTGAGCCGGAGCTGCCGCAGATTCCGGAGGTCTCCGATTTCGGGCGGGAGCGAGCCCGTCAACCGGTTGGAGAGGAGGTATAGGTTCCGGAGATTCTGAAGGCCTCCGATCTCGGGCGGGAGCGAGCCTGTCAACCGGTTGCTGGAGAGATCGATCGATCTGAGGTTCCGGAGGTTGCCGATTTCGGGTGGGATCGAGCCCGTCAGCCTATTGGCCGCAACCGACAGCGACGAGAGGTTCTGGAGGTTTCCGATTTCGGGCGGGATCGAGCCCGTCAGCACGTTGGAACCGAGGGACAGCGAGGACAGGTTCCGGAGGTTGCCGATTTCGGGCGGGATCGAGCCCGAAAACCGGTTGGCGCTGAGGTTCAGCGACATGAGGTTCTCGAGGTTCCCGAATTCGGGCGGAATCGGGCCGGAAATCGCGCCGCCGGCTAGCCCCGTCCCCGCGACATCGAGCGACGTCAGGCTCCGGAGGTTGCCGATTTCGGGCGGGAGCGGGTCCGTCAGCGTCGTCCCCACGAGGCTGAGAGTCTCGAGGTTCTGCAGGTTGCCGATTTCGGGTGGAAGCCCGCCCTGCAACGAGGTGCCCGAGAGATCGAGCTCCGTCAGGTTGCGGAGGTCCCCGATTTCCGGCGGGACCTCGCCACCTATGGGATTTGAGCTGAGATCCAGGTACCGGAGATGCTCCTGCAAGCCGATTTCAGGAGGAATGGCACCTCCCAACCCATTATCGGAGAGGAGAAGCTGGACGACGTTTCCGGCGGCGTCCGTGGTAATGCCGTGCCAGGAATCGAGCGGCTGCGCCGTCCCCCAGTTGGTGTCGTTGACCCAATTCGGCCCGTCCAACGCTTCGTAGATCGACACCAACCGCCCCCGCGGCCCGAATTCGACCGTGACGACGGTAGTGTCCAGAACCGCCTCGATGAAGGCCCACACGCTTGACGTCCCGTGACGTACGGCCCTCACGAGACCGTTGCCGACGACCACTGCGATTTTGGGGTCGCTCGCCAGCCATTTGACCGCGACGCCCGTCATGACCTCTCCGTGCTGATCCATCACAGTGGCGCTGAGGTGCACGGTATCCCCTATGTCCTCCAGCGTCGCCGCAGCGGGCGAGACGGTGATGCTCGACGGTATCAGTACCTCGGGTGGCTCGCTACATCCGCCCAGCAGCGCCGCGGCCACGACGGCCAAAGTGCCCAGCGGACTCCGGGAACGCGGGTGTTCGATCAGTTCCGGCATGGTAAGGTCCTTTCGATTCGGGGTCAGTCGCCCGAAGCACTGAGAGGCGGATGCCCGCCCGGTGGGTAACACGCCGCGGGCGCCTCTCCCGTTGCTTGAGTTTCAGGCCGTCCTTCGGCTTCCAATCTACGTACGTTCGTCTTCCAGTTTACATGACAGCCCCGGTTCCGTCCACTTGGCTCCGAGCAGTCCGTGGATAATCTCGCGCGAGCACCGAGAGCGGCGAAGCGCCCCGCTGGCAAGGCGCGACGAAGGGCTGGTAGCAGCGCTACCGGCCCAAGGAGCAACGCAGAGCCAAGCCCCGGGCATGGTAACTGTAAATCATGGATTACATATTGTAAAGTATACATTACACTGTGGGCGGGCGGGCGAAGCGGTCCAGCGGGGATGCAGCGCCGCTCGAATGCCGTGGGAGGTTTGTCCACGGGCTGCTAGCAGTCACGGCGCCCTCACCCGCCGACCAGGCCCAGAAGCCACGCGCAGGCCAGCGCCCCGTAGATCCCGAGAACATACCCCGCAACGGCCATAAGGAGCCCTACCGGGGCCATCGCCCGGTGGTACACTCCCGCGACCACCGGCGCGGAGACCGCCCCGCCGATGTTGGCCATGCTCCCCGTCGCGACGAAGAAGAGGGGCGCGCGCACCAGCCGGGCGGCGAGCAGCAGCACGGCCACGTGGATCGCGATCCACACCGCCCCGGCCGCGAGGTAGACGGGCGCGTCGAGCACGGCCCGCAGGTCCGCCTGTGCCCCTATGCCGGCCAGGAGCAGGTACAGGGCCGTGTAGCCGAGGTTCGACGCACCGGCCTTTTCCAGCCGTCTCACCGGGGTGAACGACAGGAGCAGGCCTCCGGTGACGACGATGAGGACCGCCCAGGTCGTGCCGCTGATGATCGTGGGATCGCCCAGGGCGGGCAGATTCCTTCCGGCCCACGCGGCGACGACCGCGCAAGCCATTCCCGTGCCGATCATCAGGATCGCGTCGCGCAGCGTCATGGCCCGCCGCTCCCCCTCCTGCGTCTCGAGACGGCGGTTCGTCTCTTCGACCGCCTCGGTTGCGGCCCCGGTGCGCCGGTCGTAGCGTTGCTGGAATCCGGACAACGCGATCAGCACCCCCATCCACCCGTACCCCACGACCGTGTCGACCACGATCACGGGTCCCATCGCGTCGGGCGATGTCCCCACGCTCTCGGCGATCGCGACCATGTTGGCGGTCCCCCCGATCCAGCTGCCCGAGAGCGCGGCGAACCCCGTCCACGCGTCGGCGGGCAGCCAGCTCTGGAAGAGCAGCAGCGACACCGGCCCTCCGACGACGATCCCGAGCGTACCCGCCGCAACCATGAAAAGCGCCATTCTGCCCAACCTCATGATGCCGCGGATGTCCACCGAGACCATGAGCAGCAACAGCGCGAAGAGAAGCAGGTACGGGACCGTCCAGTCGTAGAGCGGCGAGTCGGCCGGCGTGATCCCGGCGGTGGTCGCGAGCATGGGCAGGAAGTAGACGTAGATGACCGGCGGGACGACCTCGAAGAGCCCCCGGAGGCGGGGCAGCTCCGAGAGCCAGAAGACCAGGGCCACGATTCCGGCCAGGAAGGCGAAGACCGCCATTGGGTCGTTGATGAGTGCGGTCGCTTGTGGTTCCATTGTGCCTCCGCTTCGGTCGGTACGTGGTGAGGAGGGCCGGCCGGAGAAATGACATCCGCCCAACTTCGTACCCTTCCTTGGTAAGCTGTCGAACCGTACCGCGTCAACCGGTACGCCGACTGCATTCGGAGCGACTGCTGCCGCCGGAAGCCGGCGCCGACCCGTATGGAGGCTGGAATCCGGGTCGTGACATCGAGTGGCAATCCGTCCTGGCACGGGGATCCGTCCTGGCACGGGGATCCGTCCTGGCACGGGGGCGGTACGACAGATAGACTGTAGGTTCGGATGAGCTTTGGCCGATACTGTTGGAGAGAGTCGCCGGAAATGGACGCTCGCTGCATGCCTCGCGGTCCGTGGGCCGCCGGCACCGGACTTCGGGTCTGGACCGTGGCGGTCGCCGTGGTGCTGACCTGCTGCGAGGAGACGCCCCCCGTGGTGGTCGAGCACCCCGGTGATCGAGGTGTCCTGTCCACCTTCTACGAGGCCACGGAGGGAAACGGGTGGCGTGCGAACAGGAACTGGCTCACGACGGCCCCTCTCGGCGAATGGTACGGCGTCGATACGAACGAGGATGGCCGGGTCAGCGTCATCGACCTGGGCTTCAACCGACTGTCCGGAAAGCTGCCGCCGGACATCGGCGACCTCTCCGGGCTGGAGAGATTCGTGATACGCTGGAACGAGGTCTCCGGCCCCATACCGGATGACATCGGCCGACTCTCCGGACTTACCGAGCTGGATTTTTCCCGATCCGACCTGACCGGTTCGATCCCCGCCCGGATCGGTGGTCTCTCCCGACTCAGGATCCTGAGGCTGAGTCAGACCGGGCGGGGAGAGGAGCCCGGCCTGACCGGCTCGATCCCCGGCGAACTAGGTAGGCTGGTGAAGCTTATCTACCTCGACCTGGGAGAGAACAGCCTCACCGGGCCCATTCCTCCGGAACTCGGCAACCTCGGAGGACTCTGGAGCCTCTCCCTGCGCGACAACGACCTCAGCGGAGGAATCCCCCCGGCGCTGGGGAAACTGACGGATTTGGGCCGGCTGCACCTGTCGCAAAACCCCCAACTGAAGGGAGAGCTTCCGCGCGAACTGACCGCGCTTCGGTCGCTGGACGAGTTCATCGCCGGCGAGACGGGGATCTGTGCACCCGCCAACCCCGATTTCGCCGACTGGCTGGACGGGATTCTCAAGCGACGCGTGAAGACCTGCGGGCGCGAAGGAGACGCATACCTGACCCAGGCCGTTCAGTCGATCCCCTATCCGGTCCCCCTGGTCGCGGGGGACTCGGCGCTGCTGAGGGTGTTCGTCACGGCGGAGAAGGACAACTCCGCCCGGATTCCACCCGTGAGGGCCACGTTCTACGATGCTTCGGGGTCGCGAATCCGGGTCGTGGACATCCCCGGGCTCGAGCGCACGATCCCCACGGAGGTCGACGAGGGCGATCTGGAGACATCTTCCAACGCCGTCATCCCGGCGTCCGTAGTCGAGCCCGGGCTGCAAATGGTCATCGAGGTCGACCCGCACGATGAACTCGATCCGGATCCGGGGGTCAGAAAGCGCATTCCCGCCGAAGGTCGTCTGCAGCCGGATGTGGTGGAAATGCCCACGCTGGACCTGACCGTCGTTCCCTTTGTCCTTGAGAAATTCGGGGATAAATCGATCGTGGATCTCACCAATAACATGACGGAAGAGGACACCCTGCTATGGAGGGTGCGAGATCTGCTGCCGGTGGGCGACATGGAGTTGACGGTCCACAGGCCCATCATCACCCGGCACAACACGGCCGCCAAGCTGTTGGCCAAGGTCAAACTCATCCGGACCGCGGAAGGCGGCGCGGGCCACTACCTGGGAATGATGGTGGAGGCGAGCCTGGAGGGTAGCGCGATCGGGCTTGCCGAGGCGCCCGGGCGCGTCAGCTTTTCGATCCCCCGGAGTACGACGATTGCTCACGAACTGGGTCACAACTTCGATCTCCTTCACGCCAACCGTTGCAGTGCGGGAAGAGGGGACCTGAACTATCCTTCCGGGACCGGCGCGATCAATGCGTGGGGATACGATTTCGGCGTCGGCGAGCTGGTCGACCCGGAGGTGCCCGACCTGATGACCTACTGCGAGACCCACTGGATTGGCGACTATCACTTCGCCAACGCGTTGCGTTTCCGTGTCGAAGATGAGGGGGACACCCTGGCGGCCGGAATGAGACCGGCTACGCGGGTGCTGCTGCTTTCCGGCGGGGTCGACGCCCAGGGTATTCCGTTCCTCGAGCCCGCCATAGTGATCGATGCGGCGCCGTCACTTCCCCGGTACGGCGGCCGGCACCGTATCGCCGGTCGCGCCGCCGACGGCGAGGAACTGTTCTCCCTGCTGTTCGACATGCCCGAAATCGCGGACGGCGACGGAAGTTCCTTCTTCACCTTCGCGGTCCCGGCACCGGATGCGTGGGCCGGGACGCTCGCCGACATCACGTTTTACAGCGGCGGGCGATCCTACACCATAGATCGGGAGACCGACCGGCCGGTGGCGATCCTGCGTGACCCGGCGACAGGACATGTGCGGGAAATCGTGCGTGGACCGCCGCCCGGGCCCGAGGGAAGAGAGGCCGCGATCGCGCTGGCGTCCGAGACCGGACTGGAGGTCTTCTTCAGCCGGGGAATCCCGGGACCGGAGGATTGGAGGCGCTAGGCGGCCGGCTCACCGCCACCCCATCCCCCCCCCCGGCCTGGTGACACGGTCAAACCCCGAAACCCATGTATACCACGTGCATCTTCTGCGGGAAACCGCTCGGCGCCAACGAGGTTGTCGAGACCTTCCCCGTGGGCCGGCGCCTGGCATTCGACGCCGCCCGTGGCCGCCTCTGGGTCGTCTGCACGAAGTGCGAGCGCTGGAACCTGACCCCGCTCGAGGAGCGCTGGGAGGCGGTCGAGGACTGCGAGCGGATCTTTCGCGGCACGAGGGTACGTGTCTCCAGCGAGAACATCGGGCTGGCCCGCCACCCGGAAGGCCTCACTCTGGTGCGGATCGGCGAGCCGCTGCGTCCCGAGTTCGCGGCCTGGCGCTACGGGGACCAGTTCGGGAGGCGGCGGCGCAGGAAGATCATCTTCGGAGCGGCTGCGATCACCGTCGTGGGCGGCGTGGTCGCCGGAGGGGTGGCGGCGGGCATCCTCGGCGGCTCGATCCTGCAGTTTTCCGGCAACTGGGCTCATCTTCTGATAAACGCAAAGACCGTCGTCAAGCTTCACCCGGAGGGCGGGGGCGTCATCAACCTCAAGCGAGAGGATCTGCTCGGTACGCGTGTCCGGCCCGGCGACACCGAACCCGGCTTCAAGGTGCAGATCCGCAAGCGCAAGAAGAAGACATGGTACGAGGGCGCCGAGGCCCACCGCTTCGCCGGCGCCATTCTGCCCCGGATCAACGCGATGGGGGGCAACAGGGAGACGGTGAAGAACGCCGTGGAACGGATCGAGACCGCCGGACACCCCGAGCGGTTCCTGGCGGACGTCGCCCGCCACGACGGCTACCGGGACAGGAAGGGCGTCCCCGGCTACGTCAACAAGATGCCGAAGCCGACGAAGCTGGCTCTCGAGATGGCGCTCCACGAAGAGCAGGAGCGCCGGGCCCTGGAGGGAGAACTCTGGATGCTGGAGCAGGCATGGAAGGAAGCGGAGGAGATCGCGGAGATCTCCGACAACCTGTTCCTTCCCGAAGGGGCCGACGAGTTCATCCGCGAACACGGAGGCGGGTCCGCAGCCCCTCCCGGCGGCCGATCTACCAGCTGAACCCCGCCTTCACGTAGTAGAACCCCCCGCTCGCGCCGAAGGGCGTTGCCGGGCTGTAGAGGTTCCCCGCCACCGCCCTCGCGTTGGGGTTCTCCTCGGGGTATCGGTTGAGAGCGTTCTGGGCGCCCAGCGTCACGGTCGCCGACTCGCCCACCCCGTACGACGCCTCCAGGTCCACCAGGTATTCGCCGGGATAGGAGCGGTCGTCCCGGGAATCGAACCACCCGGAGTAGTAGCTGAGCCGGCCCAGGAAGGAGAGTCCGCCCCAGCCCCGCCGAGCCGCGGCGGTCCAGCGCGTCGCCGGAAGCGCGTCCTCGAGCTGCTTGACGCGGACCTCGTTGAGCACCTCCGGGTCGTACCGCGTCACCCGGGTGTCGGTGTGGTTCAGGGCCAGGCTGAGTTCGGTGTCACCCTCCATCCCCGCGGGAACGAAGGACGCCACCACGTCGACGCCCCAGGTGCGGGTGTCGAAATCGTTGGTGAAGAAGCGGAAGTTCTTCAGGTTCCTCGCGCTCGTGATCCCCTCCGAGATCAGCTTCTCGGCCTCGGCGGGGGTGAGGGCGAAGACCCGGCTCAGCGCCAGGCGGTCCGACACGGCGACGCGGAAATAGTCGGCCGACACCGAGAACGTTCCCAGGTCCACCACCAGCCCCGCGCCGGCGTTGACCGACCTTTCGGCGTCCAGCGCCTCTCCCCCCTTGACCTCGGCGACCGGGCTGTTGGAGGGGATGGTCCCGTTGTTGACCAGCTCGCGCAGCGTGCGGTCGAACTGGGTCGACACGTTGAAGGCGTTCTGCTGGCCCGGCGTGGGGGCCCGGAAGCCGGTGCTGGCGCTGCCCCGGACCGCCACCGCGCCGGTGAGGCCGTAGCGCCCGGCCAGCTTCCAGTTCGCGGTGGTCCCGAAGTCCTCGAAGCGCTCCACCCGCAGAGCGGCGCCCAGCGTCCAGCGGTCGTCCGGCGCGCGCGCTTCCACATCGCCGTAGGCCGCGTAGTTGACCCGGTGCCAGCCCCCGGCCGCGATGTCGCTGAAGCCCGGGAACCCGTTCGACCCCGCGCTGAAACCCTGCGCCGCGAAGGGGCCGATCACCCAGGACGTGCTGTCGCCGATCCCGATCTCGAAGTGCTCGTCCCGGAACTCGGCGCCGCCGGCCACGTTCACCACTTCGCCCAGGGGGTAGCTGACGTCGACGTTGACGCCGACCTCGGTCTGGCTGTAGACGCCGGGGTCGAATTCGTCGGGCGACTCGGGCCCCAGCGAGGCGTTCACGGTGTTGCGTATGAAGAACTCGACCGCGTGGCGGCCCAGACCGGCACTCACGTCCCACCGCAGCCCGCCGGGGGTGTGGCCGCGCAGCCCCGCAACAGCCGACAAGTCCCGCGCATCGCCGCCGAACTGGGGCGTGAAGCCGCCCGGGAACATCTCCTGGAAGGTGAAGCAGTTCGGGTCGTCGAAGACGCGCTCGAGGGCGACGGGATCGGGGACATGGTTCGTGATCTTCACGACCGGGCAGCCGGCGGACCCGTCCAGCACCCCGTCGCGCGCGTCGAGCACGTCGCCGACGAGCAGGGTCTCGCCGCCGTCCAGGCTGTACACTCCGGCCCGCGTGTTCGGGTTGCGGTAGAAGAACCCCCCCGTGACCGTTTCGCTCGCGTGGTTGGCGTGCCCGTAGAGCTGCAGTCCGTCGCCGAAGAAGCGGCCGAAGTTGCCCCACAGCTTGAGGTCGCGGTCGACGGTGGGCGCGCCCCAGATCTGGGCCGGGTCGCGCACGTGGGTGTTTCCCGCCGCGACGAGCGCGGCCGCGTCGTCGCGCTGCACGCTCCGGCTGGTGGGGTTCGAGGCCCCGTACTCGGCGCTCAGGTTGGCGAAGCCGTCCTCGCCCAGCGGCAGCCCGATGTTGCCGGACAGCGTGTAGGACTCGCCGTCGCCCTCCCCGTACGCGCCGGTGCGGACCTCGAAGCCGCCGCCCGACGAAGCGTCATTGAGGGTGAGGTTCATGACGCCGGCGATGGCGTCGGAGCCGTACTGGGCCGACGCGCCGTCGCGCAGGATCTCGACCTGGCGGACCGCGATGGCGGGGATCGCCGAGATGTCGGGCCCCTGGGCGCCGTCGGCGAAACCGCCGCCGATCCACATGATGATGGAGGCGCGGTGGCGGCGCTTGCCGTTGACGAGCACGAGCGTGTGGTCGGGGGCCAGGCCGCGCAGGCTGGCGGGCCGTATGATGCGGGCCGCGTCGCCCACCGCCTGGGGGTTGACGTTGAAGGAGGGGATCACGGTGCGCAGCAGGTCGTTCAGGTCGGTGTCGCCCTGCTCCACGAAGTCCCGCGCCGCGATCGCGTCGATCGGGACGGCGGACCGGGTGGCTGTGCGGGGGCGGGAGCGGCTGCCGACCGCGACGAGGCCCTCCAGGGCGAGGGCGGTTTCGCGCAGTTCCGCGTCGAGGCGCGCGGTCCGGCCGTCGGAGATGGTGACTTCGCGGACCACAGTGGCGTAGCCGATCAGCGAAAACTCGACGGTGTGGGTGCCGGCGGGTATGTCGGTGATTTCGTAGTGGCCGCCGGGGCCGGCGAGTCCGGCCAGGTTCAGCGCGGGGATGTCGGCCTGCGCGCCCGCCAGCGCCGCCCCGGTGACCGCACTGCGCACGGTCCCTTCGAGGTGGCCCTGGGCGGCGGCGGCGTGGGGGACGGCAAGAAGGATAGCCATGCGCCAGGCACTGCGTGACGGCATCGTACTGTTCTCCGTTTCGGCCCCAGCAATTCGCCGGGAGGATCGCGGGGCCGGCAACGGTCCACACCGACTCGCGGGGAGCGTCATTCGCCGAGTGGCCAACGGTCCGGAACGGTCCGGGAACCGGGTTGCACCCGAGGACTGGTGCTCATATACTGTCCACCGCTTTCGTTTGTCACAAGGCATCCTCACCTGGCGGCACGGCGATTCGCGAATCGATCCACCTGGCGCCAAGGGAGCGCAAGCAGATGCCTGCGATCACCAACAATAGCCCGAACAGACCCGGCCCCAGATTGCCGTCGGTCGCCGTTGCGGTGACGCTGGCGGCGGCCTGCGCGGACGATCCCGGCTCCGTCGCGGGTCCGTTTTCGCACACACCCTGGACCGCGGCCGGACCCGAGTTGCGAATCGGCACGGTTGAAGGCGACCCCGACTACATCTTCGGACCGGTATTCGCGCTGGAGCCGGGTCCGGACGGGATGCTGTACTCCCTTCACTTCCAGGAGGCCACGGTCCGGCGCTGGACCCGGGAGGGACTGCCGGCGGGATCGGTGGGGCGGGCGGGCGAGGGTCCCGGCGAGTTCGAGCGCCCCGTTGACATGGGATTCTTCGGCGACTCCCTGTGGGTCTGGGACATGGGCGCATATCGCGCCAGCTATTTCGACCTCGGCGGGGAGTTCGTGGGATCGGCCTCACCCCCGGTCGCATTCGGAAGCCTGGAAGAGTCGCCGCCGCGCCCCGCGCGGCCCTTTCGCGACGGCACGTTCCTGGGCAGACAGCCGGCCTGGTCCCATCTCGTGGCGACGGGCGAGCTGACCGAGACCTCCGTCGTGCGCATGGATGCCGACGGCGGGAACCACACGCTCCTGTGGAATGAGCCGCACGAGCCACGCGACGGACTTGCACTCATGGACGACAACGGGGTCACGGGCAGTTTCGGCTCCCAACCCTTCGGCGACGACGTGAGGCACTCGGTATTCGGAGAGGGACTGATCGTGGTGGAGCGCCGCGCCTGGACCGGCGAGGGTGAGCCGGTCGTCACTCTCACCAGGATCGATCTGGCCGGGGACACCGTTTTCCGGCGCGCCATACCCTACACGCCCGAACCGCTGCCCGCCGAGCGCCTCGACTCCGCGATCCGTGCGACCACCGACGCGTGGCACCGGGATGAATCGGGGGTGACGAAGGACGCCCTGGAAGCCCGTATCCGCGAGGCCACCTACAAGCCGGCCTACCTGCCGGCCGTGGGCGGAGCACGCGTGATGGGAGACGGAAACATCTGGCTGGAACGGTATTCGCCCGTCCGGTCCGGCACGGGCGAGTGGCTCAGGGAGTGGTGGATCCTCGACATCGACGGCGAGCCCAGGGCCCGGGCACACCTCCCGCGGGACCTCAGGGTCATGTACGTCGGGGAGGAAGCGATCTGGGGCACCGAGCGCGACGAACTCGATGTCGAATACATCGTTCGCTACCGGCTTGTGAAGGAGGGCTGAATGCGGACCCTGCCGCCACGACTCGCAGTATTGTCCGCCGCCGCGCTCATCGCCCTGGGCTGCCGGGGCGACGCAGGCTCTCCGGCGGACCCGTTCGCCGCCGACCCCTGGACCCTGTCCGGCCCCGACCCGAGGATCGGTTCGATGGACGACCCCGACTACATCTTCGGGTTCATCGTCGGCCTGGCCGTGGGCCCGGACGGACTGCTGTATACGATGCACTGGCGAGAGGGCTCAATCCGCCGGTGGACCCAGGACGGCGCGCCCGCCGACTCGATCGGAAGGATGGGCGAGGGCCCCGGCGAGTTCGAGCAGCCGTCCGGCATGGGGTTCTTCGGGGATTCCCTGTGGGTCTGGGACTCGGAACACTATCGCGTCAGCTACTTCGGCCTGGACGGCGAGTTCCTGGGGTCGGTGTCGCCCAAGGTCGACCTGGGCGGAAGGGACGAAAACCCCGCGCGGCCCGACCGGCCGTTGCGCGACGGCACCTTCGTCGGCAGCTCCCCGGCGTGGTCGGAGGGGATCGCGCGGGGTACGCTCACGGAGTCGCCGTATGTGCGCATGGACGCCGACGGCAACAGGCTGGCCCGGATCTGGACAAGGCGCTGGGAACCGCGCGATGTCTTCGCGCTCCTGTTCGACGGCGGAGCATCATTCTCGAGCCAGCCCTTCGGGGACGGCCCCATGATGTCCATGGACGAGCACGGGTTTCTTGTCGTGGACCGGCGGTCGTGGACCGGCGACGGGCAAGCCGTGGTCACGGTCACGAAGATCAACCTGGACGGGGACACCCTCCTGACCGCGGCCGTGCCCTACGATCCCGTTCCGCTTCCGTCCGAACGCTTCGACTCGGCGGTCGCGGCAAGGGTCGAGCGGGAGGGCGACCGTGCCGGTCGCTTCAGCGCCACCGAATCGCAGATCCGGGAAGCGACGTACCGGCCGTCGCATCTCCCCGCGATAGGCGGCATGTTCCAGGCCGACGACGGCACGATCTGGCTGCGGCGCTACGACCCGGTCGAATCGGAGACCGGAGACCGGATGAACGAGTGGTGGATACTCGATGCGCAGGGCGCCCCCCTGGCCCGGGCGCTTACGCCCGTCGGTCTGAGCATCAGGGTGATCAGCGGCGACGCGGTCTGGGGCATCGAGCGCGACGAACTCGATGTCCAGTACATGGTTCGCTATCGGTTGGTGAAGGACGGGTAGCCGCTTTTTGTGGATCCCACTGTAAACTTTACATTACATAATGTAATGTTGACTTGACATCACGCTAACCCTCCAGCCCCGCCATCTTGCCGCGGGCCTCCCGGGCGGGTTCATACGTCTCGTCAGCCGTCTCCCACGCCACCAGTGCCGCCTTTAGATTTTCGACCGCCGCCACCGCATCCCCCCGCGCCTCCAGCACGAGCGCGATCTCGAAGTGCGTGCGCGGGTGCGCCGGGATCGGACGAAGGGCTTCCCGCAATTCGGCTTCGGCCTCGTCCAGCCGGCCGACCTTTCGCAGCGCCCGTCCCAGGTCGCGGTGCAGGCCGGGACCGGGATTCTCCGTCGCCATGACTTCGCGGTAACCGGTGATGGCCGACTCGTAGTCGCCAGCGGCTTCGTCGATCTCTCCCTGAAGCCGTCGGAGGCTCTGGAGCAACTCCCCGTGCCCCATGGCCTGCGCCACCTGGTGGGTCGCGTCGTGCGCCTCGCGGGCGGCTCCGAGATCCCCTGACGCCAGGGCAAGCCGGCTCTCCAGGTACGGGACCAGGTAGCTGTCGAAGGGCGGCGGGATCCGCGCCTTCGATTCGTCCAGGAAGTCGGCCGCATCGGCGATCCACCCCGCATCGAGGTAGATCTCGAGGTCGGCGGCCCGCATCTGGGAGAGCACCATGGGAGCGATCTCGCTGGAAGCCTCCTCGAGCCAAGCGTCCGCGACCCGGATCGCCTCCGCGGTCTCTCCCCGGAACCGATGATAGTGCTTCAGCCCCTCCAGCGCATCGGCCCTCTCGGCCGCCGTACGCGCAAGCCCGATCGCGCGCTCGTAGCCGGCGCGCGCTTCGTCGAAGTTCCCCGTGTGGAGATCGAGCGACGCGAGGGCGCCCACGAGTCCCGGCGCCAGCGGTTCGATGAGTATAGCCCGCTCCAGGTTCGCCCGGGCCTCGTCGTGTTCCCCGCGCCGCCGCCGCAGGCCCGCCAGGCTGGCGTAGCCCGTCTCGTCGTCGGGGAATCTCTCCACGTATTCGGCCAGCGCCGCCAGTGCCTCGGCGTCGTTGCCCAGCTCTTCCTGCGCCGCCGCGATCTCCTTGAGTACGCCGCCGTCCCGGGGGTCGAGGCGCTGAAGCGTGGCCAGCGTCGCCAGCTTCGCCTCCGTGTCGCCCGTGATCCGGTGGACGATCAGCCGGTACCTGAGCGCCTGCGCGTCCTCCGGATGGAGTTCGGCCCACATGTCGATCACCGCGGCCGCCCTGGCGACGTCCTGCGCCACGAAGTAGTACTCGGCCTTGACGATGAAACGGTGGCGCTCCGGGATCCGGTAGAGGTTGGCCATTGCCGCCTGCAGCGCGACCAGGGCTTCTTCGGTGCGGCCGTTGCTGAGCAGAAACAGGTACAGCGAGAACTGCGCGCCCGTGAAGGTGGGATCGAGGCCCGCCGCGGCGGCCATGTGCCCGATCGCGCCGTCCAGGTCGTTGGCGACCATGAACGCCGCCAAGCCCCTGAAGTACTCCTCGACCGCGGCGGAGTCGTCGGACAGCCAGTCCCGGACCGGGACGTCCTCGATGCCCTCCCGCGCGGGGATCCCCAGGGCGTCCTTGACCCGGGGGGACAGTTCGTCGATCAGCGCCAGGAGGTCGGGCCCTTCCAGGAGGGTCTCGGCCACGACCGACCCGTCGTCGACCTCGTGCAGGCGCAGAGCCACGCGGTAGCCCGCGTCGGTGCGCTCGATCTCTCCCGCCCCGAAGAACTCGGCGTAGCGCTCCTCGGCCAGTTCGCGCTTCAGCGCCGACGGGATGCCGAGCAGGTCGGGGAACCCCAGGCCGGAGAGGCGCTCGCGGAACAGGGCGAAGGGTAGCGCGTCGAAGAACTCGTCCGGGCTCAGGTCGTATTCGAGCGCCGACGGGACCGCGTAGGCGAGCCAGGAATCGTCCTCGTCCAGGCCGGTGCCGGGATCCAGGGGGAATAGGACGGTGCGCTTGCGGAACTCCGCCTTCGCCACCTCGCGCTCGACGACCTCGCCGTCCTCGGTCTCGACCGTGACCGAGGTCGTCGCGGCGCCCAGGTCCTCGCCCCCGAACAGCATCCACAGCACGGCCCCGCAGAGGACGACGTTGGCCGGAATACCGATCTTCTCGGTCCGCGCCAGCCCGTCCCTCTCACGCCCCGGTTTGCCGTGAAACCAGGCGAGCATGAGGGCGGTGGGGAGCAGCAGCAGCAGCGCGACCAGCAACACCCGGGTCCAGTGCGGCGAGAGGAGGAACTCCTCGACCGCAAAGTCGACGAATTCGACCACGCCCCAGGAGGCTCCGGCATAGATGGCCAGGACGTGGGGAACGCGCCGTTCCAGGAGTGTGCGGACCAGTCTGGGCATGTGCATTCTCGGCGGAAGAGGGCCGGTGTCCGGCGGATCCCATTCTACAACGCGGCCACGCAGGCGGGCAACGCAACACCTACAGGAGGCGCAGAACCATGAGGAGAGTGAGACGCATGAAGGACCACGTGATCATCCGGGCCGAGGGCAGGTCGACGACGGCCAAGATGTACAGGGCGGGAGCGGATCACGTGGTCAGCCCGAACAAGACCGGCGCTGTGTGGGTGGCCTCGCTGCTCGTGCGCCCCTCCGTGGCGTCGTTGAATGTTCAATGGGCGCTGACGGATTCGAACCGCCGACCTCCTGCTTGTAAGGCAGGCGCTCTGAACCAACTGAGCTAAGCGCCCCGATTGAACCTACCGTAGTCCGCGGATCCCGTAGGGCGGGCCTTCCCGAGGGCTCCCTCACCGAGTTGCCTCATCGAGGAGTTCGGGCTCGTCGCCCGGGACCCCCCCCACCTCATTTCTTCACGCGGCGCGGGTCCGCCCGCAGCAATCGGATCGGAATCGCCAGGACGTCGTTGCCGAGATCGAAGACCCGGCCCCGGCCCGGCCGCGTCTCCCACTCTTCCTCGACGGAGAGGCTGAACGAGTCGGCCTCCGCCAGGTCGACTTCGTAGCCGAGGTCGTAGAGGGACTCCAGGGTGATCAGGCTCAGCGGCTGCGAATCACCGGTCAGCCGGGGCGTCATCAGCTCGTCCCCGAAGACGCTCGCCCTCCAGTGCGAGTCGGAGACCCCGGCCCGCGCGCCGCTCTCGACCGGAACCTTCGCCAGCGCGTAGTCCGCGCCGCCGGCCGCGTCGAAGGCCGCGATCGCCAGGGGCCCGTCGAAGTGGGTATCGGCCCCCGGATCGTCGGGCAGGGAGGGATCGCGGAGGCGGCGGTGGCGATCCCAGAGCCCCGGCACGAAACCCAGGGCGTGCGCCATCTCGTGCGTTACGAACGCGTCCAGCAGCTCCTCATCCTCGAGGTCGGCGACGTCGTCCTCGTCCAGGATGAGCGCGGCCAGGGTGGGCTGCAGCCATATGCCCTCCCCTCCCTCCAGCGGAAAGGGCCGCACCCAGCACGGGCCGGACCGGGCCATGACGCCACCGGATCCGTCGATCGAGTCGATCGTGACGAAGATGCGGATGTCGTCCACCACGTCGGACACCGCCGGCGACCCCGGTCCGCACGCGCCCGCCGGAACCCGGTTGAAGGCGTCGTGGTCCCAGTCGAACACGTCCCGCGCGATCGCCGACTCCCACCGCGCGGCGGCGTCCTTGACGGCGTCGTCCTGCTCCGCCGTGCCGTTTTCCAGGAAGACCAGTTCGATGTCGAAGGGTTCGACCGGCTTTCCGCCCACCGTGACCGTCAGGGTGGACGGGCCGAAGGCCGTGAAGGCGTGCACGGCGAAGTGGTAGGTGCCCACGCGGGTCGGCGTCATCTGGCACTGTTCCTCGGTATCCCCCCCGATGCTGAAACAGCGGTACCGGTAGCGGTAGCCGGGGCGCTCCCCGTAGTGGCCGAACAGGTCGGCGTCGCCGGCGCCCCCGGTGAGCTCCACGTTGATGGCCTCGTCCGAAGCCTCCGTGATCTCGACCCGGAAGAGCAGCACCTCGTTCAACTCCGAAGACTCCACCGTGACGGCCTCTCCCAGCCTGATTTCACGCTGGCTCACCACGTCCAGGGTCAGGCTGTCGGTGTTGTTCCCCTCGTCCCACTCCTCGATCTCGCCCCCGGGATCGATCACCACGTCGAGGTGCCGCCTGCCCGGCTGAAGCGGACCGGCGAAGAGAACCGCGACCACCGTGTCCCCGGGTGCGATCCGGTCGACCGGGGCGGGCCGCATCGGCACGCTGTCCACGGTTATCCCCACCGGAAAGACCGCGGGGCCCGCCCCGTCGCCCAGGTTGGCGATCGGGGCCCGGATCTCGACGATCTCGCTGTCGAGCGGGTCCGGGCGGGCGGTTTCCAGGTCACCGGCCAGGGCGTAGTCCGGCTCGGGCGGGTCGGCGAAGGCCGTGGCCGTGAACACGTCCTCCAGCTCCCCGGCGGACACCGTCACGGACTGCAGCCGCCGGGACCCGAGAGTCCACTCCGTCGCCGCCCGCCCGTCCGCGTCTGTCTTCACGACGCTGTCGCCCACCGCGCCGCTTCCCTCGTCCGGTGTGAAGGTGACTTCGACAAGGGCGGCGGGGCTGCCGCCCGGGTCTTCCACGTACACGACCAGCGGCTCCGACAGCGTCCGCTCCCTGATCCCCCCCTGCTCGTCGCCCGACGTGATCTCCATGAGGGACGCGCTCTGCGCAACCGTGACCTCCGCCGCGCCCGTGACCTGCCCGATCGTGGCCTCCAGCCTTCCCTGGCCGTTCGCCACCGCCGTCACCGTAGCCCCGAGCGGGTCGCTGTCCAGCGCGAAGATCGCGGTGTCCGCGGTGGACCACTCCGGAAAGGTGTCCATCGGCGAGCCGTTCTGATCCAGCACCTGTGCACCGAACGGATATTCCTCGCCCAGATGGGTGAGCGTGAACTCCGGGGGCGCGATGACCACGCTCGTGGGCACGGGATCCACCGGTTTGACCTCCGGATCCCCGCACCCGGCCATGGCCGGGAGCAGCAGCAGGCCCGCGGCCCGGCCCTTGTGTCTCTTCCTGCCCATTATCGACGGTCCCGATCAGTCCTGATCGCGGGCGTGCGCCCTCTTCCCCAGGTACGCCGGCAGATACAGCGCCCCGAAGAACGCCAGCGCCAGCACTTCGAGCCATGGAATGTACCAAGGCCAGGGGAGGAACAGGAAGGGCGAGGCCGTGTCCGGGGCCGCGCGCAGGTACATGTAGTTGGCGTCCAGCGCGATGTTCACGGGCGTCAGGACCACGGCCATGACGTTGAGCGCCACAAAGGCCCGCAGCAGCGACCCGAGGGTCGGCCGCATCCCCAGGCCCCACGTGGCGAAGATCGCGGTGGCGACGATTCCGGCGTGCGAGATGAAGAACTGGAAGAAGTGATAGGACGGGAAGCCGTCGGCCAGCTCCGGGGTGATCATCGCGTTGCCCGCGCCCGCGAGGCCCCAGAAGTAGACGAGCTCGTAGGTGAAGCGGCGGCGAAAGAGCAGCGTGGCCGCCGAGAGCAGCACACTCACTCCGCAGACGTGAAGCGGCAGGTGCTCCCGCACGAAGGTCGCGCCCCCCAGGGTCACGAAGCGGAAGATCCAGTACACGACCTCGTTCGCCAGGATCACCGTCGCCAGCGAGACGCACACGGCCCGGGTCACCCGCTGCGAGCCGAGGCGCCGCACCGCCAGGGACAGCGCCGCCGGCACGGCCGCCATCGCGGCCATCGCGAGGATGTGGGGTGCGCCGAAGAGCTGGAATGGGGGCGGGGTCATGGGCGGGCTGTCTTTCGTGTGGCTGACAGCTTACCATGTTCGCGCCCGATCACGCACCACCCCATCCGGAGAAGCGTTTCCATGCAGTCACGCCCCCCCCGGGCACCCGCGGTCCCCCCCGGGCTCGCAGCCCTCCTCATCCTCTTCGCCGCGGCGGCACCGGCGGCGCTCGAAGCCCAGCCGCGCCCCACCCGGCCCGACGGCGTGCGCCTCTTCGCCATCGAGAACGCACGCGTCGTGACCGTGTCGGGCGCCACCCTGGACGACGCCACCGTGGTCGTCGACAACGGCATCATCACGGCGGTCGGCCGCGGCGCGGAGCCCCCCGTCGGCGCATGGGTCGTCGACGGCACCGGCAAGTCCGTCTATCCCGGGCTCTTCGACGCCTTCACCACCCTCGGGCACGGCTCCGCGCCGGCGGGCGGGGGCTTCGGCGGCTTCGGGGGCTTCGGCGGTCCGGGAAGCGGCGGCGCGCAGGAAGATCCGCCCCATTCCTGGGGCCCCGAGGACCGCCCGGGGACCTCCACCTGGCTCACCGCCGCCGACGACATCGACGGCGCTGACGACCGCTTCGAGGAGTGGCGCGGCGCCGGCTTCACCACGGTGCTCAGCACCCTGCACGCCGGGCTGGTCCCCGGCCAGGCGGCGGTCCTCAACCTGCGCTCCTTCGACCGCCCGCGTCAGATGGTGGTCGCGACGCCGGCGGCCATGCGCGTCAACCTGCAGGACCGCGCCCGCACCTTCTCCGGCTACCCGGGCAGTTCAATGGGCGTTTTCGCCTATCTCAAGCAGCTCTACTACGACGCCGTGCACTACCGGGACGCGTGGGCGGCGTACGAGGCCGATCCGCGCGGCAAGCGCCGCCCCGAGTGGGATCCGGCGCTCGAGCCGATCCGCATGCAGTTCGCCGAAGCGTGGCCCGCGTTCCCCGCCGACACCCGTTCCGACATCGGACGGGCCCTGGCCACGACGAGCGAGATGGGTGTGCGGCCCATCGTGTACGGCGCGCAGCAGGCCTGGGCGGCCGCCGATCTGCTGGCCGCAAGCGGCGTCCCCGCGCTCGTGAACCTCGACTGGCCCGAGCCGCCCACCGGCGGCGACCCCGAAGCCGTCCCGACCCTGTCGCAGCTCCGCCGCTACGACCGCGCCCCCACCACCCCCGCCGTCCTCGCCGAGGCCGGCGTCCGCTTCGCCTTCTACTCGGGCGGGCTGGGCGGTCCGGACGAGGTGCTGCCGGCGGTGCGCCGCGCGGTGGCCCAGGGGCTCGCCGAGGAGGCGGCCATCCGCGCGCTGACCCTCGCGCCGGCCGAGATCTTCGGCGTCGCCGACCGGCTCGGCTCCATCGACGAGGGCAAGATCGCCAACCTGATCGTCGCCGACGGCGGGCTCCTGGACGAAGAGACGCGCGTCGAGGTGGTCTTCGTGGACGGCGAGATGTTCGAGATGGGCGGGGATGAGGAAGCGGACGAGGAGGAGGAGGAAACGGAGGCGGAGGAGGAAGGGGAGGAGGAAGGCGAACCCGGCGACGAGGAGGTCGCGGAAGACGAGGAGGAGGACGAGGAGACCGAGGCCGGACCCCGCCGGGGACGCGGGCGCGGCGGACCTCCGGGCCGAGGTGGCCGGGGACGCGCCTCCGGTCCCGACCCGGCGGCCCCCCCGGTGCCGATGAGCGCCAACACCGGACCCTACCGCGACGACCCCGTCACCCTGATCACCGGGGCCACCGTGCTGACCGCCTCGCACGGCACCCTCGAAGACACCGACATCCTGATCCGCGACGGCAGGATCGCCGAAATCGGCACCGGGCTGAGCGCTCCCCCGGGCACCACCGTGGTGGACGCGTCGGGCCGGTACGTCACCCCCGGCATCATCGACGCGCACTCCCACATGGCCGCCATGAGCATCAACGAGGGCACGGTGAACGTTTCGTCGATGGTGACGATCGAGGACGTGATCCGGCCCGAGGACATCGGCATGTACCGGGCGCTGGCGGGCGGCGTCACCACGATCAACATCCTGCACGGCTCGGCCAACCCGATCGGCGGCGGCAACGCGGTCATCAAGCTGCGCTGGGGCGCCGACGCGGACTACCTGCTCATCGGGGCGCACCCGGGCATCAAGTTCGCGCTGGGCGAGAACACCAAGCGCGACCGCGACCCCGACCGCTACCCCGCCTCGCGCATGGGGGTGCAGGACGTGATCCGGCAGGCCTTCCTCGACGCGCGCGAGTACATGGCGGAATGGGACGCCTACGAGGCCGGGGGGCGGCGCGGGGTGGCGCCGCGCCGCGACCTCAAGCTGGAAGCCCTCATGCAGATCCTGAAGGGCGAGCGCTGGGTGCACTCGCACTGCTACCGCGCCGACGAGATCCTGCAGCTGCTGCGCCTCGGCGAGGAGTTCGGCTTCACCGTCCGCACCCTCCAGCACGTACTCGAGGGCTACAAGATCGCCGACGAGATCGCCGCCCACGGCGCCGGCGCCTCCACCTTCTCGGACTGGTGGGCGTACAAGGTCGAGGCCTACGACGCGATCCCGCACAACGCGGCGCTGATGACCGAGCGCGGCGTGCTCGTCACCATCAACTCCGACTCGGGCGAGGAGATCCGCCACCTCAACCAGGAGGCCGCGAAGGCCATCAAGTGGGGCGGCCTCGACGAGGAACGGGCGCTGCGGCTCGTCACCCTCAACGCCGCCATCCAGTTCGGCATCGACGACCGCACCGGCTCGATCGACGAGGGCAAGGACGCCGACCTGGTCGTCTGGGACGGCCATCCTCTGAGCATGTACGGCAAGGCCGTCCGGACCTACGTGGACGGGAAGCTCTACTTCGACATCGACATGGACCGTGAGCGCCAGGCCGCGATCGAGGCCGAGAAGGAAGCGCTCATCGAGAAGCATCTGGGAGCGAACCGATGACCCGCAACACACTTTCCGTCGCCGCCCTCGCGGCGCTGGCCCTCGGCCTCCCCGCCCCCGCCGCCGCCCAGACGTACGCGATCACCGGCGGCACCGTCCACACCCTGGCCGGCGAGACCTTCACGGGCACGGTGGTGATCGAGGACGGCCGCATCGCCGCCGTCGGCCCGGACGTGCAGGCCCCGCAGGGCGCCGAGGTGGTCGACGCCACCGGCAGGCACGTCTATCCCGGCATGTTCGACGCCGTGAGCCGGCTCGGCCTCACCGAGATCGGCGCCGTGGACGTCACCAACGACGCGCGCGAGCAGGGCGGCTTCAAGCCGCACCTCCAGGCCGCCACCGCGATCCACCCCGCCACCGAGCACATCCCCGTGGCGCGCGCCAACGGCATCACCCTCACCATGGCCGCGCCGCAGGGCGGCACCGTCGCGGGGCAGGCTTCGCTGATCGGGCTCGACGGCTGGACGGTCGAGGAGATGTGGATCGAGCCCGGCGCCGCCATGGTGATCAACTACCCGGGCCTGGGCGGTGGCGGCGGCTTCCGCTTCGGGCGGCGCGGGGGCGGTGGGGGGGGCGGGGGCTGGGCGGCGGCGCAGGAACGCCACCGCGAAGCGGTCGACCGGCTGGACGAGTGGTTCGACGCGGCCCGGCGCTACGACCGAGCGGTCAAGGCCGGCGTCGACCTGCCGCGCGACCTCAAGAACGAGGCGATGGCGAAGGTCGTGAACCGCGAGATGCCGGTCCTGCTCTCGGCCAACGGCGAGCGCAACATCAGGAACGCCGTCGAATGGGCGCGGGAACAGAACATCCGGTTCGTGATCACCGGCGGGCGGGAGGCATGGAAGGTCGCCGACTTCCTGGCCGAGAACGAGGTCGGCGTCATCCTCTCGGGGACGCAGGCGATGCCGTCGGGCGCGGACGTCTCCTACGACGAGGCGTACGCCAACCCCGGCAAGCTGCACGCCGCGGGTGTGAAGATCGCGTTCGCCACCTTCAACTCGTCCTCGTCGCGGACGCTGCCCTACGAGGCCGCCCAGGCGGTTCCATACGGACTCCCCCACGAGGCGGCGCTGGCGGCGGTGACCCGGAACGCGGCGGACATGCTGGGCTTCGGCGACCGCATCGGCACCATCGAGGAGGGCAAGATCGCCAACCTCATGATCACCGACGGCGATCCGCTCGAGATCCGGACGCAGGTCACCGACCTGTTCATCCTCGGCCGCGGCGTCAGCCTCGACAACAGGCACAAGTCCCTCTACGAGAAGTACCGGGCGCGGCCGCGGATGCGGGTGATCAGCTGAACCGAACCTGAACTGGTCTGCGCTGGCCTCAAGCCGTTCGGTCATGCTATTGAGTATTTTCACTCAGCGATTAGCTTTGCTCGCATGAGTACCTTCCGGCGCACCCATGTTCACCGCCTCGTGAAGCTCCTCACAGAGAGCCGGCGGCGACGCCTCATAGCTGTCACCGGCCCCCGCCAGACAGGCAAGACGACGATTGCCCGTCAGGCGCTGGCGACACTGAAGTCATCGGGAATCGCCTGGCGATATGTGGCTGTGGACGCGCCTCCGGGTACGGGTCCGGAACTGCAACCCGGCGACACCCACTCGTGGCCCGGGTTTCCGCAACCGTCGCACACGGAAGGCCGCGCCTTCGTCCGTCGGCCTGATTCACGCTGGCTCGCCGGAATATGGGAACAGGCGCGTCACGCGGCCGAACGCTCACCCCGCGGAGCCGTGCTGGTGTTGGACGAGATCCAGGACGTACCCGATTGGTCCCGAACGGTGAAGGGTCTGTGGGACCAGGACCAGGCGACCGGCTGTCCGCTCCGCGTGGTCGTCATGGGATCCGCGCCGCTCCCGTTGATGCTCGGTCTGGGGGAACGGCTGGTCGGCAGGTTCCTGCCGTTTCCGGTCAGCCACTGGTCGCTGGCGGAGATGGTCGGCGCCTTCGATTGCAGCATGGACCGGTATCTGTTCTTCGGCGGATACCCCGCGGGAGCGGAACGATGGAAGGACGAGGACGATTGGCGGGGCTACATCGAGGATGGGATCGTTCAACGCAATGTCGAGCGGGACATCCTCTCCCTTACCCGGGTGGACAAGCCCGCGCTGCTTTCCAGCCTGCTGGAACTGGGTTCCTTCTATTCCGGGCAAATCCTGTCCTACAACAAGATGCTCGGACAACTCCAGGACGCCGGCAACACGACGACGCTGGCGCGCTACCTCACGCTGCTGAGTGGCGCGGGGTTGCTGGCCGGTCTCGGTAACTACAGCTCGAAGACTCACCGCCGACGCGCTTCCAGCCCCAAGCTCAACGTGCTGAATACGGCGCTGATGACGGCTTCGTCGGGGTATACGTTCGAGGAGGCGAAGGCCGACCGCTCCTTCTGGGGCCGGATCGTGGAGAGCGCGGTGGGTGCCCATCTCCACAATACCCGCACGCCGGGAGTGAAGCTCTACTACTGGCGCCGCAACGGCCTGGAGGTGGACTTCGTACTCGCACGCGGGCCGCGTTTGACGGCGATAGAAGTGAAGACCGGCATGCAGCGGCGGGCCGTGAGCGGAATGGAGGAGTTCACAAGGCGATTCAAGCCCACCCGCACCGAGGTGGTGGGCACGGGTGGCGTGGCGCTCCACGAGTTCCTGTCCGAACCCGCCAGCTACTGGCTCGAGAAGGAACGATGAGGACGCTTCGGGTGCCCCGGCGGGTTCACGAGGTGAACCTCGATCCGGGCCCGTCCGCGGAGCCCGATGCAGCTTCGTCAGCGGAGGCGAGTTGGTTGGCGGACTACCGGGACGCGCCGGCGTATGTTCTGCTCGGCGAGCCCGGATCCGGAAGGACGACGGCTTTCGAAATGGAGTGCGGCGCCGACGCGGAGGCCGGCCGGCCGGTGAGCGCCAGGGATTTCGTGGAGTTGGAGGCAGGGGGCAACCCCGAGTGGCGTGGAAGGACGCTCTTTATCGACGGGCTCGACGAGATGCGAACGGCATCCGGCGACTGGCGTGGACCGCTCGACTCCATCAGGAGGGGTTTGGAGCGTCTCGGTCACCCGCGTTTTCGTCTCTCGTGCAGGGCCGGCGAGTGGTTGGGCGAGGATGATGCCGGTTCCCTCGGGCCGCTCGGTTCGTACCGTGACCTGGTCGTTCTCCGATTGGATCCCCTGGACGAAGCGGAGTTGCGCACGCTTCTGGAAGACCGCGTAGGGCCGGCGCGGGCCAGCGAGCTTATGGGCTACGCGCATGAGTGTGGCCTACACGGGTTTCTCCAGCACCCGCTCAGTGTCGAGTTGCTGTTGGAACCCGGAATGGGCACGGGCCGGATCCCCGGGCGCCGGGGCTTGTTCGAATCGGCCTGCAAGTCGATGAGCCGGGAGCGCAACCCGGCCCATCGCGCCGCTGCGCGGGGGACGCCTCGTCCCTCCGAGGCGTCGCTGCTGAATGCGAGCGGCCGGCTCTGTGCCCTGAGCCTCCTGACGGACTCTCTCGGATGGGCTGTCGATCCGGCTGAAGCGACCCCCGGCTACCCGTCGATTCGCGAAATCGAGAATGCGGATCCCGGTTTTGCCCCCGAGGAATTGGACGGCGCGCTTCGAACCAGGCTCTTTGCCATGACTTCAACCGGCCGTTTCGAACCGATTCACCGACAGGTCGCGGAGTTTCTCGGGGGCCGGTTCCTGGGCGGGCAGGTGGAAGGCGGCAAGGTCTCGCCGGCCCGGTTGCGCGCGCTCATGGCGGGGCACGACGGTGCGCCCGCGCCATCGCTACGCGGTCTGGCGGCATGGATCGCGGTCAATAGCCCGGCAGCTCGCCCTTCCCTGATCCGTGACGATCCGGTTGGCGTGGCCGTCTATGCGGACCCTTCGGAGTTCTCGCGCGAGGATCGGCGGCAGCTTCTGGCGAACCTTCGCGTGCGAGCCCGGGAGATCGACATCCGGCATCGGCCGCCTTCCGCGCTTCCGTCGCTGGCCGCGCCCGGGGCGCTTCCGATCGTGCAGGACATCATCCGCGCCCCGGAGCGTGACGACGCGACCCAATCGCTCGCTTACCTGGCTTTGCGTGCCTTGGCCCACACGGAGGGTCCGGCCGTTCCCCGGGAGCTCCAGCCTCCGCTGCTCGGGGTTGTACGCGATTCGCGCTGGTGGCCAGGGACCCGGGCAGCAGCCGTGAAGGCGTGGATCGCAGGCTCATCCGCCGATGGGCGTTCCATCGATGAAGCCCTCAAGCTCCTGAAGGAGATCGAGGAAGACGCATTGGACGACCCGAGGGGAAGCCTGACCGGGCTGCTGCTCGGCCTGCTGTATCCGGAACACGTCACGCCGGAGAAGCTCTGGGACCATGCGCGGCCGGTCGCACCCAACCCCATCGGCAGTGGCCACGCGGACTTCTGGCTGCACGAGTTGCCGCGACGATCCGAGGACGAAGGCTGTCTGGCGGAGGTTCTCGACAGCCTGTGCCGGTGGTTGGACGGCAGGCGTGAACGCATTGACGACTTCTACACCCGCTGCGGCATTGCGAGGATACTCGCGCGCGCCCTCGAACAGCACGGCGACGACATCGAAACCGCGCGGTTGTACGCCTGGCTTGCGATGGTCCTGCCCCTGACGCCGAGCAAACGTGCTCTCGAACGGCGAAACCTGACTCGACTTCGTCTTGGTTCGAAAAAACCGGAGGATGACATCAGGTCCAAGGCCTACGCCTGGCTCAGAGACCGGCCACCGACGCAGAAAGCGCTGATGCTGGAGATCGTTCGCCGCCAACGTGACCATGACGTCATCCGCGGTTCGGCGGACCCCGTCGCGCGCGCCGGTTCGCTGACCTTGGATGATGTACTCGCAGACGCTCCGGTCGCGGACTTCGCGCCCTGGTTCCTGGAACAAGCCGTAGCACTGTCGGAGTCCCGTCCGTGGCTCGCCTGTCAAATGCTGTCCCGGACCGGCGTCGGTACCGCCAACGACGGACTCACCCTTGACGAGGTCCGCGCCCGCATTGCCGGGCACTCGCCGCTCGAAGAATGTCTTGAGTCGCTGTTGGCGCCGGTCCCGCAGCCCAACCCGAAACACCCCCTCGCCCTCGAGCGGGCGCGCAAAAGGAAGGAATGGATCGATGGGGTGCGGCAGCACGCCGGCGCACTTGCACGCGGCGAAGGCCCGCCAAGTGTCTACCATGATGTTGCGAGTGCCTATCTGGGAGTCAACAGGTCGGTGCGCGGCGACACACCCGGGGAGCGAGTCCGCGGTCTCTTCCTCGGCGACGAGGAGTTGTCGCGCGTTGCCCTGGACGGCCTGCGGCGGATGGCTCGTCGCACCGATCTCCCAACTCTCGACGAGCTGGTCCGGCTCGATGAGGACGGGAGGATCTCCTATTTCATCCTTCCGCTGCTGGCGGCTCTGAAGGAGGAGGAACGGACGGCCGCCCGGGACTGCGCGCGCCTGGAGGGAGGCGTCCTGCAACGCGCGCTCGGCTCTTTCTTCCTGGCCAGAGGCTACGACGGCCCCGAACCGGCATGGTATCGAAGGGCGCTCCGCTCCGACCCGGAAGACGTGGCTGGTGCATTCGTCAGGGTGTACCGTTCGAGGATTCGCCGATCCTCGGGCGTGGACAGACATCTGCGCGCTTTGACTAGTACACCGGTTCAGAAGTTCGATGACGTATTGTCATGCCGCGTGGGGAAGTG
>JAPPGI010000022.1 GCA_028874985.1 Gemmatimonadota bacterium | reverse complement strand
GGCGTTGCAAGTGCCTCGATTCCCGCGAATCAGCCATTATTCGAGGTCCCCTGATTTCGCGCCATTTGGGAACACCGTCCGACAGGCAATGATGGAGACGTCGTTCCTCCTGCTGGGTTTTTCTGGAAATGACCCCAACTTCCGCGATTGGTCCGGATGGGTTCGCGATAGGTTCAAGGACCATTCACCTGGCGTCTATCTCGCCGGGTACCTCCGCCTCTCGGCCCCGACCCGCCAGGCGCTGGCAGATCAGGACATCATTGCGATTGATCTCGCGCGGCATCCGGCAATTGAAGAGAGACCGAAACACCGTCGACCTGAGCTAGCGACGCATTGGGTTCTTTCCGAACTTGAGTCGCCGCCGGACGGTGCCCAGGAGGGACCTAAGAAGGGAGACCGGCGCGATCGTATCGAGGTCAGGTCACGTCTTGCACCCGTAGGGGCCAGCGCATCGCCAGGACCGTGGGACGAGCCGCGTGAACCGCCGCCTCCAAGTTCCATCAAAGATCCCTTGAAGGTCGTACAAGATACACTATCGGTTTGGGCGCACAACCGGGAACGCTATCCGGGATGGCTGGTTCCGCCAGCACGTCTTCGGCAAGACCTACGAATCTCTACCGAACGGTGGACGCCTCTGGTGGTGGAAGTGCTCCCAAGGCTGTCGCCGCTCCCCCGCCTTTCGGCCGTTCGGGAGCTCGTTTGGCGATACGAACGGTCGTTGATGCAGGTACCCGATGAATTGCGAGCTGTGGCGACGGACACCTTGGCGTCAATAGACTGCAGATCTCGGACGGTTGAGGGGAGCCCGGATGGTAGTAGGGAATGGAATCTGGTCACACGATGGTGGCAAAATGTCGCGTTGGCACTGCTGACCGCGGCAAGGTATCGGTTCGACACTTCAGCGTTCGACGAACTCCTTCGAGCGCTGGCTCCTGTTGTGATCGAGGACGTGGAAGCGCGTCATCGCGTGCATCACGAGAGGTGTCTATGGGCGCTTTGGTCGCTGGACTTTGAGTCTCTGACCAACGGTCTGGACGAATGGGCTGCTGAAGCAGGTGATCCGGCGTGGAAGTTGAGGAAGAGTGCGCTGCTGCGCGAGTTGGGTCGAGAGGACGAAGCGTCGGAACTCATTGAACGGGCGCGGAAGGAAGCCCAGGCAATGCCTGTCAGTGAGCGAGACCTTCGAGGTCCGTCTCGCGAAGGCTGGGCGCTGTGGAGTGTGGCATCCTTCTCCAAGATCGACGTTGTGCGACAACGGTGGAATGAACTGGCTGCCGTCGACTGCGATCCGTCCATGGAGATCGAGTGGCTCGCAAACGCCTTGACGGAGAGCGATCGAAACACTGTAACGCCAAACTTCGATTTGGGCGTCCCACCCAGCGAGCCCTTCCCCTCCTCAACCGCACTGCTTGAGGCAGCGGGCTATCGGAGCATTCGACTGACGGAAGTTGCCGGACTACCTCAAGCCGTCGATTATACTAGCATTTCCGGCCATATGCTGAAGCGCGCGTCGGAACGGTTAGCGATCTGTGATCCATGTCTGGCGATCTACTTGATGCTCCGCGTTACGCGATACGACAAGGACGAGGCCTTACTGCGGGTCCTTTCTCGCGAACGAGTCGCGGCTTTGCCTAGGCCGCTGGCCGGTTCTCTCGGCACAGCGACACGTACGGCGCTCCGCTATGCGATGTCTCGTATTGAGGCGGCCGGAGCAAAGCGGGAGGTGCTGTGGGCCGAGCGTGCACGAGTGTTGATGGAAGCGGCGTCTCGATTGACATTGCGCCTGGATGAGGATTCGGCGGAGGCGCTTCTGGACGATGCTCTCAGCTTCTATGGCAGTCCTGCGGTGGCGTCGGAGATTTGGCTACATGAAGTACTGGGGAGCATGTTCAGCCGATGCTGGGAGTGTCTTTCCGACTCCCGACGGCGTGACCGCTCTTTCGATCTCATGGATGCTCCCATTGTGGGCGCTGATGGTCCCCACTGCGAATGGTTGGGGTATCCAGACCCGGGCCAAGTCGTCTCCGAAGTTGGATTGCCGCGGCGATCGGCGGGGAACGAGGGACGGTGGCAGGCGATTGTGGAGAGGATCATACATGGCTTGAGCAGCGAGGGCATGGCACGTGAGCGAGCTGCAAGGAGACTGGTGGTGCTTTCGCTATCCGGTCGGTTGAAGGAAGACGAGTCAACACGTACGGCAGAGGCACTGTGGAGTAGTTCGACCGAGCACAAAGACGAGCTGCCTCAGGGGACGCGGGTACTCGACTATGCGTTCATCTTACTGCCCGAGCCGCGCGTCGGAATGGCGAGAAGGTTGTTTGGTCGCAAGTGGATCTCGGGAGACGTGGGAGACGTGTCCCTTACAGGCCTCATGGGCCCCGGTACCAGTGTCGGACTGAGTGTTCTTCACACCAGTCCTAGGAACGCAGACGATATCGTGTGGCAGGTCGGTCTGAGCATCCCGTTCTTACGGAGGCACGGCGGCGCTCTTCGGCTTACGGCTGGGGAGGGCGAGTACTTGACAGGAGTGATCGAGCGATGGACGGACACCAATCTGAGACACGTACGTCGCATTCCGGCTGACTTGATGGAACACCAACGCAAGCAGTCCCTTCGCGGTGCCTGCCGCGGCTTGTCGTGGATTCTCACCGAAATGGAGATTCCCATATCGCTGGCGGAAAGACTGTACGACAAAGTCCATGACCTAAACGATTTCGGGGTACTGGCATTCAGCATGCTTCCGGGAATCGCCAAGACACTTCCCGATCGTATTGGCGATATCAGTGAACTGATGTCGGCAGGACTGATGTCCGACGACCGGCAGGTTGCCCAGAATGTGGTCGTGACGTTGCATAGGTGGATCATCTGGGCGGCGGATTCGACGCTTGGGATGGTACCAGCGCCGGAGCATCTGGTACGAGACATCGGTATCTCGATTGTGGCCAGGCGGCGAGCTGTGTTGGCTCAGGCCCTCGACTGTGCAAAGTGGATTCTCGCGGATGGGAGCGATGAACAGAGGGAGAGCATTCGCGAGTTGACCATCAGGGGGTTGGGACACCTGATCGAGGAGCTGCGGTACGATCGCGAGGACGCGTCGGGCGGCAGTATCGATGTTCCGTTGGCTCGCTTGCGAAGCATCGAAGTTGCTCGGGCTTTGGCCAACGAGGGGCGGGACGGAGATCCTGCGGTGCGTCGGTGGCTGGAAATGGGGATGGACGATCCGTTGCCGGAGGTACGCCGGGTAGCGGAGAGTTGGCATCGAAAGGAATAGGAATGTTGCGTCATTGGCTGGGTACGGTGAGGAAAGTCGCGGAAGTCCGCGGGAAAGGGTCCGTGGATTGATGTCTCCTAGGACGAACACCGAAGTCAAGAGCCTTCTGGACCGGCTCGACGAGCTTCCTGCCCACGACCTTGAGTCCCAGGGCCTCGACTTCAAGGAATGGGACCCCTGCGGCGTGAACCGGTCGGTGCGATCCGCCGTGACCTCAGCCGTCTGCATGGCCAACGGCGGCGGCGGGACGGTGGTCTTCGGCGTCGCGGACAAGGTGGTGGGCCGCGAATGTGCGATCATCGGCGTCCCGCCGGAAGTCTCGGTCAACCGCCTCAAGCTGGCCGTCCATGACGGAACCGATCCGAAGCTCACGCCGGTCTTCGAGGAACTCATGGTACCGGAAGGGACCGGACGCCTGATCCTCATGCACGTTCATCCCGGGATCCCTCCATACACGGATACCGCCGGTCGCGGCACGGTTCGGGTCGGCACGGACTGCAAGCCGCTGACGGGCACGATGAGGAGAAAGCTCCTCGAAGAGTCCGGAGAGAACGACTACACGGCGGTGGCTATCGACGCTTCTCTTCCCGGGTTGATTTCCCCCGCGGCCATGGAGACGCTTCGCGAGGCCGCGAAGTTGGACAGGGCACCCCCTGACCTGCTTCGGCTTGGCGACACCGATCTGCTCCGCACGATCGGGGTGATCCACGACGGCAGGCCCACGCGGGCAGCGGTCCTTCTCGCCGGCTCGCCCGACGCCGTCCGCGAGCATGTCCCCAGCTTCCTCTGGACCCACCTCCGAATGTCGTCGGATACCGAGTACTCCGACCGTGCCGACGGGTGGCACGCAATCCCGGTCGCCCTGTCCCGCCTCCTCGACCGGATCATGGCGAACAACCCGATTGAGACGGTGCGGCGCGGAGTCTACCACCACGAGTACCGAACGTACCCGAAGACGGCTCTTCGCGAGGCCCTTCTCAACGCACTGTGCCACGGTGACTTTCGTGTCTCCGGCCCAAGGATCGTGAGGCAGTATGCCGACCGAATTGAAATCTCCAACCCCGGGGGTCTGATCGGCGACATAACGCCGGACAACATCCTCCACCACGCGCCCGCGGCTCGGAATCCGTGCCTTGTCCAGGCCCTGGTGCGTCTCCGCCTTGTGAATCGCAGCAACCTCGGAATGGAGCGGATGTACTCTGCGCTTCTCATTGAGGGGAAGCCACCGCCCGAGATCGAGGAGGTCGGCGGGTCCGTCCGGTTGACGTTCAGGGCTTCCTCCGTTTCACCCCGGTTCCGCGGCTTCGTGGGCGAGGAGGCGCGAAAGGAGATCGTGCTCGGCGCGGACCAGCTGCTTCTCCTGCGACACATGGTCCGCCACGGCGAGATCGACAATCCCACCGCATCGCGGCTCTGCCAGAGGCGTGAGTCTGCCGTCGCCGCGGTGCTGGCCCGGATGGAATCGGAGCTGGGATACGTGGAACACAGAGGCAGCGGTCCGGGCGCGTACTGGACGCTGTCGCCCGAAGCCCATGCCCGCCTGGCACCCGCGAACGACTTTCGCGAGGGACCGAAGGTCATCTTCGGAGCGGACGGAACGGTGACCCACCGGGATCCGCACGGAGCCTGGGACGGTCTCAAGGCGCGGGTGATCCGGGTGATCAGGCGATGCGCCGAAACCGGTGCCGATCCCCTTGTCAACGCCGATGTCCGCCGGATCACCGGCATGGATCGCCACCAGGTCCGCCGAATGATCCATGAACTCCGGGACGACGGCCTCGTCGTGATCGAAGGACACGGCCGTGCCGCCAGATACCTCTACGCCAGCCCTGGGAGCGAGTAGATCGTGGCCGAGAATGTGAGTGAGGGCGGCCGAGGGCTGACTGGAAGCAGATTTCCCGTGAGCTTTTCTCAGCGGAAATGCGCGAGAATCGCGAGAAATAGCATTTCACACGCATTTATTGTTGAAAATGAGAACGAAATGCGACATTACGCAGTTCCAGATACATTTCCCTCGCGAAATGCGAACGAAATGCGCGAATCACCATTCGAGTCGCATTCTGGTCGAAAATGTATCGGGAAATGTTTTCCGCAGACATTTCCGGACGAAATGTGTCGCATTCCCAGTCAGAAACGCGACCGCGATCCCACGGCATTTCCCGCGCTCACTTCTGGCAGGAATGCGACAATTCCGGGTCCCCGGACCTGTTTCTGTCGCATTTCCGCCTCCGACCTCCGAGAAATGAGTCAAGAGGTGCCGTCTCGATCGTCTCCTGACTCATTTCAGGGCCCGTTCTCGGAGGAGGCCCCATGACGCCCATCCTCACTCCCGCCGAGCTCCAGACCATCCTGTCCCGGGGCGAGGGCCAGTTCGTGGAGTTCAAGTCCGCGTGGGATCGCACCACGCCACCGCGCACACCCCTCGGCCGCCGCGCCCTGCGCGACAAGATCGCCGATGTCGTCGCCGCCTTCGCTAACGCGGGCGGTGGCCTGCTCCTGGTCGGAGTCGACGACGATGGCAGCGCCACCGGCCACGGCTACCCGGACCATGTCGTGGACGACCTATTCGCGGTCCCACACCGCAGGCTGACCCCCGCCGTCGCCTGCCGCACCGAACGGATTGCCGTCGACTGCGACGAGATCCTCGCATTCCAGGTCCCGATCGCCCCCGAAGCCGTCATGATCGACGCCAACGGCTTCCCGTACCGGGTCGGGGCCCACGTCATCCGCGAACCGCAGGAGACCATCAACCAGCGGAAGCAGGCGTATCGGCGCGTCGGATACGAGCCGCGTTTCCGGCCGGAGGCCACGGTCGACGATCTGGACCTGGCGCTGGCCGAGTCCTTCCTGAAGGAGACGCCGGTCGGGGACCGCCCCGTCCTCGAAGCCCTCGACTACTACGGCCTCATAGAGCGGGACGCCCGCGACTGGCGGGTGACCAACGCCGCCCTCCTGCTCTTCGCGCGCCGCCCGGCGCTCCGCTGGCATCACCGTGCGGGGCTGCGGGTGTTCCGCGTCGCAGGAACGGAGATCAGGTACGGGCGCCGCCGGAACGTGACGCAGATCGGGCGGGCCGACCCTCCGCTGGCCCTGGCCGTTCGCGAGATAATGGAGCTGGCGCGGCACCAGGTTCGCAGGTCCGAGAAACTGGTCGGCCTCCACTTCGAGGACATCACCGAGTACCCCGACTTCGCGTGGCAGGAATCGCTGGTCAACGCCATTGCCCACCGCGACTACGAAGTGCAGGGCCGCGAAACCGAAATCTGGTTCTTCGAGGACCGGCTCGAAGTGTCCAGCCCGGGCGAGCTTCTCCCGCCCGTCACCGTGGACACGCTACGGGAGGGCCGCAGGGCGCATGTGACCCGCAATCCCATGCTGGTCCGCGTTCTCGCCGACACGGAGATCATGCGGGACGAGGGGGAGGGGATCGTCCGGGTGTTCCGCGAGATGGCGGACAGCTTCCTCCGCGAACCGGAGATGACCTCCGGGTCCGGCCTGTTCACGATCACCCTCTTCAACGAACCGAACTGGCATCTGCACGGTCCCGGTTGGGGGCACTTCGTCGACTGGCTGCGCATCACGGATGACCAGAAGAGGATATTGCTCCTGCGACCTCACGGGTTCACCCAGGGTGACTACGAGCGTCTGAACGCGGTGACTCCCGAGGAGGCGGCCATGCAGATCCGGGACCTGGTTGCCAGGGGACTCGTGGGCGACCTGCCCGCCGATGAGGATTCCCCGCCGACATTCGCCATTCCGCCGGACAAGGAGGAGGTTCGCGTTTTCCTCAACGACCGCATTCCCAGGCTCCGAGACCACCTTCGTCGCGAGCCGTCGATGAAGAACGCCGACTACCGGGCACTCTTCCAGTTGGATCGCCACCGAGCGCTTCGCGAGCTCCGCCAACTCGTGAGACTCGGGGTTCTGGTCGAGACCGGCGTCGGGCGCGGCACCCGCTACAAGGTTGCGGAGCCCGTCCGGGAACAACCGTTATGAGCACGTGTACGGCGATTGTGCGCACGAATCAACTCATTGCGCGGCAGTGGTTTATGGAGATATGCGCACGACGAAGGGCGGATATGCGCGACCAATGTGCACTTCGCACTTGTGTCGCTGGGCGAGACGTCCCCGCGGCGTCGCCGGCGGTTGAGCGGAGATATGATCGTCGAAGCGGCGTTTATGCGCACATCGTAAATCACCATCGAACAGTAACTTACAGAGATATGCGCGCGAGGAGTACCAATTATGCGCGCGTCTGACCGCTCCCCCCCCACCCCCCTCGACCACCTCGCCCGCTCCCTGCGCGCCCGCGCCTCGGTCCCGAGCGGCCAGGCAACCCCCGCCGCCATCCTGTGGACCGACCCCGGCTCCGAATGGCGCGCCCTCCTCCCCGAGGCCCTCCCCCGCATCCCCGAACTGCTCGTCCTCGGCGACTACAGTCCGGACGACCGCACCGGCCCCGCCATCTGGCTGCGCTGCGTGGTCGACCGCACCATCGAAGTCCCCACCGTCACCCCCGACGCCACCCCCATCCTCTATCTCCCCGGCGTCGAACGCGGCGAGCTGCGCGCCGGCGAGGACTGCCCCGACCGGCTCAAACCACTCGTCGAGCTCATGTACCGCGGCGTCCTCTGGCACAACCCCAAGGGCCGCGACTGGACGGTCACTGCGTTCCTGACCTCGTCCGGCGGCCCCGACCTCGACATCGCCCCCGACCGGGGAACGGCAGCGGCGCTCCACGGCGCCCTCGACCACATCGCCACCACCCCTGTCAGCCAGCTGCGCGGCCACCGCCTCGATGCCGCCGACTTCAACCGCATGGCCGGCGTCGATGTGTTCCGCGATGTCCTGCGCTGGATGGGCGACCCCGAGCGCATGCGGTCCGGGCCGGACGAGAACCGCTGGAACGCCTTCCGCGCGGAGTGCCGGAGCGATCTCCGGTTCGACCCCGAGACGGAGCCGGACGTGTCGGCCGGAGCCAGGCTCGGCGAGGGATCGGGCCCCTGGGCCAAGGTGTGGGCCCGGTTCACCGAAGCGCCGGATGCCTTCCCCGGCGTGCCCGAAGTGCTGGCCCGCAGCCGCCCCGCGGGCGATCTGGCACTGGACCGGGAACCGTGGCCCGACCTCAACGACGAGGACGAGGAGGCGGTGCGGAGCGCGCTGGCCGGTCTTCCGGGACTGTCCCATTCCGATGCGTGCCGGGCGGTCGCGGGGCTGGATGGAGATCACGGCCATCGCCGGCGCTGGGTATGGGCTCGCCTGGGACGGTCCCCGCTCGCCGAAGTGCTGAAGCCGCTGGCCCGGCTGGCCGGGATTGCCGACAAGGCGATCGGTGGGGCAGGCCCGGACGATGTGGCCGATGTCTATGCGGAGCGCGGCTGGCTGGCCGACGCGGGCGCCCGAGAAGCTCTATCCCTGGCTCCCGCCGGGCACGAAGAGACGGTTGCCGCCGCCGTGCGCCACCTGCTCGAGCCCTGGCTGGACGACTCCGCGCGCGCGTTCCAGTCGGCTGTGGATCGCCAGCCGCTCCCGTCGGCCGGTGACCAGTCGGCGGTCACAGCCGGCGAAGACGAGTGCATCCTGTTCGTCGACGGCCTCCGCTACGAGCTCGGACGGTCGCTCGCCGAACGGCTGGAGGCGCGCGGATGCCGCACGGAGACGGGCCGCCGGTGGGCCGCGATCCCAACGGTGACCGGGACCGCCAAGCCCGCCGTAACGCCCGCGGCGCGCGATGTCGCCGGGGCCCGGCTCGGCGCCGACTTCCGTCCCGCCATGCGGGGCTCCGGCCGACCCGCCCTGGCCAAGGACCTGCGCGAGGCCATGGAAGGGCGGGGCTACCAGGTTCTCGGTTCGGGCACCTTGGACATCCCGCTGAGCGCCGGTGCGCGCGGCTGGCTGGAGACCGGCGAGATCGACAAGCACGGTCACCACCACCGCGCGGCGTCGTTCGCCCGCCAGGTCGAAGAGGAGCTGGATCGGCTGGCCGGCCGGATCGCCGGGTTGCTGAAGGCGGGCTGGAGCTCGGTCCGCGTCGTGACCGACCACGGGTGGCTGCTGCTTCCTGGCGGCCTGCCTCTGGTCGCCCTGCCCAAACACCTTACAGAGTCCAAGTGGGCACGGTGCGCCGTCGTATCTGCCGGCTCCACGCCGGACGCGCCTCTTCATCCCTGGCACTGGAACCCGCAGGAGTGGTTCGCCTCTCCGCCCGGAATCGCCTGCTTCAGCCGGACGCCGGAATACGCGCACGGCGGCGTCAGCATCCAGGAATGCCTGATCCCGGACATTCATGTCGAAGGGACGGCTGACGGCGGCGCGACCGCAAAGATCCTATCCGTCTCCTGGGTCCGCTTCCGCTGCAAGGTCGTCGTCGAGGCCCGGGGCGGCCCCGTCACGGCCGATCTGCGGCTCGGCGGTCCGGCGGGCGAATCGGTCGCGTCCTCGCCCAAAGCCATCGGCGATAACGGACGGGCCAGCCTGGTCCTTGCCGGCGACGAATACGAAGACGCCGCGCTGGTCCTCGTGGTCATCGACACCGACGGCCGTGTCCTCGCACAACAACCGACACGCACGGGAGAGAGCGGATGAGGGTTCTTCCCCTTTTCTGGTGGGTAGCAGGTCATGCGCGTAGGCCATCGGGG
>JAPPGI010000074.1 GCA_028874985.1 Gemmatimonadota bacterium | reverse complement strand
CCCCGGAACGCGCGGAGCACCACCGGAGAGCGGGCGCAGTCCTGCCCGCAAGTGCAGAGCGCCGAGTCAGCCATCCGCAAGGCCGGTGAGCTGCGCGCCGTGGGACGGCCGGACGAGGCGCGGGATGCACTCGAGGCCGCATGGCGCGGAGATACCGCGTCGCACGTTCTCGCGGAGGAACTGATCCGCGAGCTGGTGGCCGGAGCCGACCTGGACCGCGCGGAGCCGATGATCGAGACCGCGCTGTCCATGGACCCCGAGTCACGGCGCCCCGAAGTCATCGTCCCCTGGCTGGAGGCGCTGGTCGCGGACGGCCAGGGCGACCGTGTGCGGCGTTTCCTGTTCCGTGCGGCGGGGAGGCTGTCCCCGCACGAGGCGATCGGGGCGGCGATCGTCGCCAGGAGGCTTCGGGAATCCGAAATGGCGGCGAGGCTGTTCGATGTCGCGGGTTCCGCGATTCTGCAAGATCCCCGGGCGCTGCTGGAATGCGCCCAGAACAAGCTGTGGCAGGCCGGACAGGCCCACCGCGAAGGCGCGACCGACCGGAACCGGACCCTGCTGGCCGATGCACGCATTCTCCTGGAACGCCTTCTGCGCATGGACGCCCCGAGCCGCAGACACGCCTGGGCCTGGAGGGAGCTGGCCAGAGCCCGGCGTTGGCTGGGGGAGCCGACTTCGGCGGTGGACGAGGCGTATGCCAACGCAACCGGACTGGCCCCGGACGAGACCAGGTTCCTGAGGGAGTGGGGACGATTCACCGAACGCGGCTCGCTGGCGCTGCTCGAGTGGCAAGGCCGGCATCTGGCCGAACTGCAAGTCCCCGAACACCTCCATGGGCCCGCGGTCCTGGGCGAAGCCGAATTCGCGAAGCAGAGCGCCACGATGGACGCCTTGCGCCGATCCGCTGACGATCTCAACGCTGCCCTTACTGAAGCGATCGCCCAACGCGATCCACGTGTCCGGCACCTGATGGAGGATTTGGACGCCGCAAGAAGGCGACTGGAACATTCCGGGCCCGGTCTGGTCGGCACAGGCCTGGAAGTGGCCAGGGATCTCACTGGGGCATTGCTGGCGCGTGTCGGCCAAGAACCGGCCGCAGCCGGGGAGGCGGCGCCGGCTGGCGCACTCCTTGCCGTCGCGCGCGCGCTGGGGGACCTGAACATGCGGTATCTGGCCTGGCTCCGCCTCACGCTTTGATTGCCGGAGCACCGGCCTCAATAGCACGCGATCGTGCATGTAGCGCTGTTCGCACCGGAACCCATGACACTTGCCGTTCGGCCCTCCACGCGCGGCTCGTCAATACGCATGCCAACCCTGTCACTGCAACGGCAACAAGCTCGTCGGCGGGGCCGAGACCATCGCTTCGCGGGCGGCGGCCGAGGAGATGGCCGCCCAGACTTCCGGAGCTTGGCGTCAACTCCCACGACCTCGGATCGAGAACGCCATCGCATCCAAGAGAATGTCCACGTCGGTCGTGCCCGCATGCCCCGGCGCGTTCCCTGCCAGCCGGATGGCGAGTTCGTCCGGATCCGGGACCGGTGACGTGAACCGGCCGGCGTCGCGGAATGCGAGTCCGGACACGGCCGCCCATCGCCGTAGCAGCGACTCGCCGTCGGCCACCCTGACCCGGCGACGGCGGTCACGCCGGACGTAGAGGTCGGCCTCCAGCGTCCGCAGTGTCTTGACGGACATCCCCGCGCTAACTTCGACCCGTTCGGCGAGTTCTGTCACGCCCCACCACCGGCGTGGTTCAGCCAGGAGCGCCCGCACGATTCGGGACGCCTTTCCGGCGAAGGGATTCGCGATTCGATCCTTCGGGAAGGGGAAGTCGTCGTCGGTGGATTTCCCCCCTCCGCGGGCCGTAACCAGGATTCGCCCCGGCACCGACCTACTCGAGCCTCCATCGTGCCGAGCGTCCGCGCCCAGTGAGCGCGACCAGCCCTTGATCCCTCAGAACCCCAAGATCGTCAAGCAACGTAGCCCGACTTGCCCGCACCGGCAGCTGATCGCCAATCTCCCGGGTCGCCAAGGGTCGATGAGCCTCAGCCAGTAAAGCGAGAATCGCCGCCCGCCGCTCTTGCGGATCTCCGCTCCCAACTTGCGGCACCACGTATCGATTGTTCCGGAAGCGCACCGTGACGCAACCGGCGGCGTCTTCGATCTCCGGGGTAGCGAGCCCCGCGAGCTTGGAATGTTCGACGATCCTGGCAATCCCACGACCCCACTCCTCGATGATGCCCCGAAGATAGAACGCACGGGCAATCAAAGGGTTCCAAGGCATGGACTCGTGCGATCCGAACAATCGCTCGGGGGTCAGACCGAAGTGCAGTGCCCCGGCTGAGGTCACTTCAAGGCGGTCATCGTACACTGCTATCGCCACCGAGCCCCCGACAATCGAGTAGTCTCGATGGCAGAGTGCGTTTGCTATTGCCTCCCGCGTCGCGGGCTGCGGATAGAGGGGTTCATCGATCCGATCAAATCGATCGGGTTCGAATCTCCCGGCAATGGGGAGGGTGTCGCGCAGAAAGCGCTCCGCCACAGACAGCAGCGTGAAAGCGTTACCGAAGAACTGGCGGTTGTCCAGCAACTCCGCCGTGCGCTCGACGCCCCTGAAGCGGGCGACGCGCAGTCGGCATTGTGGCATGTCAGATTCAATCTGATCGGTACGCCCGAACAGCACAGCGGCGGCGCGCAGCAACACCCCGTCCTTGAGCAGCTTCATGCCCCGAAGTAGTTCGGCTGGCTCTCGAGTCCCTGGATCCTCCAGACGCCCCCGTCGGATCGCTTCCCTGACAGTCTTTTGGATTTCGGCTGCGTCGAGGTCGTCCACCGTCCAGCCTGCCGTGGGCTGGTTCTCCCAGCGTCGCTCGGCGTGCATTCGCTCGAAGAGAACCCTGTTGTACTCTTCGGCCGACATCTCCAAGGTGGTGTTGCCCACCCGTCGGTAGGCCACCCGCTTGTAGAGGTACGGTTTGGCGGGTCCCGGCGGGGCGACGACCACGATCACCTCATTGCCGCCCTCTACAGGAACCCGCTCAATCGATGGGAATGTCCGCGGCTCGATGCGCTGGATCTCGGAGCTCACCTTCTCGATCGTGTCTTCGCTCACCTGCTGTCCGACCACGGCTCCCTCTGGAGTGACACCAAACAGGACGTGTCCGCCGTGCAGATTGAGCATCGCGCACAGTGACTTGGCGGCATCGCTCCGCTGCCCGGTCGTACTCTTGAATTCCAGCGTCTCAGACTCGCCGGCAGCGACCAGCTCTGAGATTCGGTCAGATGTCATGTGCGCCTCCAGTAGCGATTCCCCGGATTCCAGCTTACGAAGCACCGTTTCCGTTTGGAAGACCTCTGGCTCCTTGTCGAGGGCATTCGGCAACCGGGGTGAGTATATCGCCGAAATCTCCCAGAATCTCCCAGAATCTCCCAGAATCTCCCAGAATGGTGTAGGATCGCGCGAAATCGAGCGCAATCGTGAGGATGGGTGCGGGATCATGCTCCACCCACCCATCCTCCCACGCCCTCGGTCACCGTTTCAGCCGAAGAGCTTCTCCCGCACGGGGCTCTTGCGGCCGCCGAGATGGTCGGCCACGTCTGACACAATCGCGGCCAGCGTCCCCGGGCGTAGCTCGCGATGCGCGGGTACGGTCACGCTGTGTCGGCCGGCACCGGTGATTCGCGTGGCCGTCATGTGGGGCTTCGCTTCATGCGAGTGACGCGGTAGCCGTAGTGGCGCTCAAGCCGTCTGGCGAGATCCCGCCCCGAGAGTCTCGCGGCAGTCACATACGGCAATGGCTTCTTCCCTCACGAAGTGCAATCGGATCACCTTGGGCGCCTTCCGGTCGTCGAAATGGACCCGAACCGCGTCCCTGACCATCTCCTTCAGGTCGTCCCAGTCGTCCCCCTGGGTGAAGACGCTGTGGCCGAGCGCTCTGGCGTCGTAACCGCCTTCCGGGGCTTCCATCACTTCGAAGATGATCTCACGCATTCCAGTGCTCCCGGTCGATTCTCTTCCGCTCTGCCACCGGAACACAATAGCGGGAAAAGAGAAAGCCCGCACTCGGACAGCCCGGAGGAGCGCACGCGCGAAATTCGAGCAGACCAGCTCCACCGAGCAGGTGGAGGAGTTGGCGAGTTCGCGGTCTTCGAATGCGAGTCGGCCGAAGAGCTGTGGGCGCAGGACGCGTGATTACCGCCCCGGATCACCGTCCCCCACCCCCATGACCAGCACCTCCCCGACGACCTCATCCCAAGCGGCATTCTCCCCCGTCTTCACCCAGGACACCCTACCGGACGCCCTCCAGGCCGAACACACCCTGGCACCCGGCCACTGGGCCGTCCTGAACTTGCTCGAGAACCCGCACAGCGTGGACGCCCGAACACTGATCGATCACAACTGGCCCCTCTAGCGGACCACCTGCCGACCCCCAAAGCGGTAGGACATTCCTGCAGTGAGCGACCTTGCGATGCCGTGGATCGGCCCCGTCGATGTGGTCACCAGGCCGAGCTCTCTCAGGTTGATGCCGAAGCGGTAGTCCACCGAAGCGTTCAGCCTGGGCGATACGGCCAGACTCACCCCGGCACCGGTGACGAAGCGCCAGTCGGTGTCGACCCGTGACGCCGAACAATCCTGCCGGTCGCCGAACGTCAGGCTTTCGCTCGAGCATCTGACCGGGATACCCCAGGTGGGGCCGGCGGTGAGGCGGAGCGTGAGATGGTCGCCGACACCGTACCGCACCTGTCCAAGCGCGGCGAAGTCGATGAAGTCGTGGTTGTGTTGGCGGTCTTCCGCCTGGTGCGTCTCCGTGTCATCGGGGCACGGCGAGTCGAGTCGAACCGAAGCCTGCCGTTGTGCGGCCAGCGTGCCGGACTCCCTCGGTCGCAGCCCGCAGGTGAGCGGTATGCCTCCCTGCTTGTACCCGAGCCCGAACTCAAGGCCGAGACGGCCGTCCGCGGGCGTGCGGGCGGTAAGCCCGACCGCCAGGCCGGTCTGCGGTTGACGCTTGGTGATGTCGGGCCAATACCGCCCCGCGCTGAACCCCACTTCACCGATCGGCGGTTGCAGAACGGCTCCGAATACGCCCATCAGGACGAGGACGGCAAGCTTTTCCATGATGTATCTCCTGCTCCATGCGTCACGTCACACCCCCCACACCACGATCCCCGCGTCTCCCATCGTGCGCTCCTCCCGGAACACCTTCTCGGCCCACGTTCGTCCCGGGCGCATGTCGAAGACGACCAGGTGGCCGGCGTCGGTCCCGCTCACGTCCATGTAGGCGGCGGTCTGCTCCAGTCCCTGCTCGACCGTGCGCGCATGGGAGCGTCCCTCCTTGACCAACTTGCACTCCACCACGAACCGGCTCTCGCGCTCGTCGCCCTCCGGCCAGACAACCAGCAGGTCCACGCGCCGGCTCCCGAGCGCGTACTCACGCTCGATCCGCCCCCTGCCGTTCACCACCCGGTGCAGGAACGCCTGAAGGACCAGCTGCGGGCCCGCCTCACGGTACTGCGCCCGCTCGATCCAGTGCTCCGAGTTCCAGCGGAAGAAATCCTGGAACGCCGACAGCAGCCCGTCCATGTCGAGGGCTCCGTCCGGATCGACGTACCAGGCCGCCCGTCGAGGCATCTCGTCGTGAAGCACGGAAGTCAGCACGCGGGGCAGCACTTCGGCGTAGATCGGATTCGCGACGCGCAACGGCGGGTCCACCGCCACGAGGCCCAGATCCCGCACATAGTCGCTGTCCGCTTCGGAGTGCGCACCCTCGGCTCCGGCCAGCAACGGCTCGACGACGCGCCGGACCCTCGGCTCGCGCAGCTTGTCGGCGAGCTGATCGATGTGCGTGTCCCGGCGCAGGATCAGCGCCTCGCGCGCCTCGAACACGTCCCGTGCCGAGATCGGGCGGTCGCGCAGGATCGGACGCTCGCGCCTGAAGCAGAGCTGCCTTGCCAGCGCGTTGACAAGCCACGGCTGTCCTCGCGTCTGCGTCCACACCACCTCCAACGCTCCGGGCTCGAAGGCCTGTCCCGTCTCGGCGGTGTGCTGGCCCACCAGGGTCCGGACATCCGCCCGCGTGAAGTCTCCCAGCCGCAGCGTCTCGGCCTTGATGTTGAAGGCGCTGCCTCCCGTGATGACCTCCTTCTCGGAGTTCGCCCGGATCCGGTAGTCGCGCACGTCGCGCACCCCGCACAGGATGACGCTCTGCGGAAACGCCTTCGGACGGTTGGCGTACCCGGTGCGCAGCTGACGCAGGACCGACACCAGCGAGTCTCCCACCATCGCGTCGATTTCGTCGATCATCAGCACCAGCGGGGGGCCGGCCTTCGCCCACTTCCGCAGTAGGGCCCACAGCGCACTGTGCGGGCGTCGTTCCGCGTCGTACCGGAGGACCATTTCCGCGAACGCGGGCTCGCCGAACGTGTCCTCGGACTCGCCGGCGATCTGGACGGCGATTGCGCCCATTGCGCGTCCCACGTCCTCGCGGGCCGTCTGCGCCGTCTCGACGTTGATGTAGGCGCACCGGTAGTCGCCCTCCGCACCGCTGTTCAGCAGGTCCCGCAGCGCCAGGAGAGAGGACGTCTTGCCCGTCTGCCGGGGCGCGTGCAGCACGAAGTAGTGTTCGTTGCGGATCAGCCCCAGCACCTCGTCCAGATCGAACCGTTCCAGCGGCGGCACACAGTAGTGGCACTCGGGCCTGACCGGGCCGGCCGTGTTGAAGAAGCGGTGCATGGCGGAAACTGGCCGGGTGGGGTGGGAGGGGCAAGAAAGGCCGGCAACGAAGTTCCACGGCGACGCGCCCGCCCGGACGGATTCAGGCCCGGACGGTCAACCTCGATCAGGCCGTAACTGTCGGGTGTCCGCCCCCTCCCAAAGTCCACCGCCAAACAAATCGGTCCCATCCGGCCATCCGTGCGCCCACAGTCCCGCGCGATACTTCCACTCCGGCCCGAAGGCACCCTCGGCCGACCCGGCTTGCATCGGACCACCATCCCTCCCTCCCGGAGCGACCCCAGCGCATGCCGAAGCACCCCAAGCGGGACGCAAGACCCTGGCACGACGCATCCTACAAGAGCTTCTTCTCCCGGCAACGCACCGTCGCCGACACCCTGCGCGCGACCACGCACGACCTCGCCGAACGCCTCGACTTCTCCACGCTGGAACGCCTCCCGGCCAGCTTCGTCACCGAGAGGCTGGGCCAGCGCCACGCCGACATGCTCTGGCGGATCCGCACGCCCGAGAACGGATGGCTATACCTGCTGGTCCTGCTCGAATTCCAGTCCACCATCGACCGCCGCATGGCACTCCGGATGATGGACTACACCGTCCGCATCCTCCGGGCTCTCGACAAGGAGGACCTCGGCCCCGGCGGGGAACACCCACCCATCCTCCCGGTCGTAGTCTACAACGGGGAGCGGCGCTGGACCGCACCCACCGATGTCCGCGACCTCTTCGCCCATGTCCCACGCGAGCTGCTTGGATACCTGCCCAGGCACCGGTATCTTCTCATCGAGGTCCGGACGCTCGATCCCTCGCGGTTGCCGGCGGACAACGTGCTCTCGGTGATCGCGAGATTCGAACAGACCAGCTCAACCGAGCAGGTGGAGGAGTTGGCGAGTTCGCTCGCGGCGTGGCTGGAGCAAGTCGGCGATCCCAAACTGGTGGAAGGCTTCGGTGCGTGGGTTGACCTGGTGTTGGCCCAACGGTTCGCTACGGCGGGCAGAGAAATCGAACTCAGGCTCAGAAAGGACGAGGAGGCAAAGATGACGACGTTGGTTGAGCGGGCGCGGAAATGGGGGCAGGAGCGGGACCAGCGGTGGCTGGAACGGGGCCGCCTGGAAGGGGAACGCGATTTGGTCCTGCGAATGGTCACCCGAAGATTCGGTCCCGGAGCCGCGGACGACCTTGCCCCGGTGCTCGAGGGCGTGTCCAACCCGGATCGCATTGCCGCGATCGCCGCCAGGGTCTTCGAATGCGAGACGGCCGAAGAGCTGGTCGCGTGGGCGCAGGAAGCGTGATTTCCGCCGCGGGTCATCCCCCATGACCACCCACCTCCCCGACGACCTCATCCCAGGCGGCACATCCCCCGTCTTCACCTACGACACCCTACCGGAAGCCCTCCAGTCGGAACACACTCTGGCACCCGGCCACTGGGCCGTCCTGAACGTGCTCGAGGGCAGTCTCCGTTTCGCGAACCTCGAGACCGGCGAAGAACAGTCGATCGCCGCACCGGCCCAGGTCACCATCCACCCCGGCCTGCCCCACAAGGTTGCCGTCGAGGGCCCGCTCCGCTGTAGGATCGACTTCTTCCGGGAACCGCCAGCCGATAGCCCAGACAACGAGGACTCGACCATCGGCGACATCATGGATTCATCCCCAGGAATCGGGAAACGCGGGGTGCGCAAGGTCTAGGCCGGGGCGGGTGCGGTAGCCAAGGCCGCCGGGAGAATCCCCCGCGTCGTTCGCAAGGTTGTGCGCAAGGACGAGGGCGGAACGGAGGCACCCCCGCAGGAGGTCATCGTCGAAGGACTCCCGGATGAGCTCATGAAGTGCTACCTGAGCGTCCTGGTCTGGCTCGTCCACACCGACGACAAGCAGATCGACGAGCGCGAGCTGTGCGAGATCCAACTGCTGATGACGCAGCGGCGGTGCAATGCCGATGTGCGCAAGACCGTTCGTGGGGACCTCGAGGATCCGCACGTAGTGGATGCCCGAGAGCGGATCGATCACCTGCTGAGACACGGCCCCGAGGCAGGGACCGACACGCAAGTGGCCCTCAAGTGCGCACTCATGAGCGACGCCATCCGCGTAGTTCGCGCCACCTCCGACGGCCCCGCCTGCGAGCAGCCCGGAATCGGCCGGCTGGCCGAAATGCTCGAGCTGGATGACAAGAAGGTCCGGTTCCTCGAGGACGCTTGCGTGCAGGACGAGCAGATCCTGGGCGGCGAATTGTCGGACGCGAAGATCACGAACGCGGCAAAGAAAATGGCAGCGCAGGCGGGAGCGGTCGGCGTGCCGCTCGGCGCCATCTACGTGTGCGGCAGTGTGACCGGTCTCAGCGCCGCCGGCATAACTTCGGGACTCGCGGCCCTCGGACTGGGTGGCGTGCTCGGTCTGTCGGCCATGGTCAGCGGCATCGGCGTGGTCGTCATCGCCGGCGGGATCGCGTACAAGGGGGTGCGATGGGTTCTGGGTGGATCCCAGCGGAACCGGGCGTCTTTGCGGGAGATGATGCTGCAGGAGGTCCTGCGCATCCACCAGGGAGCGATCATCAACCTCGGTGAGGACATGTCGCACTTCGGCAGACGCATCGCGACCCTCTCCATGGAGACGGACAGGAATCGCGACGCCATCGACGAGCTGTCCCGCGAGGTGATGCTGTTGTCCCAGTCGGCGGGCGCACTCACCCAGCTTGGCGAGCGAGCGAACCGCTTCGAGCGCGACGGCTGGAACCCGATGGCGATCAACCTCGCCCAATTCCAGACTCTGACGAAGCGGATGCTGTCCTTGGTGAAGCTCGCTTCCGAACGGGATCGGCTGATTCGGCAAGCGCTGGAAGAGGGATGGGAGGCCTTGCTCGACGGAGCGCACCCGCACCGGGAAACTTCCGCCTGACTGCTGAGGTCGAGCGGGAGGGCTGGCGGAGTGGTCTGAAGCGGACGCCGTTCCCCGGCACCCTCCGTCTTGTCAACTGCGGTGGGATGTACATACCAAAGTAGCCAAGATTCGGCATCGTCTGTAATCATGCCTATGAAACGCCCCCGCCGGAGGTTGTGGCCTCCGACGGGGGCTGGCGGACATCCCCCCCGTAGCTCAATGGGATAGAGCACCCGGCTACCAACTGGGAGGTTGCAGGTTCGAGTCCTGCCGGGGGGTCAGCCGCTTTCCTGCGACGCGCGTTCCCGCCTCTCCCGCTCCCTCATGTGCGCCTGAACCTCCGGGCGCTGGTGCGGGGGGACGAACCCCAACGCCCGCGCCACGTCCTCCGGGGTCGTCCCCGGTGGGTAGGGCGACGTGCGCCGCCCCAACGGCTTCCCGCGCTTCGCCTTCGTTTTCCTCGTCATGTTCCGGCCTCCTGTTCTCCGGTTGAAAGGTAGTCTACAGCGTCCGCGCCGGGTCGCCCCGGCACGCCGCGGCCGCCAGAGCGCCCGGCTCTCCGGGAGCGAACGCGATTTCGCAGTGGTCCTTGTACACCTTCTCGCAGATC
>JAPPGI010000035.1 GCA_028874985.1 Gemmatimonadota bacterium | reverse complement strand
CGAGCGGAATACACGCACCGGACCCTACGGGCACCGCGCCACCTCCTGACCCTACTGTCCTTCTCCCCCTGGCTCATCATACCGGTTCGTCCTGCTACGCACCAGCACCCCCGGGCCGGGGCCGCCCGCCCCGCACTCAGGTCACGGGACGCTCCTCGTCCTCCGCCAGGTGGAGTTCCAGCCAGGCCGTCCAGCGGCCCCACAGGTCGAGGATCGACTCGAGCGTGGCCGGGCCGTGGTCCTCGAAAGGGTACATGTACATCGCCGCCTTCTTGCCCAGGCCGTTCAGGGCGTGGAAGAGGCGCGGCGCGTGGTCCGGCGCCGTGCCGACGTTCTGGTCGTGCATGCCGTGGTACATGAGGAGCGCGCCGGTGAGGTTGTTGGCCCACATGAAGGGAGACATGCTCAGGTAGACTTCGCGCGCGTCCCAGAAGTGGCGGCGCTCGGTCTGGAAGCCCAGCGGCGTGAGCGTGCGGTTGTAGTTCCCGTCGCCCGCGATGCCGGCCTTGAAGAAGGGCGTGTGAACCATGGCGTTGACGGTCCCGAAGGCTCCGTAGGAGTGGCCTCCCAGGCCGAGCCGGCGCCGGTCGATGATGCCGCGCGCGTCCAGTTCGTCGATCACGGCCGCGAGGTTGTTGCGCAGGTCGTGCTCGTAGTTGTTGTTCATGCGGCCCGACTCGCCCACGATCGGGGCGTCGGGCTCCACCACGACGTACCCCAGCCGGATGAGGTACTCCATGGAGCGGGTGCCGAAGTTGGGGAAGGCGTTCCGGTTGTAGGTGCGGCCGCGCTCGTCGTACGACTCCTGGTCCTCGTACTCGCGGGGGTAGAACCAGAACATCGCGGGGCGCCGCTCGCCCTCCACGAAGTCGTGCGGCATGGTGACGTTGACCAGGAAGCGGAAGCCGTCGGGGCGCTCCACGGTGAACCGTTCGCGCGGCGCCGTGGTGATGTCGGGGGTGTGGTCGACGTTGTTGGTGAGACGGGTGCGGGTGCCGCCGTCGACCAGGTACGCCTGCCCGATCTCGGTGGGTGTCTCGCGCCGGACCACGAAGCGGCCCGCGCCCGCGTCGAGCACGGTGGTGATCCGCTCCCACTGCCCGTCGTTCGAGCTCTCGTAGACGCGCTCGCGGTCGCCGGTGCGGATCACGACCCGGTCCAGGAAGCTCCGGGGGGATTCCTCGAGCGGGTCCTCGAAGTACCGGGTTCCCCGCAGGAAGACGGACGTCTCCTCGCCCTCGCCGGCGACCTCCACGATGTGGCCTCCGCCGAATCCGCCGAACCTGCGGCCGCCCCCGGCACCACCGCCCGCGCGGTTGCTCATCAGCAGCGAACCGGGATTCTCGAAGAAGTCCTCCGAGTTCCATTCGCTGATGGTGTGGCGGGTCTCGGGGTCGTCGAGATGCACGGCGTATTCGGTGACGCGGCCCCGTCCCCCGCCCCCGCCGAAGCGCGCCGGGCCTCCGTCTCCACCGCCGCCGCCGGGCCGCTGCGTGACGAAGAGCCAGCGGTAGTCCTCCGAGTAGCGGTGGTTCGACATGCGCCGGTCGCTCTCGTACACTACGGTCTCCTCGCCCTCCGCGAACGGGGGCGCCCAGAGCATGACCCGGTCCTTGCGGCGGGCCCGCTCGCGCCCTTCCTCCCCCTCCTCCTCCTCCTCGGCGTCCTCCTCGCCGTCCTCCTCCTCCGGCTCGGGCTCCATCTGCAGGAAGGCGAGCCCGGCGCCGTCCTCGCGCCACAGGACCTGGCGGCGGTCCGGTTCCTCCTCGTCACCCGCCACGCCCGGCGCCGAGGGGGTCCCGCGGATCCCGGTGCCGACGCTGTCCTCGGAGAGTTCGGCCAGCACGTTCCCCTCGCGGTCCCAGATCTCCTCCACGCGCCCGAAACTGCCCACCGGCACGATGTAGCTGAAGGGCTTCCGCATGGTGGTCACGCGGGCGTGGCGGCCGTCGGGTGCGAAATCGAAGCCGCGGATCATGGCGGGTGGGCCGATGCGCGTTTCGCGCCGGTTGTTCACGGCGACGGTGGCGAGCTGGCCGGTAGCGTGCCACTCGAGCAGCGCCTGGTCGTGCGGCGTGGCCATCAGGCTCGCGTAGGTGCGCAGAATGTTCCTGCCCTCCTCGGTCCGCTTGACGCGCGGCCCCGTCGGCAGCGATGGCGCGGCCGGGTGGCGAGCGCGGTTCCCGGGAACCAGGACGGTCGCGATTTCGTCGCCGCCGGAGGTCCACTCGAAGCTCGTGACGATGGTCGCCAGCACGGGCCGGCGCGTTATCTGCCGCGAGTCGCCGCTCTCGGGATCGGCCACGTGGATGTGCGTGGCGTCGTCGGTGTGGACGTAGAAGGCGACCCGGGACCCGTCCGGCGACCACCTCGATCCGGAGATGCGCGCGCCCCGCGGCACCTCGATGTCGGTGACCGCCCCGTCCGCGGCGGAGATCACTTGGAGCCCAGCGGAATTGCGGATCGACAGGCTGCGGCTGCGGTTCGACCCCGGTTCCAGGAAGCGGCCGCCCAGCTCGTCGAAGGGGCGCGCGAAGCGGGCCATGGTTATGGGCCCGTCGCCCACTTCACGGAGGAACCGGCGGCCGTCGGGGCTCACCCGGCTGAGCGAGACGTTCCGGTACCGTGGCGCCAGCACCGCGTCGGAGATCTCGGCGGGGGGCTCGACCCACTCCTCGGAGGCGAGCAGCACCTCGGCCGGACCCGGGACCTCCTCCCGGCCGGCCCGGGCGCCGGCATCCTGTCCGTGGAGGGCCGGGCCGGGCTGCGCCAGGGCGGCGGGAACGACGACTGCGAACAGGGCATGCGCTGAACGGGGGCGGTACATCTTCCTGACTCCCTGGGGCTGGGACGGTCACATGCGAGAAGGACCGTAATAGTGGGACGAAGGAAGCGAACCCGACAGGGGACGCGGTCCTGCCCGCCCCCCCCGCCGGGTTCGCCCGGTTGCCCGGCCGTCAGCCCGTCGAGCCGCTCAGCCTCCGAACTTCCAGTGTCCCTTCAGCGCGAGTCCGTGGCGGGCCGGGGCATCGACGCCGTGGGTGCGCGTGCCCTCGATGAGCAGGCCGAGCACCCCGGAGACCTCGTACCGCATTCCGGTCCCGAAGGCCCGCGTGCCGCCGTCCACGAGGTAGACCCGGCCGTAGGGAGTCCCGTGGAAGCCGGCCAGTCCGTATTCGAGCTCCGCGTTGAGCCGCGCCTTCCGCATGTCGGCCGCCGCGCCCATCCTGTCGCTCACGCCGCGCTCCCACAGCTCCTGCACGCCGCTCGCCGGCTCGCCCCAGGTCGGCGCCAGCTTCATGGAGAGGCCGGCCGCCGCCTGCGGATCGATCTGGATCAGCCCTCTCACGCCCCACTCCTCGTAGCCGCTGTCGCCCGTCGCCAGCAGTCTGCCGTGGCCCTCCATGGTCAGGCCGGAGGTCGGGTTGGCGTACCGCAGGCCGCCGCCGAATTCCATGCCGGCGCCGTCCGTTCCCTCGCCGTCTCCGAAGCGCGCCCCGCCTTCCAGCAGGACGGTCACTTCGTCTCCGGACCGGAACTTGTGCACCTGGGACCACTCCAGCGCGAACCGCGCCCGCTCCATGTCGAGGGTCAGCGAGTCCATCCCCTCGGCCTCGTCGACCTCGACCCGCGACAGCCAGCCCTCGGCGCGCACCCGCAGCGCCGAGGCGCCGTTCGTCACCAGGATGCGGCTGGCTCCGACGGCCCCGGTCGTGGTCCGCGCATCGCTCTGGCGCCGGCCGGCGAACCCGTCGTCCACCGCCACGTCGCCCCAGCCGAAGCTTCCCGCCGCCCACAGGGCCACTCCGGTCCGTCCCGGCAGCCACGCGAGGTAGGGGTTCACGCTGTTCATCCGCGCCTCGTACGTCCCTTCGACCTCGCGCGCGCCGGTGACGTCGGTGAAGTCGTAGTCGCCCGACGAACGGCTCGCGGACATCCCCGCGAGGAAGTCGCGATGCACTCGCATGTCGGCGCCCAGGTGAAGGCTTATCATCCCGCCCTCCCATTCGACCTCTTCTCCGCCCGGTTCACCCATGCTCAGGTACTCGGCGCTGCCCCATGCGGCCGCCCCGAATCCCTCCGTGGCCTGCTGCTCCTGCGCACCGTCTCCGAGCGGCATCACGAAGGAGGTCCCGTTCAGCAGCCGGGCCGTGTTCAGCCCGCCGCCGCCGCGCAGGTTGCCGACGAGCGAGGCGAGACCCGCCGCCCTGAGCTGGCTCGGCAGCGGGTTGCGCGCGGCAACCGCCTCGATCCTCGCCGCGATCGCCCCCAGCGTGCTGCTGGTGGCCGCCGCCGCGAAGTGCGGAAGTATGGCCTCGTTGACCCGTCCCGCACGCTGAACGGGATCGTCGGTGGAGGCGGTGGCCACCGCCGAAGGCATGCCCGTGCCCGCCACGTTGATGGCCGAGACCCGGTAGTGCCGCGTGCTGCCCGGCTGCAACCCGGCGTGCGAGTAGGCCGTCGCCGCCGAGCCCGTCGAGCGTGCCAGATCGCTCCAGGTCCCGCCATCCTCCGAAACCTCGATCCTGTAGCTGGTCACCGGAGCACCGCCGTCGTACGCTGGCGCGGTCCAGGTCAGGTCGATCTGCGTCGGCGAACTCGCGACCGCCACGAGGTTGGTGGGCGGGTCCGGCACGGTCGCGTCGGTGGTCGCGTCGGCCACGTTCGACGGGTCGCCCGTGCCGATCTCGTTGATCGCCGAGACCCGGTAGTGGCGCGTGCTCGCCGGATCCAGGCCCGTGTGCGAGTACTCGGTGTCGTCGGACCTCGTGTCCGCGACCAGGTCCGTCCAGTTGTTCCCCGCATCCAGCGACACCTCGATGCGGTAGCCGGTGATCTCGGCGCCGCCGTCGAACCCCGGGGTGGCCCACGAGAGATCGATCTGCGCCGTTCCGTCCGCCGTTGCGCTCAGCCGCGTGGGCGCATCCGGGACGGTGGCGTCCGTGGTGGCCTCGGCCGTATTGGAAGGCGCGCCGGTCCCGGCCCGGTTGATCGCCGAGACCCGGTAGTGGCGCGTGGTCGCCGGATCGAGGCCCGTGTGGGCGTAGGCGGTTCCGGTGGAACCCGTGTTCTCGACCAGGTCCTTCCAGACGATGCCCCTGTCGACCGAGACCTCGATGCGGTAGCCGGTGATGTCGGCGCCGCCGTCGTAGTCCGGCGCGGTCCAGGATAGGTCGATCCGGGAGGTTCCGTCGGCGGCGGCCATCAGGCCGGTGGGTGCATCGGGAACGATCGGATCGGTGGTAGCGTGGGCGATGTTCGAATAGTCCTCGCTCATGCCCGCCACGTTGATCGCAAAGACCCGGTAGTGCCGCGTGCTGGCCGGATCCAGGCCGGTGTGATCGTAGTCGGTGTCGTCGGAGCGCGTGTCGCCGACCAGCATGGTCCACGTGGTCCCGCCGTCGGCGGAGACCTCGATGCGGTAGCCGGTTATCTCGACCCCGCCGGTGTAGTCGGGCTCGTTCCAGGACAGCCCGATGCGCGACGATCCATGGGCCTGGGCGGCGAGATCCGTCGGCGGATCGGGCAGATCGGGATCGGTGGTGGCGTCGGCGACGTTGGACGGCTCGCCCGCGCCCACCCGGTTGACCGCCGAGACCCGGTAGTCCCGGCGCGTGGCCGGTGGCAGACCCGTATGGGAATACATGGTCGACGTGTTGTCCGTGTCGGTCACCAGAGTCCTCCAGGTCTGGCCGCTCGTCGTGGAGACCTCGATCCGGTAGCCGGTGACGGGAGCGCCCCCGTCCTTCACGGGCGCCGTCCAGGCGAGGTCGATCTGCGAAATCCCGTTGGCCGCGGCCGCCAGGTCGGTCGGCGGGTCGGGAACGGTGGCATCGGTCGTCGCGTGCGCGACGTTCGACGGGCCGCCCGGTCCGGCCACGTTGACGGCCGCAACCCGGTAGTGCCGGGTGGTGCCCGGTTCGAGACCGGTGTGCGTGAAGGTGGTCCTGGCGTTGCCCGTGTTCGCGGAGAGCACGGTCCACGTGTCGGCGCTGTCGGCCGAAACCTCGACCTGGTAGGCCGTGACCGGGGCGCCGCCGTCGTAGACGGGGGCCGTCCACGACAACCTGATGCGCGTCTGGCCGTCGGCCGCGGCCGAAAGGCCGGTCGGCGGGTCCGGAACGGTCGGGTCGGTGGTTGCGGATGCCGCTTCGGACGGCTCCCCGGTACCGGCCGCGTTGATCGCCGAGACGCGGTAGTGCTGCGTGGTGCCGGGGTCCAGGCCCGTGTGCGAATACTCGGTGTCGTCGGAGTTCGTGTCGCTCCTCAGATCCCGCCAGGACGTGCCGTCGTCGGAGACCTCGACCCGGTAGCCGGTGATGTCGGCACCGCCGTCGTCGGCGGGCGCGGTCCAGGAGAGGTCGATCTGCGAAGTCCCGTCCGCCACCGCGCTCAGGCCGCTGGGCGCGCCGGGAACCGCCGGCGCCGTGGTCGCGCTGGCCGTGTCGGACGCCTCACCCGTACCGACCGAGTTGATCGCGGACACGCGGTAGTGCCGGGTCGAGCCCGGATCGAGACCCGTGTGTGCGTACCGGGTGGTGGTCCGACCGGTGTTGCGCTCCAGGTCGGACCAGGTGTGGCCGTTCGGAGACACCTCGATACGGTAGCCGGTGACCTCGGAACCGCCGTCGCCGGCGGGCGGATCCCAGTCGAGGTCGATCCGCGTCTGCCCGGTCGCATCGGCCGAGAGGTTCCGGGGCGGATCCGGCACGGTCGCGTCCGTGGTGGCGTGGGCGATGTTGGACGATTCGCCCCTCCCCCACTCGTTGATCGCGAACACCCGATAGTGCCTCGTGTCTCCCGCGCTCAGGCCCGTGTGCGAATACCCGGTCCCGGTGGACTGGGAGTTGGCCACGAGCACGGTCCAGGTGGCGCCGCTGTTCTCCGAGACGTCGATCCGGTATCCCTCGATCGGCGAACCGCCGTCGCTGGCCGGCCTCGTCCACTCGAGGTTGATCGTGGTTTCGCCGTCCGGGGTCGCCCGCAGGTCGGTCGGCCTGCCCGGAACGTCCAGGGTCGTGGCGAAGTCCAGCCGCGAAGGCCTGCCGGTTCCCACCGAGTTGATGGCGGAGACCCGGTAGTACCGCAGGGAACCGGGGGACAGGTTGGTGTGGGAGTAGTTCGTGTTGTCGTCCTCGGTGTCGCGCTCCAGGTCGACCCAGGAGCGTGCGTCGTCGGAGACCTCGATCCTGTAGCCGGTGATCGGTGAGCCGCCGTCGTCGGACGGCGCCCTCCACACGAGGTCGATCTGCGCGGTGTCCCGGGCGGAGGCCGCGAGGTTGGTCGGCTGGCCGGGTACGGTGCCGCTGGTGGTCGCGCTGGCGACGTCGGAGGGCGGACCCGTGCCCGCACCGTTTATGGCGGAGACGCGATAGTGACGGGTGGTGTTCGGCGACAGCGTGTCGGTGTACGAGGTGGCGGTGGAACCCGTGTTCGCGTCCAGATCATCCCATCCGGAGGTCCCGTTGGGCGACCACTCGATCCTGTAGCCGGTGATCGGCGAGCCGCCGTCGTCCTCCGGCGGATTCCATGTGAGGGTGATCTGCACGCTGTCGACCGCAACGGCGTCAAGGTCCCTGGGCGGTCCGGGACGCTCGGCGTCCGTGGTCGCGTTGTCGACGTTGGAGGGGTCGCTCGTGGCGTCGTCGTTGATCGCGGAGACCCGGTAGTAGTAGGTGTCCCCGGGATCGAGCCCGGTGTGTTCGTAGCTGGTGGTGCGGGACCTCGTGTTGCTCTGGATCACGCGCCAGCTGGTGGTGTCGTCCTCCGACGCCTCGATCCTGTAGCCGACGATATTGCTGGATCCGGTGTCGGACGGTGCTGTCCAGCTCAGGTCGATGGCGTTCGGACCGTCGGCGGTCGCCTCGAGGTCGGTTGGGGGGCTGGGAGCTTCGGCAGTTGCCCGGGTGGTCGCGCTGGCGGTGTCCGAGGGGTCGCTCGGGCCGTCGGAGTTGACGGCGCGGACCCGGTAGTGGCGGGTGGTCCCGGCGGAGAGACCCCTGCGCTTGTAGTCGGTCGTGGTCGAATCCGTGCCGGCGATGCTGTCCCAACTCGTGCCGTTGCTCGATTCCTCGATCTTGTAGCGGATGATCCTGCTGGACCCGTGATCGGACGGCGCGTCCCAGTCCAGGTCGATGGCCTCCTGTCCATCCGCCGTGGCTCTGAGGTTCTCGGGGGGATCGGGGGCCTGGCCGGCGGCGGCCGTGGTCGCGCTGTCGACATTAGAGGCGTCGCTCGGGCCGGTCGAGTTGACTGCGAAGACCCGGTAGTAGCGCTTCGTTCCGGCCGAGAGTCCCGTGCGCTCGTAGTCCGTCGTGCTCGGACCCGTGCCGGCAATGCTGTCCCAACTCGAGGTCCCGCTCGTCCGCTCCTCGATCTTGTAGTGAAGGACCTTGCTCGTGCCGGTATCGGCCGGCGCGTCCCATTCCAGGTCGATGGCCTCTTTTCCGTCGGCCGTCGCGCTGAGGTTCCTGGGGGGCGTGGGCTGACCGGACGTGGTCGTCGCGGCGGCGGTGTCCGATTCCTCGCCCGGGCCGCTCCCATTGATTGCGGAGACCCGGTAGTGGCGGGTCGTCCCGGCGGTCAGTCCGGTGTGGTTGTAGGTGCGGTTCGTGTTCTCCGTGTCGTCCTCCAGGTCGGACCAACTGCTGCCGGCGTTGGTCGACACCTCGATCTTGTAGCCGGTGATTGCACTGGTCCCCGTATCGGTCGGCGCAGTCCATGAGAGATCGATGATCGTGCTTCCGGCCGCCCTGGCGGTGAGGCCGGTGGGGCGGCCGGGCTTCGGGTTCTTGGTGGTCGCCTCGATGTCGCTGCGGGGGCCCTCCCCAGCAACGTTCCGAGCCCGCACCTCATATTCCCAAGATTCGCCTTCCGATAGACCAAGGTGGAGGTATTCGGTCAAGTTGTGCGCCGGATCGGTGCCCGTCTGCAGGACCTCCCAGTTTCCTCCGTCCCCACGCCCCTCAACTCGGTAGCCGAGGATTGGGACGCCCCCCGTATCCGTAGGCTGATCCCAATCCAGTTGGATGCTTGTGTCGGTCACCTCGGCGCTGAGGTTCTCGACGGGTCCCGGCAGTGTGATCTTCCTGAGGTTATCGATCAGGCTGTCGGTGAATTCCGCCGCCTTATTGCCGACCGCGTCCGCCAGCGGGTTGGTGGCCCTGGTATAGTCAAGCTTGATCGTGTCACCCGGGTGGATCGTGTCGGTAGCGGCCAGGGTCAGGGTTACCGTGTCGTCTTCGGCGCGGACGTTGGTGGGTTCCACATTGTCGAGCTTGGTCGCTCCGTCAGCACCGACCGTAGTGACGTCGTAGCTGGGGAGGGACGGGTTTCCGGCGTCGTCGATCTCTTCATGGTAGATGAGGACGATCGTCTGCACGCTACCCCAGGCCTTGATTATCCCTGGAGCCTTGTTGTCGACCGTCTCTTCCTCCGTTGTTTCGTCGTTCCCCTCGCTGGTGGACTGGGACGTAACCGCGTCTTCCCGGACCGTCACAACGATCTCCCCCTCCAAGTCTTCGTCCGTCTCGACTTCAACCGTCCAGACCATGTCCGTCGTGGTCTCATTCAACGTGGACTTGGTGCGGGCCCCCTCGACTGTTATGTCGCCGATAGTGAACCCATCAACCAGTTCCGACCAAGTGAATGTGATCCTGAAATCGTCGTGCGGATTGGGTTGGGGGGTCAGCGCCTCGAACGTGATCGTCACCGTCGGCACGGCCCGCGACGCCCGATCCGGAGACACCTCCCCCCCCGACGACCCCGGACGGGCCTCGTCACCGGACACGGACCCGTCGGCACGGGCCCCGAAAGCGGGAAGGAGAAGAAGAGACGCAACGGCGAGGGATACGAGGTTTCGCACCGGAAGCTCCTGTTTTTTGGGGGTGGGAAGGCTGCCGACCCAATGCGCGTGCGGTCTGCAGCGGTCATCCCCCTTCGCGCGCCGGGGCGGCCACCTCGCTCTAGAAAGGTACCAAAATCCCGGGAAATGTGTACTCCCCGCGCGGCCGGAAATCCCGATCCCGTGGAGCGGGGCCGCTTCCACACCAAATCGCGCCCCCGCCCCACCCCCCGACATCTCGTCCATGCCCGCGATCCCGCACCGAACCGCCATGTCACCCGGGCCGATTCCGGCCCCCCCTCCGAACGGCGCGGCGATCGCCGACAAGCCCACCTCGGCGCGACCGGCGCGACCGCCCGCCCCCCCACACCCGGCGGCCCGGCGCATGACACGTGATTCCCTTCAAGGGGAAGCCGCGGACCTGGTCCCCGTGAACGGCCGCGGTCCCCCCCGCGTGATCGCCAGACTGTCAATCGGCACGTAAAATGTCCCGGTTATCGGCATGGAAAATGTCCCGGTTC
>JAPPGI010000065.1 GCA_028874985.1 Gemmatimonadota bacterium | reverse complement strand
TGGCCAACACGGTCCTGCTCTGCCGGCGGCACCACCGCCTGGTCCACGAGGGCGGCACGCGCTTGGCGCTGGACCGTGACGGCAAGGCGCGTTCTTCACGCGCGACGGTCAGGTGCTCGGGAGCGCGCCCCCGTTGCCGGAGGTCACCCGGCAGCTGCCGGAGCCCCCGCCCCCGCCCCCCGACCGCCTGTCCAACGGCGCCCCCCGCTTCGTCGACTCGGCGGTCCCGCTGTCGCTGGAGCTCGAGGCGCTGGAGGCGGTGGCGTGATCGGGCGCCCGCCCGTCGCCGCGGCGAAACCCGGGACGCGAGCATGTCGGATTGGGACAGCCCACCGGCGGAATTCGTGCCGCTCCCCCCAAGCAGTTACGGCGTCTCGTACGAGACGGTGCGGCGGGTGTCATCAACCGCAGAGCAATGCCGACTTCCGCCTGGCAGCCGACCGGCAGTTCGCCACGGGACGACGCACGCGTCAAGCTCAAGCGCCTCTATCCGACGTGTGATGTGTGACGTGACACTAGCAGCCGCCGGGGGTCTTCGCCGGCCGCCGGCCGCCCCGCCGTCAAACGGCTTCGATTTCGTACCCGATCCGCCAGTTCGACATGTTCTCCGGGTCGTCGGAGCCTTCGTCGCCCGGCTGGATCACGGAGATGTGGTCCTGGATGGGTCCCGCGAAGGTCCGGCGGTAGGTGTCGAGCTGGTCGTTGGCGCTCAGCTGGTCCAGCTCCTCTCCCCTGAGTTCGACGGACAGGTGGTCGGTCACCTCACCCTCGAAGATCACCTTGTCCAGGTCCTTGAGCCGGTTCCAGCGGGGGCGGTCCGAGATCGAGTAGTGTCCCTTCGAAGGCATCCTCGTCTCCTGGACCTTGCCGCCGTGGTTGTCGGTGGAGACCTTCGCCCGGAATACGAACTCGCCCTTCTCCTTGAAGAACGGCTCCAGCTTGTCGAGAACCTGCAGCCACCGCAGTGTGACTCTGATCCGCTTTCCGCCCTGTCCTGTCATTTCCGCTCAGCTCCTTGGTGATGCGTGCGCCACGGATCCTTCCGTGCACTGGACGGCGCAAGGTACGACGAAAGTGGGGCTCTCGTCCAGACCCGGAGGTGTTGGACGCAGGTTTAGGTGGCGGCTCAACCGACCCGCCCCCATTCGTCGATGAACTCCTCCGGCTCCACCCCCAACGCGTCCGCGACCCGGTGCACGAGCTCGTCGCCCGCCTCGCCGCCCATGCCCATCGCCTCGACCTCGGCCCGGAGGTCATGCGCGTGCGCCTGCGTTCAGTAGAAGCAGTCTCCCCGATCCAGGCCATGGCCGCTATCGGGCCCCTTGCCGGTTCCCGGCCTCCGGCACCGGCGGCACCGGCACCCTGTGCGAGGCCGGAGCGGCTCGCGGGGCCCATCGCGCCCCGGAAGGCCGGAAGTGCCGGAACAGCCGCTTCAGCAGTGTCGGTGCCGGCGTCGGCCGCGCCCCCCGGGCCCGGTTGGCCGCCCCGATCCGGAAGGCGAGCTCCCATTGGCGGAAGAGGGTGCGATAGGCGGCGCGCAGCGTGCCCCGCGGGTCGTAGACGTTGGTTGCCTCGGACGAGACTCCGTTGAGTTCGATCACCTTGAAACGTCCGGCCCGGATGTCCTCCATCGTGGTTCCCCGGATGTCGTAGCGTCCGAAGAGGAATCCGTCGATCCCGCGGCTGACCTGCTCGATTGCGGCCGCGAGCGCGGGGGTCTCCAGGTGGCCGGCGTCGGTGAACTCGCAGCCGTGACAGTGGTTCCCCCGTTCTTCCAGGATGACCGTTTCGCCCGCGGCGGGCACCCGGTCCATCCCAGTCCCCAGTCCGCGCGCGAAGACCCGGCTCTGACAGCGGAGCCGCGGGTCGTCCAGGACCAGGTCGGCGACGGACCGACGCCCGTCTCCCGTCACGACGGGCTGCCGCTTGCCGGTGATTCCGAAGATGCGGCCCCGCTCCTCGCCCGGCAGGCGGTAGTAGAAGACCCCCAGCTCCTCACCCGGCACGTACTCCTGCACGATCAGCTTCCCGCCGGTCTCGGCGAGGCGCGCCCGAAGCTCCCGTTCGCTCCGCACGATCGACACCCCCGCCCCCCGCTCCCCCACGTCCGGCTTGACCACCACCGGGAAGCCCCCGACTTCCGCCACCCCCTCTCCCTCGCCCGCCGCCACCGTCCGCGCCACCCGCGCCCGGTCCCCGATCATGCCCAGAATCTCGGACTTGGATTCGCCCACCAGTCCCCCGTCCGGAAAGGCGGGGTTGGCCGCGGTGAATACGGTGAGCGACCGGTACCGCACGGCCAGCCACAGCCCCCACGCCAGCACCGGCAGGTAGAAGAGCCACGGCGGCCAGAACTCCCAGCGTCGCAGGCGCCCCCAGCGGGCCATGAAACGCCGCCGCCCCCGCACTCCGAGCAGCGGCGCGAGCACCCTGAGAGCGATGAGCGCCGCCAGCGCGGTCGCGACCAGCCACGGCAGCGCCCGGTCCTGGAACGCCCCGATCCGCTCGGCCGCCGCCGTGCCGAAGAGGGCCGCGCCGCCGACCAGGAGCGGCGTCCACAGCGCGGCCGCGACCGCGATCCAGAGCGAGAACGGAAGCACCGGCATGCGCACCACCCCCGCGGCCACATAGGTGGGCAGGCGGGTGCCGGGCACGAAGCGGCCGCCGAGGAGGAGGGCCGCGCCCCGGGCGGTGAACCAGCGGCAGGCGCGCTCGAGTTCCTCCGGCCGGATGAGCCACCGAAACGGCGCGACCCGGGTGACCGGCCGCCCGATCACGCGCCCGCCGGCGTAGAGCAGCAGGTCGCCCGCCACGAGTCCCACCAGGCAGGCGCCGATCCCCGCCGTCCAGGGGAGCGACCCGCGCGCGATCAGGAGCCCCGTGCCGATGCAGGTGAGGTCTTCGCTCACGAAGGTGGCCAGGATGATCAGGAGGAGGGTGACGAAGAGCGCGAACCCGGCGACCGGAGGCGCGGCCAGGGGGTCGAAGGGGGCCGCCGCGGCCAGGGTCCGGTCCGGGTCGGCGGTGGAACGGACGGCGGCCGTCCCGGCCTCCACGCGGTCTAGGAAGGCGTCGATGGGAGGCGCGATCCGCGCGGCCTCCAGGAAGGTCATGAAGTGGTTGCCCTCCAGCATGACCAGCTCGGACTGGGGCACGATGCGGTGGTGCTCGCGGGCGGCCGCGGCGGGCACGAGGGGGTCGTCGGCGCCGTGCACGATGAGCGTCGGTCCGGCGTGGCCGCGCAGGATCCCCCGCAGCGGGCGCTGGTCCGTGTCGTAGAAGTTCCGGGCGTAGGAGTGGCTCAAGAAGGCGTCGTCGAAGCGGCCGAAGTGGGGGACGAGTTCGCGCAGGGTCCAGATGGCGAGGAGCTGTAGGCCGTGGATGGCGTGGTTGAGGTGGTATTCGCCCAGGAGTTCGTGCTCCTGCACCCCGATCGCCGAGAGCAGCGTGAGCGACGCGGCGCGCCCGGGGTCGTCCCGGATCATCTCCAGCGCGACCCCGCCGCCCAGCGAGAACCCCACCAGGTGGGCCCGCGCGATCCCGAGCGAGTCGAGGAACTGGAGCGTCATGTCCGCGTGGGCCCGGATCGAGTAGTCGGGGATCCTTGTGGTGGAGCCGCCGAACCCGGGCAGATCGGGGGCGATCGTGCGGCGCTCGGCGCCCAGTTCCGGCCCCAGGCGTCGAAACGCCCTGCCCGAGCCGGGGCTTCCATGAAGCAGCAGGATCGGGATGCGGGGGGACAGGGTGTCCGGCACCGCGGGGGTTTCGGCGCCTGCCGGAGGCCCGCGGAAACCCGCCGCGGGCCGCTCGAAACCGTCGTTGTCGGGTCGTGACAGATTACCGGACAGATTCTTGGTGGAATCTGTCCACCACTGCCGGTAGGCGACCGTCACCGGACCGTGCTTCGGCGGCGGCGACCCCTGGACCTGCTGCACCAGCTGTCCCGGTCGGGGCCCCGGTTCGGGACGCCCCTTGCGCACCACATGGGAGGCGCCCAACAGCACCAGGTAGAGGACGAGGAGGATTCCGCGGGCTCCCGGCGCCCGTTTCCGGCGGACGAACCACGCGCGGGCGCCCCGGGACGGCCGAGTCCGCGGGGGTGTCGCCCCTGCCCGCGGCGCCGGACTTCCCGGCGTCATCGCGCAGAGCCCCGCCGTGGCGTCCGCCCGTCGACCGGTTCGAACCCGGCGAGCATCCTGCGCCTGAGTTCGAGGGCCATCGCCTTGCGGTCGCCCAGGCGCACGGGAGCGGCTCCGAAACGGATCGTGCAGTCCACCCGTCTGAGCGCGAAGAGCCCCAGCACGTGGGGAGCGAAGGTCATGTCCCCCCACCAGCAGACGCGGTCGCGCGCCGTGGGGCCGCCGGGCGGCGTGCTGTAGGAGAGGGTCAGCCAGTACACGGGGCTTCCGTGCGCGGCCGCGTCGGCCAGGAGCGCCGGCTTGAACGGCAGCATCGTGTCTCCCGCGGTGCTGGTCGCCTCCGGGAAGACGACCACGTTTTCGCCGCGGGCCATGGCGTCGCCCATCTCGTTGCGCACCCGGAGCACGTCCCGCTTGGTCGCCCGGTCGACGTAGATGGTCCCTGCCAGCGAGGCCATGAGGCCCCAGAAGGGCCAGCGGCGCAGGTCGGCCCTCGCCACGAACACCATTGGCGCGACGGAGTCGAGCACCGGAATGTCGAGGTAGCCCAGATGGTTGGAGACCACGAGCGCTCCCGCCGGTGGCGGCCGCCCCTCGGCGGCGACCCGCACTCCCATCGTCCGCAGGACCCCGCGTCCCCAGGTCCGCTTTACCCACCGGCGCGCCCTCGCCCGTGCCACCGCGCCGGACCCCGGCCGGAGAATCGCCGGCAGCCGGGCGAGGACCAGGATCGTGGCCATCACGGTCGTCCACGAGAAGACCGCCAGCGTCCGGGCCGCCACGAGGGGCCAGTCGCGTACCCGGATGCGCCGTGGCGCGGGACCCGTCTCCCCTTGCGGACTACCCGAAGAAGCCGCGGTGGACATGGGGCTCCAGCTCGCGCACGTCTAGCACGACCAGGAAGTCGATGGTCTTGAACTTCCGGTCGATGGCGGGGGGCCCGCAGATCCTGGAGCCGAGGTTGAGGTAGCTCCGGAAGAGGGGGGGGATCTCGAGGGCCCTCTCGTCGACGGCTCCCTCGCCGTGCAGTCCGCACTCCAGGCCCGGGAGCGGCCAGGCCCGTGCCTCCGGATGGAGATGTCCGCCCTTGACCAGCCGGGCGTGCACCTCGTTGCCGATCCGTCCGTCCTGGCTGGTGAGCGAACAGCAGCCGAAGAGGACGTGCTTTCCGGTCCAGGTGAGGTACACGGCCAGACCCCGCCAGAGCAGGTGCAGGACGCGCCGGCTCCGGTGCGCCTTCGCGATGCAGGCCCGCCCCACCTCCACCGCGTCTTCGACCATCTCGAGCGGAATCCCCGACAGGTCGAACTCGCCGGCCGTGTAGAAACCGCCGTTGGCGGCGGCCATGGCGGCGGTCTGCATGCGGTAGGTGCCGACCACCTCCCCGGTGCGGGTGTCGGTGATCAGGATGTGGTGCATGATCTCGTCCAGATCGTCCTCGTCGAGGCCCGTTCGGAAGGACGACTCCAGCCCCTCGCCCAGCTCGAGGTTGAAGACCTCGAACCGCAGCCGCTGCAGTGCGCGCAGCTCCTCGAGGGTACGGGCGAAGGTGAGGCGGTACGGACCCGAGGCGACTTCGCCGGGCGGCAGCCCCTCTTCGGCGATGGGGAAGGCGGCCGCGCGGCGGGGGACCGGAGACGGCGGTCTCATCTCCGGCGGCCGCCCGGCATCCGGCCCGGATCCCCTCATCGCAGCCTCCGGATGTCGGCCGGATCGGCGAAAAGGAAGGTGGTTCCCTCCTTTCGCACCAGCCGCCCGGTCACCCCGACGGGCGTGGCGATCAGCCCCTCCAGGCGGTTTCCGACGGCTTCGCCCCGCGGGCCCGCCAGCACGAACCCCTCCCTCCTCCCGTCCCGGTGGCGCACGTCGAGGAGAGGGGGAACGCCGCCCCGGATGCAAACGGCGGCGCAGGCCCGGTGGGTTATGCCGGACCCGGGGTTCATGACCCCCAGGTAGCACTTGGACCCCACGATCTCGCCCTCGACGTAGTGCTCCCCGAGGTCCGTCTCGGCGATCCGGGGCGGCGGTCCGGACGCGTCCCGGGGGACGACCGACCCGGGTTCGACCTGGATCATGGCCTGGTCCTCGCGGTGGACGAGCGTGCCCTCGAGCGCGGCCGTCCGGCCGACGACCGACCGGACCAGATCGTCGGCACCGGACTTCCCGGGTCCCGAGAGGAAGTAGCGCGAAGACCCCTTCTCGCGCCTGACGATCAGCGACGGATAGGGATCGGCCACGACGAGGCCTTCGAAGGACCGGACGTGGCCGAACTCGAAGTGGGCGGCGGGCAGTTCGCGGTGGCCGGAGGCGATCAGCGCCGCCGCGGCCGCGGCCGCCAGGAGGGCGCCGGCGGCGACGCGGCGCAGGAAGCGGCGGATGCGGGGGGGAGGGGGGCTGCCGTAGCCGACGTAGAAGTCCACTATGCGGTCTCCGCGGGAGATGGCCCGTCCGTGGCGGCGAGCTCCGGAAGATGGGCCGTGCGCGAGGCCGTGCCCGGGCGGTTGGCCACGGGATTCACCCACACGAAGCCGTCGCGGAGGACGACGTCGTAGGTCTCGAGCCGGTCGTCGAAGGGTGGGGGAGCGCACCCCGTCACGGGATCGTACTGGAAGCCGTGCCACGGGCAGGTGATGCATCCGTCGATGATCCTACCCTCGCCGATCGGCCCCATCTGGTGACGGCAGACGTTCGACACGCAGGAGATCTCGGAGCCGTTGCGGAAGACGGCCACGCGCTCGTCGCCGAGCGTGACCACCCTCCCTTCGCCGTCGGGGATCTCGTCCGCCACGACCGTGCGCACGTATCCTCCCGGAACGTCACCCGCCGCCCCGGCGGCGCTCGCCGGCACCCTGTCGCGCCGCCGCTCCGCGATTCCGGTGTACAGCTGCAGCGCGAAGACCGTCGCCGCCATGGCACCGGTCACCGGCCACAGGTACTCCTTGCCTTCACCCTGCAGCGCTCCCAGGGCGATGTGCGCCAGGAGGACCGCGTACGCCGGATACACCGCCATGTGCAGGGCCTTCCACACCCGCGGCGTCAGGTTGGCGAGCCAGAAGTCGTGGCTGGTCGCGGCCATGAGGAAGAGTACGGCGAGCCCGATCAGGCCCAGAGGCTGAAAGGGAATCCCGCCCCCGTCGCCGAAGGTCCCGTCGCCGGCCAGCACGCTCGCCATCGGGTTGACGTCGCCCAGGGAGTGGAACTGGAAGACGGCGAAGGCGCCGTGGACCAGCCCGACCAGAAAGGTGGCGACTCCGAGGTGGCGCCGGTTGTAGAGGACCGGGAGGAAGCGCGGCGAGATGCGCGCCAGCGGCCCGATCGCCAGGATGAACGAGAGCATGACGAAGGCGAGGCTCCCGGTAGCCCGCAGCAGCAGCGTCTCGAAGGTCCCGTACGGCTGGGTCGCGATGGTGACGGCCGCGAAGACAGCCAGGTAGACCACCATGCACACGACGACCAGAAGGTCGTACACGCGCTTCTGGGGCGACCACCCCACCGCCTGGTAGTGGTGGCTCACGGTTCGTCGTCCGGAATCGGGGCGGGGTCGCGGCCGAAGTCGGCGGCGGGGACGGAAAACGGCTCCGGCACCGGGCGCCCGGCCCGGACGGCCCATCCGTATGCCAGGGCTCCGGCGGCGAGCAGGGCGCCTAGGACCACCACCTTCACGTGGGCCGAGCGGTGACCGCTCCTCACGGCTCCCCGCTCTTCGCGGCGCGCCGCCATTTCGCGAGCAGCAGCGGCCAGAGCGCCACCGCGCCCGGCAGGGTCAGGAGCCGGAATCCCCACGTTCCCCGCCCGGCCGCGGGATCGAGCGCGCCGGCGCCCCTCCACGCGAACGGCACCGCGAAGACCACGCCCGCCGCACCGTACGCCCCCAGCGCGATCACCAGGACTTCCGCGACGGGGTAGGGGATGGGAACCTCCGCTTCGGGGGGTCGTGCCGTGAACTCCCGGAAGCTAGCAGCCCGCGGATGAACCCGCACGAGCACCGAGACCGGGGAGGCGCCGGGCCGGCAAGGCGCGACGAGAGGGCGACCCGTACACGCGCGCTCTCCTCTGTCGCTGGAGCACCGCGAATGGGTAAGGGCGAAGCGGCAGGGGGACGAGTTCGGCGCAGGCTCGCTGGCCCGGTTCCGTGGCGGGCGGCAGTGGAGCCGGAGAGTGACTGCGTCACGCCACACCGATAGGACTTCCACTCCACATCATGGCATTGCTGACCTGGCGTCTGTCGGAAGGCCGTCGCATCGGCCGGGCCGCCGCGGGGCTTGACAGCGCTGCCAAGAACCCCAATCGTTCAAGTGGAGCCGGAAGTGGTGCCCGGAGGGGGTCTTCGGATCCTTGGTGCCGCGACTGGCTCCCGTTTTTCGGGGAGCGGGAGGAACTAATCCTTGTAGTAGAAGTGTTCCTTTCCCATCGTGCGGATTCCCCAGTATTTTCCGCTATCGTCTTCCCAGTCGAAGGTCTTCTGGCGGATGATCTCCGCATATCGCTTGATCTTCGCGTGGTAGGGATCACCGCGTGGATCCTGTCGGTCAAGCCCGCGCTCGTAGTAGATCCTGAGAATGTAGGCACAGAAATCTGCTAGCTTGATGCCCGGTGTGATCTCCGAGTCCACAAAGAGCACTCCGGTCGCTCGTGGCTGTCGTTCGGGTGCGGGTGGCCGGATTCATCGATGTAGACGAACAAAGGGAGCCTCTCTTCGTAGGTAAATGACACATGACTAGAAAAGAGGATCCCAGCCGTGCGGAAGTCAAGATCGACCTCGATGCGGATCCCATGCGCCGACTCTCCAGTCCTCCTCGCGTCGCCATGACACGGTCAAGCCGGTTCCGCGAGCGGCTGTCCCAAGCGAGTGCAGTCCCGCACCCTGCTCGACCCGCGGTGACGGCCCCTCCGTCGCTTTCCAGGAGCGCCGGCACTGGTCAAAACGCCTCGTTCGGGCGAAGTTTCGTTCGCGCAGATCGTGCAGTCCCATCAATCGAGAGGAATCGAACGATGGCACGCACGAAACGAAGCCGCCGGAGCTACGGCCCGTAGGCGTCCGACGCTGATGATGTCGGTCGCCATGCGGACATCGACGCCTTTCTCCTCCGTCCTGCGCATGTCCGCCCCGCAGGCCGCACACTTCGAATTCCCAAGAAACGCGTAGGACGTAAGGGGGAGAGGTGCGGCCGGAAGCTGGCTGCATTCACTCCTTGGTGAACTCTAGGCGGACCGTCTTCCCGGCGGCATCCCTCAAATCTCCGCCCATCAATGTTCCATCGCCTACGACTGTGCCGGTGTATCTGTACAACGATGGCACGTCCTCGTGGTGTAGCGTCAAGGTGATAGATTTGTTCGAAAGGCGGCCCTCCACCGTACCGGAGAAGGTACCAGATGCTCCGCGATCTACCGTCCACGATCCAGAGAGCCGGTTCGTGGACAGATCATGGGTCAGGGTCAGGGTCACCTCCATGCTGCGGTCATTGGTTGCCCCACTCCACCGTCCAGCCAGGTTCAAAGGTTCGGGATCGGTCCCGCAAGCAACCACGGCACAGAGGAGCGCTACCAGCAGAGAGCGTCCAAACATAGTCATCTGGGCAAGCAACGGGACGCATCGAGGGGGGCCATGAAGCGGGTTCAAAAGCGCACCGCCATTCCAATCGTAATCTGGCCTACTTGGGAGACCGAGAGATCGACTTCCGCGTCGTTACGTCCAGTTTGTTGCCGTATGAGCAAAGTGTTGGCCTGCCGCGCCGTGTTCACTGCCGACACCGCACCCCAAACTCGGCCCGCAAGATAGCTCAGTGCGCCGCACATCAGAACTAGTCTGCTGGCGTTGTCACACACCTGAACGCCGTCTTCCCCAATCCGACAGTTGTCGTCGATCGCAAAAAACGCGAACTCCATCGCCGCAAAACCGCCAACCGTTACGGCAGCTGGCCACAGGCCCCGCCCCAGATCGCCGGCGTACGCGTGCCCAACGAGCGGAACCACCAGTTCGATGGCACCGGCCAGAAGAACGTTGCGGCCTTGGGCTAGGTTCGCCTGTTGCCCGCCGTGCCCTTGAGCGTAGCCTTGGTGAGCAGCAGCAAGGACAGTAATAACGACGAGGAACATCAATCGGATAACGCGACTTCCAATAGGATGATCGTCTACTACGGTAGGGCAGGACAATGGTCCGAACCACCCTCGAAGGAAACAGGCGACTCGCATCATCATCTTTGGTCGCAGCCCTCGGGCATTACGGGTTGCTGCCCATCACCGTCGTCTTCAATTACGGTCACAAAGATCGAATCTTGCGCGGTCCTGTCCAATAGGTCGGTCACCTCCACCTTCAGCCAACCGGACTCCCACACTATACCGGTAACGTAGGAGTCACCGCCGACCAAGACACCTGACCAGACATAGGGGCGCCTCGAAAAATAGCGTTTTGAGCATGTGCGGCGACAAGCCGGTGAGGGT
>JAPPGI010000083.1 GCA_028874985.1 Gemmatimonadota bacterium | reverse complement strand
CCGAGATCCCGCGGGTCGTGGCCACCTTCTACGACGAGGACGGCGAAGTCGTGGATACGGCCGACATCCCGGCATCGGACATTCCCATTCCGTCGGAGGTGGACGAGGGGGACTTGGCGAAGTCGGCGAACGCGGTGATTCCGGGGAAGATCCTCGATCCCGGGCTAGAGATGGTGATCGTAATCGATCCGGACAGCACCTTGGACGATGATCTGGACATACCGCGCCGAATCCCGGCGGAGGGTCGGGCCCCGGTTGACGTGAGCGAGGTGCCGGAGCTGGATCTCACGGTGATTCCCTTCCTGCACAAGGACAACCCGGACTCCACGGTGCTGGAGCGCGCGAAGGATCTCGATTCCACTCGCATCTTTCAGAGGGTCCATCGGCTTCTGCCGGTCGGCGAGGTCGACGTTACGGTGCATGAGGCCATCGTCACGACGTCCAATTCGGCTAGTCATTTACTTCGCCAAACCGAACTCGTTCGCGTTTTGGAAGGCGGCGACGGCTACCACATGGGGCTCTTCAGCCATATCCGGGGGGGTCTCATCGGCGTAGCCTACATCGGCGGCTGGAGCTTCGTCACGCTCGCGCGAAGTTTCGTTCTCACACACGAACTCGGACACGCCATGAATCTTCGGCACGCGCCGTGCGGCGGTGCGGACCTACCGGATCGGAACTACCCGTGGGCGGGTGGCAGGACGGGCTCGTGGGGATACGACTTCGACGAGGACGCGGTGGTGCCGCCGGGGGCCGCCGACCTCATGGGATACTGCTTTGCCGGCGCATGGATCAGCCCATATCACTTCAACAAGGCGCTGGATCACCGACTGCGAACCGAGACGCAGGAGAGGAGAATGGAGGCGGAGCCGGTGCTGATCGTCTGGGGGGGTATGGACGAAGACGGCCAGCCGTACCTGGAGCCGGCGTTCTTCGTCGAGGCGCCGCCGAAGCTGTCCGGCGCTCCGGACGGGGAACACCGGCTGGTCGTCCGCGCGACGGGAGGCGACACCCTGTTCTCGCACCGCTTCGACATGCCGGAGACCGCACACCTGGATGGAGCCTCGTCATTCGTCTTCGCCATCCCCGCACCGGGATGGGACAACGCGATCGGGAGCATCCGGCTTGAGGGACCCGGTGGGACCGCGGTTCTGAACCGGGAGACGAGCCGGCCCGCTGTCATCCTTCGGGACCCGGTCACGGGGGCGGTGCGGGCCGTGCTGGACGACCCGCCTGACTCCGATTGGCCGGAGTTCGACGTGGTCGTCAGCCGCGGCCTGCCCGGTGCCCCGGACGAGAGACGATGATATGGTGGGGGGCACCGCACTCTTACTTGCCGCCGCCGCAATCGGGCAGGCCTCACTATCGGGGGTGGTGCGCGACAGCGTCGACCTTGAGCCCATCGGGTTCGCTCAAGTGAAGGTCACCGCCGTGGAGCGCGAGGCCGCTACGGCCTCGGGAGTTTCGGACCGGCATGGGGCGTTTGTGGTGCCGGGGGCGTCGGCGAGCGGGCCGGTACGCGTCGAGGTGTCCGCATTCGGCTACGCCACATGGACGCGCACGTTCGAGGCCCTGTCGGGCGAACCCGTCCGCGTACTGCTGAGTCCCGCGCCCATCGCCCTGGAAGGCTTGGAGGCAGTTGCCGGTGGACGCGCGGGAGATCCGATCTCGCTGTCGCGCGACGCTTTCGTGGTCGATGCGGTGCTGATGCGGACCCTTCCAACGATCCTCGAGACGGATGTGCTGCGGGCCACGGCGGTTTCGCCTTCGGCCTCCGCGTCCTCGGACTATGCGTCCGTCCCGTTTATCCGAGGGGGCGCCAGCTACGGGACCCCGGTGTTGCTCGACGGGATCCGGCTGTTCAACGCCTTCCATCTCGGAGGCTTTCTTTCGGCCGTCAGCCCCGAGGCGGTCGAGCGCGCGACGGTGCTGCCGGGCGCGGGAGGGACGGGGATGACCATCGGGTCGCTGTCGGGCGCGATCGACATCGCCACCCGGGACGGCGCCCGCGACGAAATGCGCGTACTCGGCGCCCTCGGACTCGCGTCGTCGCGCCTCTCCGTCGAGGGGCCGGTTGGGGAGAACGTGTCCTACCTGCTGAGTGGCCGCCGCACCTACATAGACGGCGTGACCCAGGTTCTGAGCGGGGCGGGGCTCATTTCGCAGCATCTTCCCTTTTCGTTTCAGGACATCCACGGCAAGGTCACGGCCGATTTCGGAGGAGTCCGCCGGTTGTCGGTCAGCGGTTACCTGAACACCGAGTCCCTGGGAAGATTCGACCGGGACACGACGCACGCGCTCAAACTGGCGTGGGGGAACATCGCGGTCTCGGCGCACTACCGCGACAGGATCGGGGATGCGGGAATTCTGGACGCGAGCGTGGGATCGAGCCACTTCACAAGCGATCTCCTGTCGCTGGGGACGCGGCACGTTGGTTTGCCGGATGTCCCTGGCACGGCGCAGCCCGTTGACACGCTGGCCTTCGGCACCGGGTCAATGAGCGAGATCCGCGCCGACCTGCGCGCCACCTGGCATCTGGCGCGTTCCACCCTCATGACCGGCGTGCAGGCGACCCGCTACAGCGGAATCCATGATTTCGAGTTGACGGACGAGTTCGTTTCGGACGAGGGATTTTTCGTGTCGTCGTTCACTCTCGACGAGCAACGGTGGCGCCTTGCCGCCTATTCGAGCGTGGAGATCCCGCTGGCGGGCGGGCTCTCGACCCGGGCCGGACTCAGAGCCGACCGCTTCGAGGGGCTGGCCACCACGCTGGCGCCCTTCGCGGAGCTCGGCTACGAGGCGTCGTGGTGGGACTTGAGGGTGTCCGCCGCGCGCTCCCACCAGATGCTGGCCTCGGCGCGGGACGAGGAGGCCGTCGGCGCGAGCTTTCTCGCCTACGACCTTCTGGTTCCCGTGGCCCGGGACCCCGTGCCGAGAAACACGGAGGTCTCGGTGGGCTGGCAGGCTGCGCGGGGCGGGCTCCGCTTCAGGCTGGACGCCTACGCGCGCATGCTGGACCACCTCCGCCTGCCGCCGCTGGGCAAGCGGCCGTCGATACGCACCGCGCTGGCCGACCCGTCACGCTGGGAGGTCGCCAGCGGCACCGCCAGGGGAATCGAGACGACCACGAGTTGGATCTCCGACTCGGGATTCTCGATGCTCGGAACCTATCGCTGGGCCAGAGTGCAGCGGACGGTGGGTTTGCGGAAATACACGCCCCGGTTCCATCGCGAGCACGAACTCGAAGTGGGTACCGCGTACGCCCCCGGCGCATCGTCGTGGTCGGCCCGCTTCTCGTTGCGCTCGGGCCAGCCGGAGACGGAGGTGCTGGCCCTGGCCGCCGCGAACGAATACCACCGGGGGGAAGCGGAGCTCGTGGTCCTCGGCGGCGAGTACAACGCGGGCAGGCTGCCGCACTACATGCGCATCGACATCGGCTGGCGGCGCGACAGTCCGGTCTCATGGTTCGGCGGCGGAACGCTGACGCCCTACATGTCGGTCGCCAACCTCTTCAGCCTTCCCAACGTCGTGGGATGGCGCGTGCGGCAGGACTACGGCGACCTGGGGGTGGAGAAGGTGTATCTGCCGCAGTTGCCGATGCTTCCCTTCGTCGGCGTGGATTTCCGGTTTTGAGGGTGCTCGCGCTCGGTCCGGTCCTACTAGCCCTGTCGGCTTGCCAGCTCTTCCGCCCGGCGGATTCCATTGAAGCCCACCCGGATGTCACGACCATCACCATCATTCTCGAGGCCGGCGAGTCCGAGGCGCGTCTTTTGGCCGTGCACCCTCACCGCCCACAGAACGCGGAGGCACCCCGGATCACGGCGGTGCTGAAAGGACCCGGTTGGACGGCCACATTCTCCGCGCAACCGGACCCGGAGCGTTGCGCGTACACGAGTCCGGTCCAGAACTGGCCGGGTCCGGCGCGCTGCTACGCCGCCTCTCTTCCCGAGGCCGTCCGGGCAAGCCAAAGCTATGGGATCCGGGGAACGGCACCGCTGGGTTCCTTCACGGGCAGCATGGCGACGCCCGCACCGCCAATGATCGAGGATCCGGCGGATGGCCTGCAACTGACGGCCGGGGAAAACGAGTTCAGCGTCGCAATTCCGCTGGAATACAGGAAGAACCCGGACATCGGCACGCTGATGGCTCACGCGGACTACTGGGAGATACAGGGAGATGGCTCGGAGGTGGGCCTCTTCGGTCTATACCCCCAGGTGCTTGATGGCGTCGTGGCCGACACCGTTCACCACATCCACGGCGGCCCGCTGGCCCATCGGCTGGAACTCCGGCTGCTCGGCATCGGCTGGCATTACACCAACTTCGTCGCCGAGTTCAGCGAATTCCCCTTGCCGCAGCCGTGGCCGGACTTCGGAATCGAGGGGGAAGGCGTTTACGGCTACTTCGACGGTCTGACTCCGTCGTCGACCGTGGAGATCCGGGTCGTGCGCACCGGCTCCCGCTGGATTCTCAGGAACACCCTGCCTGCCGACCGGCATTGATCGGGCCGCGCCTCCGCACAACCGCCAAGCCGTCATGTCGACCCGCCCCTCGTCGCCCGGCGCCGTCTTGGGACCACCTGGGGATGGGGGCCTCGATCCATTCGGACCCAGCAACTCCAGTAGGTTGGCGAGTACGCCTGGTTACCTCGAAGGGGCGACTGTACCGTACGCTGGTCAGTTAGGATACAGAAGCCCACGATGGCGAGCACTCCGCCGGAGGCTGACATCACCGTCCGAAGGCCGAAGGGAGCAATCCCGAAAGGAGGTGATGCCCTACGAAGACTGATTTCGGTAGCAGTCCCCAAAATAACATCGGGTTCCTCGCCGAAGGGGCAGGCACCGACCCCGTGGGACATTAGATTGGATGGATGGAACGCCCTGCCCAACAATCGCTACCCCCCTTCAATGGACACGATCTCGAACCCGGCATTGCTCCCGTGGTTCACGCGCTGAGAGAATGGGGCATCGACACCTACTATTCCTGTGAAGGCGGCGAGGGACATGCGTGCCGTACTCCCACCGTTCGATTCGAGGGTGACGAACATCAGGCGTTCCAAGCCCTCGCGCTGGTCTACCGGCTGGGCTACAGGGTTCAGGAACTCCGCCAAGTGTGGACCTTCGCCGGACTGGAACTCCATGCGATGCCCCGCCCGACTTGGCACCTGTCGCTGTGTTTTTGGCCCTTCTCCCCTAAGCATGTCGGGAACACACCAATCTCGGAAACAGCGTGAGAATCATCGTGTAGGCATCGGCAGGGTGCCGGATGTTAGTATCCTCGACAATCAGCACCGAGCAACGCTGACACCGGCGACCTGTGAACTCGTGCGCGCAGGCAGCCCGGTCGCAAACGTAGGTGCCATCCACCGGACACCCGCAGACCAAGCACCGGCGGTTTACCACGCTACGGCTACTCATCTCATTCGCTACCCCTCCTCGTCCCAGGGTTCGGTCGGCGTCGAGGGCCGGGACGGGACTTCCAAGGCCGCAGTTTCGGTACGGACCTGCCCGATTCGCGGTCGAGACCAGTCCAAGCGCCGCCCGCTACGGTCGCGGCGAACGCCAGCGCGCCGCCCCAAGACTCCAAGAACTTCCTCACTGGTCCCGCGATCCTTCGGCGGGCCGCTTCCTCACCGGTACGGGCTCGTTGAGCGAGGCGATGCCCCCGCTTCATGTCGCCGAACGAGTTGGTCTCGAGCTTCTCCACCACGGCGTCGGCGATTCCGGTCAATCGATCGACCGGTCCATTGCGGCGTCGACTATCGCTTCGACAGTCTCCTCGATCCAGTCGCGATCCTCCTGGCCCTCAGCATGTCGCGCCTCCTTTTCGTCCAAGGTCGTGTCCGAACACTAACACTAACCCCGCTTACGAGTGCAGGACCCCCCCCTCCTGTTCGCCGAGTCCGCCTGAAGCGTGTCCAGCACCACCGAAAAGCGCGCCGCGGTGCCGCAGATCATGGCGGCCATCTGGCTCGCGCTGACCATGCCCGTGTAGCGGTCCCTGCCGTCGGCGTTGGTCGTGTCGAGAATCGTCTTTCCGTTCTTCGTCACCCAGCCGCCGAGTGACCGGGAACGCTGGTCTCGTAGGGGCCGTTTTCGGTGGTTGACGCGGATAGCCCGATCACCCCCTTTTCCGTAGCGGACCCTGAAAATCGAAAGGTGACGCCCCCGAGCAAAGGGGCGCCACCCAGTCCATAGATCAGCATCGCGAAGGCACAGAAGGCCCTTCTGGAGTGGAACGAAACCGCTCGACATCATAAGTTCTCCTTTTCTGAAAGGGTGTCGGGTTTCTCGCGGGCGTCCCGGTGTCGGGCCCGCCGCTTTCCCTCACCGCCTCCAGGCGGCACGGGAAGGTATCCCGCGGCTCGTCACCACGTTAACAGGCACGTCGGCGAGTCCCGCCATGGCCTTCTGCGCCTCCGCAGGATCGCCCCGCAGGATCGCCCGCACCCTGCCGTCCTCGTCACGGTAGATCGACAGGGGCAGGTCCGTTGAGCCGTCGAGGGTCGCGGTCCCGCCCGGTCCCGACAGCGTGATGCTCGCCAGGTCCTCCCACCCCGGGCGGACCGGCAACGTGTAGACGAAGCCGGCCTCTCTCCCGTTTCCGTCGGCGATCTCAGCCATGGCGAACGAGAGCGTGAACAGCACGCGCCCGCCATCGTCCTGACCCTTGATCGTCCAGGGGCCGTCCGCCTCGGGCGGTACGGGCGGGGCGTCCGCGACGAACGCGGGATCGAGGTACGGCGTTCCGGCCGCGTTCAGTCCGCCCCACAGGAGCACGCTCGGCACCGGGGGGCCGGCGTCCTCCACGCTCGACATGGGGCGACCTTCGACCTCCAAGCGGTACTCCAACGCCTTCGAGAAACTGTAGTCGCTGATCCATTCTCCGGTGCCCGCACCCATGAGATCGGTGCGCGAAGGGCGAAGATGCTGGCCAGCGCGAATCCAAGGGCGGCGGTCATGGTCCCGGCGAGCGTAGCCCCATATGCCGATATAGCCCAACCGATGCGGATACTCCAGGTCGAAGTGCGGATCGGACTTGGGGTGTGAGTGGCCGAGGCTGAAGTTGTGGCCCAGCTCATGCGCGATCACCACGTCATGGGGGTACGATTCGCTCACCCAGCCGCCCCGGTAGGCCATCCCGTATGGCAGGTGACGGTCCAACCCCATCCAGTGTCCCGTTCCGCCCTCCAATGCCCGGGCACCCCACACGGCGGACAGCGTGGGGTTGGGATTCCGGCGGATGTCAATGGTGTCGTAGTCAATGACAATCAGGGGGTGCGGGGTCACGCGGATCGACCCCACCGGCATCAGGTCGGTCAGGTCCCGAAGCATTCGGTAGTTCTCGGGATCGGCGGCCATGCTGTCGGCATACGCGATCAGCGTCGCTCGGTCGATGCTGTCGGCTTTGTCAGCCCCGGAAACCGGGATCACGGTTAGGTTCAGCCGCGGCACCTCCCGCACATCCACCGCTTGGCGGCCCGAGGCGGGAAAGCGGCCCCGCGCGCTTTCGACCACGAATTCAAGGCCCGGCCGGACAATGGAGGCGGGCACCAGCATGTTGTCGTCGCGACGGCTTTCCCGGTGGCCCCTGTCGTCCCCCTTGTAGAACAGGACTTCGGAAATCTCGACCGCGTGAACCTCGGTGCCGTCGAGATAGAACCGCGCCGTCGCGGGTGCGGACATCCCGAAAAGGCGAAGCGCGGCCCGCTCGCCCGCGACGAGGGGGACCGACTGCTTTCCCGAACTCTGAGCGGCCTGGACGATGTGTGCCATGCCGGGACCGACGCAGAGGCCCGGTACGCCAAAACGCGAGCGCGAGCTTGCGGTCCACCACAATCTGCTTTCGGCGAGACCGCGTTCGCTGAACCCCTTCAACCAGCCCCGCATCAACTCCGTTTTCGCGCAGAAATCCTCCTCGTGGGGAGCGCAATGCTCATCGGCACCGGTGCTACCGCCACTCCAATTCCAGCGGCACATGCTACCGACCCACAACTCCTCCAATGCCCCGAGATCCCGCAGTTCCGGCGGAACCGGGCCGGACAGGTGCAGGCCGGCGAGAGCCAGCAGGCGGAGTTCGGAAAGATCACCGAGTTCGGCCGGGAGGGGACCGGTCAGGTCGCCCCAGATCACCAGCTCTTCCAGCTTGGCAAGGTTCCCCAACTCCGACGGAACCGGACCTTGCCGCGAGGCCGGAATGTACAGCCACCGGAGATTCGTGAGTTTCCCCAGTTCCGCAGGAACCGGGTCGCCGGGACCGTAGTGGTTCGTGATCATGGGGCGGCGGCCCAGCCACAGGTACTCCAGCTTGGCGAGGTCCTCCAGTTCGGGAATCGCCCCCCACCGGTCAATATCGATAGACAGGTGTCGGAGGTTGGGCAGACGCCCGAGTTCCGGCGGCACGCCCATATGACTCCCCCAGTTGGTTATGGACAGGGTCTGCAAATTGGACAGGCCCGCCCACATCTCCGAAGGGAAAAGGTGTGCGTACGCATGCACCTCCAGCGTTTCCAGCGCCTCCAGGCCGCCGAGAGCCAGAAGCGTATTTTCGCGGTTCCAGTCACCCTCGGGCGGGAAGGCGTTCCATCTGTATGACCAATGAGAAAAGACCGGCATCTCATCGTCCCGATAGTGACGGCAGAGGTCGTTGGTGGGGTAGCCGTTGTTGCCGAAGCAGGACACGCGCCCCTCGTCGTTGGTGCCCACCCAGGACCAGTTGCCGATCGGCTCGTCCGACAGCCAGTTGTCGGAATAACGCCACTTGCCCTCCGCGCCACCCATCGTCTCGTACAGCGTTACCAGCGGCGCCCGGTCGGGGTTCTCGACCACCTCCACGGAAAAGACGGCCTCCGCCTCCTGTCCGTCCGGATCGCGGGCCGTGACGGTGACCTTCGCCTCGCCCTGAACCGGCCCCGCGAGGCTCACGACGGGGCCGGGATGCAGCACCACGGGCACGATCGCCGTGTCCGAACTCGTCACGGCGTACGTCAGCGAGTCCCCGTCCGGGTCACTGAACGCCCCGGTCAGGTCCACGTCCACCCGTCTCGCTCCATGCCACAGCGTCTGGGCGGAAACCTGGTCGGGACCGACCGGCCGTCGGTTCACGACCACCGTGAACAACGTGGCCGCTCCAAGTCCCTCCGGATCCCTCGCCGTCACCGAAACCAGCGCCGTCCCTCCGACGGGACCGCCCGCCAGGGTCAGCGCGCCGCTGCGCGCGATCTGCGACGTGACGACCACCGGATCCGTGGTCCCGGTCGTGTACGCGAGCACGTCGCCGTCCGGGTCGGTGAAGTGCGCGGACACGTCGAGCGTCTCCGTCTCTCCCGGCCCGGGCAGCCGTTGATCGGGTATCGAACCGGATACCATCGGCCGCTGGTTCGGCGGTTCGCAGGACGCGAGAAGGACGGCGGCGAATAGACAGGTGGGGTGAATCATAGGGGATGTCGGATCCTCTCCCTCGTAGGGGGCCGTGAAGTGAAAAAGCCCCGGCATCCGGACGTGGAGCCGGGCCGTTGTCACAAGCGCACGGAAGAACGTGGATTGTCCCGCCTATTCGCCGGGCCTCGGGGAGCTACCCCTCGACCGGTTGTGTGGCTGTTGTATTCGGCGAGCCGCCCGACATGGGCTTCCGCGCACTTGTGACGGCGGGCAGGGTAGGGCTCCGAACCGGGGGACGCAAGGGGGAAAACGCTCTCAAGACGCATCTTCTTGCTATCATGAGCGTGAATCGGTAGACTATTTTCCATGAGGTAAGGGCCTTGGAGTCTTGGGGCGGCGCGCTGGCGTTCGCCGTGGCCGTCGCTGGCGGGATCTGCTGATCGAAGCCATGCACTTCCGAACCGGAGGAGACCAATGAGAAAGCTGCTTGGAATCACGATTTTGATGGCCAGCGCCGCTGCGGCCTTCGCGTGCGGGGAGACCGAGCCGGAGAACCGGGCGCCGGTCGCGGTCGGCGCCATACCGGCACTCGACATTCCGGAAGGAGTCGTTTTCACGGATGACGTGTCGCAGTTCTTCGAGGACCCAGACGGCGACCCGCTCACCTACGCGGCCAAGCCGTCTGACGCGGCCGTCCTGACCGCCTCGGTCACGGGCGACTCGGTCACGGTCACGGCGGTGGGCGCCGGAATGGCGACGATCACCGTCACCGCGACCGACCCCGGCGGGCTGTCGGCGATGCAGGCCGCGAAGATCACGGTGGAGAAGGTCAACCGGGCGCCGAAACTGAACCTGCCCATCGAAGACATGGAGATTCCGGCGGGAGAGGAGACCCGGTTTCTGCTGTCGTATCACTTCCACGATCCGGACGGAGACGATCTCACGTACGCGGCCGGGTCCTCGGACGCCGGCGTGGTGTCGGTCGAGATCGACGAATGGGAGATCGTCGTCAGCGCGGCTGCGACGGGAACGGCGGAGATCACGGCCACGGCCACCGATCCGGGCGACCTGTCGGCCTCGGACACGTTCACAGTGACGGTTCAGCAGGAGAACTGACCCCCCCCCGCCAAAAGTGCCGAACCGGCCCCCTCCGGGCTCCGGAAAGGGAGGGGGATTATTGACGAAAGTAACCACGGGCGGGAATCATCCCGTTCGGGTTTCCCG
>JAPPGI010000007.1:566-10670 GCA_028874985.1 Gemmatimonadota bacterium | reverse complement strand
TTGGGACGCCCCCGCTCGATTGACTCCGTTCCCTTCCCACCGTCCTGTCAGTCGAACACCCGATGGCGCTCTTCAGCACCCGTCGCACCGTCTTACGCCATATCACGTGTGTGACACGACACTAGCAGTCCGCGTATTTCTTCGGCAAGATCAAGCAACACGGCACCCCCGGACGGCGGCTGGGCGGTCATGCTCCGACCGCCGCCTTCGCCAGCCGGTTCTTCGACTGAACGCGATACTTCCCATGGAACCCGGCTGGAGCGCGCTTTGGAACTACTCTCCCATCGCGAATCTCGTGCTCCCCACAGGAGTTCTTGTGCTCCGCACGGGCGAGAACTTATGATTCCTGCCCTTTTCTCCAGAACCAACCCAATTCTGCTACCGAAAGGGAGAGACGAGCATGGCGACGAATAAAGAGGACCTGCGTCGGAACATCGTAGCATTTAAGAAGCTAGAACCTGAGCTTCAAGACAGCAACCCCGGGGAGTACGCCGTGCTCTACGACGAGGAGTTGGTGGGCCTCTACACCGACAAGGAAACCGCGCGAGTCGAAGCAGCGCGCCGCTATCCCGAAGGAGGGTACGCGATTTCTCCGGCCATCGGCTCCCCACCTGCAACCCTGGGGGCAGTTGGCTTTCTCCTGCGCCCGGCGGAGGCGGTGTAGTGCCGTCCTTCATGGGACGCGTCGACTCCGGTAGAATCCTTCTGCATGCGGCCCCGGCGGGCCCTGCTGTAATGTGGCGCGCGACATGCCATATGTGTCGGGTTGCGGGGCCTTGTCCGCCGGCTTCCTGCCGCGGGCCTAGGGGAACGATCCGGGAAGGAGGCAGGGATGGCGGGATTCAACGGCGGTTGGTCGATGCGTGCGGCGGCGGTAGCGGGACTCCTGGCGTGGACGGCGGGCTGTGACGACGAGCCCGCCCCGCCGGTCGCGGTGGGAACCGTTCCCCCGGTCAACCTGTTTCTCGGAGACACCGGCGCCGTAGCCGTCTCCGCCTACTTCACCGACCCGGACGGGGACCCGTTGAGCTACGCGGCGGTGTCGTCCGACCGGGGAGTGGTCGCGGCCTCGGTCTCCGGCGACACGGTCCGTCTGGCCGCCGCCGGGAGGGGTGGCGCGACGGTCAACGTCACGGCCACCGACCCTGGCGGTCTTGCGGCGGAGCACAAAGTCCCGGTCACCGTCGCCAACCGGGCCCCCGAAGCCGTGGACTCCATCCCCGCGCGGGAGGTGGAGGTCGGCGACACCGTGGCATTCGCGGTCTCGGGCTACTTCACCGATCCGGACGGGGACGCTCTCGGATTCGCGGGCACGTCGTCGCGCACGCGGGTGGTCACCGTCCTGGTCTCCGGCGACACCGTGCGGCTGGCCGGCGTGGCGAGAGGGGATGCGACCGTCACCGTCACGGCCACCGATTCCGGGGGTCTCTCGGCGGAGCAGAAGTTCGTCGTCGAGGTTCCGGACCCGCAGCTCGCGATCCTGGCCGCGTTCTACGAGTCGGCGGGAGGAGACGGATGGCGGCGAAAGGACAACTGGCTCACCGACGCGCCTCTGGGCGAGTGGTACGGGGTTCAGACGGACGAGGACGGATGGGTCACGTCGATCTACATGCCCCGCAACGAGCTCACCGGCCGGCTCCCCGCGGAACTCGGCGACCTTGCCGGGCTGCAGATGCTCAATCTGACCCGGAACGGACTCGGCGGGCCCATCCCCGCCGAACTCGGCAAACTCTCCGACCTTCAGTGGCTCATACTCGAATACAACCGGTTCGCAGGCCGGATTCCGGCGGAACTGGGGGGACTCTCGAGACTGCGATACCTCTGGCTCTCGGTGAACCGGCTGGAGGGCCCGATTCCCGCCGAACTCGGCGGCCCGGACACCCTCCAGCAGCTGAACCTGAGCGGGAACCGTCTCACCGGCCCGATTCCGGAGACGCTCGGGAATCTCGCCTTTCTCAACACGCTCTCCCTTTCGGGGAACGATCTCTCCGGCGCCCTCCCGCCGGAAATCGGCATGTTGCGGCAGTTGGACTACCTGCGCGTCTCGAACAACGCGGAGTTGGCCGGAGCGTTGCCGGCCGAACTCACCGCTCTCACCGGGCTGACGGTGCTCGCCGCCGGCGGGACGGATCTCTGCGCCCCTTCGGATTCGGTCTTCCAGGCCTGGCTCGAGACCGTCAGCGAGCCGAGGGTCAGGACGTGCGGCTTCGAACCTCCGGCCGCCTACCTCGTCCAGTCGGTCCAGTCACGCGACTTTCCGGTCCCCCTGGTTGCGGGGAAGGAGGCGCTGCTGCGGGTGTTCGTGACCGCGTCGATGGCGACCGGTGAAGGGATTCCGCCCGTGCGGGCCCACTTCTACCGGGACGGATCGAGGACCCACACGGCGACCATACCGGGCAAGTCCACGGCCATCCCGACCGAGGTGGACGAAGGGTCCCTGGCGAAGTCCGCCAACGCGACGATCCCGGCCGGCATCGTGCAGCCGGGTCTCGAGATGTATGTGGAGGTCGACCCGGACGGAACCCTGGACGACTCGCTGGGCGTGGTCGGGCGGATTCCCGCGGAGGGCCGGCTCGAACTCGAGGTCGATTCCATGCCGGCCTTCCAACTGACGGTGATTCCCTTCCTCTGGGAGGAGGACCCGGACTCTTCGGTTCTGGACGCGACCGAGGGGATGGCGGAGGACGAGGAGGAGCACGAACTGCTCTTCGACACCTACGATCTCCTCCCCATGGAGGAAGTGGACGTTTCCGACCACGACCCCGTCGAGACCTCCACGAACAACGTCATCACACTCCTGAGAGAGGTCGAGGCGATCCGCAGCATGGAGGGGGAGGGCGGGTACTACGCGGGCCTGATGGCCGGCGAGGTCACCGGTGCCCGGGGAGTCGCCTATCTGGGCGGCAGGTCCAGTTTCTCGCTTGCCGAGGACTGGGTCATCGCCCACGAGTTCGGTCACAATCTGGGTCTGTGGCACGCGCCTTGCGGGGGCGCCAGGGGGCCGGACCCGCTGTTCCCCAACGGGGACGGCACGATCGGGAGCTGGGGATACGATTTCCGGGGCGACAGCCTGGTGACTCCCGGCACCTTCGACCACATGTCCTACTGCGATCCCAGGTGGATCAGCGACTACTACTTCTCGAAGGTCTTCGCATACCGGTTGGAGTTGTCCGACAGTGTCGAATCCCCCCCTCCCCCCCGGCGGACGCTCCTGCTCTGGGGAGGGCTGGACGCGGACGGGTCGCCCCGGCTGGATCCCGCCTTCGTCGTCGACGCGCCGCCGGCCCTGCCGGGCTCCCCGGGTCCGCATTCGCTGACCGGGAGGGACGGAGAGGGCACGGAGCTCTTCTCCCTGGGCTTCGCGATGGACGAGATCGCCGACGGCGGGGACGAGTCCGCCTCCTTCGTCTTTCTCCTGCCGGTGCGGCCCGGGTGGGCGGGTGCGCTTGCGAGCATCACCCTTTCGGGCCCCGGGGGGTCGGTCACGCTGGACGGGGAATCGGACGAACCGATGGCGATCGTGCGCGACGCGGAGACCGGCCGGGTGCGGGCGATACTGAGGGGCGACCGCGTTCCCCCGGCCCCCCGGCCCGGGCGGGAGGTCTTCCTGAGCCGGGGTATCCCGGAGCGGGAGGCGTGGGAGCGGTAGGCGTGAGTGGACGGCCCCCGGTGCATCGCCGCCCTGGGAGCCCGTGGACAAAATCCCCGGGGCTCATTGGGGGTTCGTCCACGGACCGCTTGTGGTAATTCCGGCGCAACGCTTGCCGTAGTATTCCCTGGCAGGCAGTCCACACGAACAGGGGGGCGGTTCGACCATGCGACCGACCGGACGAGTTGTTTCACGAAAACCATCCACCCTGGCTCTCCTGGCCGCCCTGTTGCTCGGGAGCGGGTGCGGCGACGCGGGCCCACCCGGGGCCACGATGGTCGAGATCTCCCCTCCGCAGGCGGTTCTGCAGGACGCCCGGGACACGGTGCGGCTGACCGCCACCGTCCGGGACGAGTACGGGGAGGCCATGCCGTGGGTGCCGGTCACCTGGTCCATTCGCGACAGCTTCGTCGCCCAGCTCTCGGAAGACGGACTCGTCACGGCCGAAGAGCCCGGTGAGGCGGTCGTCGAGGCCAGGGCGGCGGGGTTGAGGGCGGATGCCACCGTGGTGGTCGAACCGGGCCAACGCGCCGTGCTCCACAAGATCTACAGGGTCATGGGCGGGGACGACTGGCGGGTGAGCACCAACTGGAGGACGGACGCCCCGCTGCACGCGTGGGCCGGCGTGTGGACCGACTCCGAGGGGAACGTGACCAAGCTGGCCCTCAACTACAACAACGTGACCGGAAGCATGCCCGCCGAACTCGGCAGCCTGGAGTCCCTTCAGAACCTGCAGCTCCTCGGCAACCCGGTCACGGGATCGATCCCGCCGGAACTCGGCAACCTCGAGAGCATCACGGAGATGACCATCGGCGGCAGGGACCTGACGGGCCCGATCCCCCCCGAACTCGGTAACATGCGGAACCTCAGAGCCCTGTCGCTGACGGACAGCCGCGTGACAGGCCCGATCCCGCCGGAACTCGCGAACCTCCGCAATCTCGAGTTTCTGGGTCTCTTCTCGAACCAACTGACGGGCCCGATCCCCCCCGAACTCGGGACCATGGAGAACCTCGACGTTCTCTGGCTCTCCTCCAACCGGCTCACGGGCCCCGTCCCGGGTGAACTCGGGAACATCCCCGAACTCCGAGTGATGCGCATCGACGCCAATCCACTGGCCGGCCCGCTTCCGCGAGACCTGATCGGGTTGCCCCTCAGGGCCTTTTCCTGGAACAACACCGATCTCTGCGCTCCGGCCGACGACGCCTTTCAGAGCTGGCTCGACGGTATTTCGCAGCACGAAGGAGACGAGGATTGTGACTAGCCCGTTGGCGCAGTTCACGTCGCTGCCCCGCCGGTCACCCCTGGCCGTGGCGGCCACCCTGCTCATCGCGTGCGAGGGAGGTGCCCCCGTTGCCTGCGGCGACATACCGGAACAGCGCCTGTTCGTGCGGCAGACCTCGGAGCTGCAGCCCTGTTTCGAAGACCCCCAGGGCGAGGAGCTCATCCTCTCGGCGATATCGTCGGACCCCGAAATCGCGACCGTCCTCGTGTACGGCTCGAAGACCGTGATCAAGGGCGAATCCGTGGGCAGCGCGACGATCACGGTCACGGCGTGGGATCCCGGCGGTCTGACGGCCTCGACGGACATCGGGGTCGTGGTGCCCAACCGGACCCCGGTCGCGTCGGGGACCCTGCCGCCGGCCCGCGTGCTTGGGAGCGGCAAGTGGCTGGCGCGGGTCGACGGGAGCTTCGAGGACCCCGATGGCCATGAGCTGACCTTCTCGGCCGCGTCGGCGAACACGGCACTCGCGACGGCCGGGATCGTCGACTCGGTCACACTGCTCGTGAGCGGCGTGTCGCGGGGCACCACGACGGTGACCGTGTCCGCCACCGATCCGTGGGGCCTGACGGGCACGCAGGCCGTCGAGGTGGAGGTTGTGGAGCCGGTCCTGTTGTTCCGTGACGACTTCGACTCGTCCGCCAGCCTGGACGACTGGACCAATCTCGGCGCCGTCTCGCGGTCCGTGAACGATGGGAGACTCCGGCTCTGGGGAGATATCTACCGGGATGCGAGTGCCGCCGAATGGGAATTCAAGGCGGCGATGGGCAACGGCGGCGACAGCGTCCATACGGGGTTGGTCGCGCTCAACACGGGCAGTCCCGAATTCTACATGTTCCAGATCGGCTCCTACCGCTCGAACCAACTGAACTATCACCTGTCAACATGCTGCCCATGGGCAACCGAACTCGACTGGCAGGGGAAGTCGGATGCGATCGCAGCTGTGGGAGAGCTCACCGAAGTGACGCTGGCTGCCGTGGGCGGCAGGCTCACGGCCGTGGCCGGTTCCACGCTGCTGGTCGCGGTCGACCTGGCCGCTCGCGATTGGCCGGACCGCATTCAGTCCGCGAGACTCAACGTGCGGCGCCAGGATGCCAGGATTCCGGTTTACGGATTCTACGACTGGGTTGAGCTGAACGCCGTGGAGGTGGACGCCGATGCCGGCCCCGAGTGGCATGCCGGCCCGCCCGGGTGAGGCCGGTCCTTGCCGCCCCCGCCACATCGAATAGCTTCCGAGTCCCATGTCCCACCTGGTCCGAGACCTCCCCCGCCACGCGGACGAGACCGTCACCGTCACCGGCTGGATCGCCGCCGTCCGCGTCCACGCGCGCGTCGCCTTTCTGGTGCTGCGTGACGGCACCGGCACGGTCCAGGGCGTGCTCGTCAAGTCGCAGCTCCCGGCCGACATCTGGGAACTCTCCACCTCGCTCACCCGCGAGAGCTGCGTGGCGATGACCGGCGTCGTCCGACCCGACCCCCGCGCCCCCGGCGGACACGAGCTGACCGTGTCGGCGGTCGAGCTGATCGGCGCCGGCGAAGAGTTCCCGATCCAGCCCAAGGAGCACGGCGTGGAGTTCCTCCTGGACCACCGTCACCTGTGGCTGCGGTCCAACCTGCAGCGCGCGGGACTCAGGGTGCGCGCCGAGGTCGAGCAGGCGATCCACGACTTCTTCTACGAGCGCGACTTCGTGCGCATCGACACGCCCATCCTGACCGGCTCGATCGGCGAGTCGGCGGGCACCCTCTTCGAGACCGACTACTTCGGCGAACGCGCCTTCCTGGCGCAGACCGGACAGCTCTACGCGGAGTGCGCGTGCCCGGCCTTCCGCAAGGTCTACTGCTTCGGGCCGACCTTCCGGGCCGAGAAGTCGAAGACGCGCCGGCACCTGACCGAGTTCTGGATGATCGAGCCCGAGGTGGCGTTCGCCGATTCGAACGACAACATGGACCTGCAGGAGGAGTTCGTCTGCTCGATCGTGGCACGGGCGCTGGAGCGCTGCGGGCCCGAACTGGAGGTGCTGGAACGCGACCCGGGCCGCCTGGAGGCGGTCAGGCCGCCCTTCCCCCGCATCAGCTACGGCGAGGTCGTCGAGCGGCTCAACGCCGAGGGGCGCGGCTTCGAATGGGGCCGCGATCTGGGCGCGATCGAGGAGACGACCGTCTCGAGCTGGTTCGACCGGCCGGTCTTCGTCTACAACTATCCGAAGGAGGCGAAGGCCTTCTACATGAAGGAGAACCCGGACGACGCGCGCACCGTGCTGTGCAACGACCTGCTGGCGCCCGAAGGCTACGGCGAGATCATCGGCGGCAGCCAGCGCGAGGACGACCTGGACCGCCTCCTGGCGCGCATTCGCGAGGAGGAGCTTCCCGAGGAGGCGTACGACTGGTACCTGGACCTGCGCCGCTACGGGACCTTCCCGCACTCCGGCTTCGGCCTCGGTCTCGAACGGACGGTCGCGTGGATCACGGGCCGGCCCCACATCCGCGAACTGGTCCCCTTCCCGCGCCTGATCAACCGCCTCAGGCCGTGAGCTGAACGGCCCCTCCCCCCGATGGCCACCCTCGTCATCGACCTCATGGACCGGCGGCCCATCTGGGCGCTCCCCGAGCGCTCCCGCGCGGCCATCGCGGCCGCGGTCCCCTCCGGCTGGACGGTGAGGTTCATGGAGACGCCTGCCGACGGCTCGGGCGACGGCGTGCAGCGCGCGCCGCCGGAACTCCTCGAAGCGGTGGCCGACGCGCGGGTCTACATGGGCTACGGCATCCCGGCCGAGGTGCTGGAGGCGGCGCCGGGGCTCGAGTGGGTGCACTCGGGGGCCGCCGGCGTGGGTGGTTCGCTGGGCCCCGCCATGCTCGCACGGGACGTTCTCTTCACCAACTCTGCGGGGATCCACGCCGTGCCCATCGCCGAGACGGTGCTGGCGATGATCCTGCACTTCGCGCGGGGCCTCGACCTGGCCGTGCGCGCGCAGGCGGAGGGGCGGTGGAGCGCGCCGTCGTACTGGGCGGCGGACGCGCCGGTCACCGAGCTGGCGGGGTCGACGGTGGGGATCGTGGGATACGGCGGCATCGGCGGGGAGGTGGCCCGCAGGGCGGCCGCGCTGGGGTGCGGGGTGGTGGCGGCGCGGCGGGGCGGGGGCGGGGCGGGCGAGGCCGGGCCGGTCGAGGTGGTCGCGGGCGAGGGAGGGATCGGGCGGGTGGTCGAGCGGTCGGACTACCTGGTCCTGGCGGTCCCCGAGACGCCCCTGACCCGCGGCCTGATGAACCGTCGCCGACTCGCCGCGATGAAGCCCGGATCGGTCCTCGTCAACGTGGCGCGCGGCCGCCTGGTGGACGAGGAGGCGCTGCTCGAGGCGCTGGGTTCCGGTCACCTGCGCGGCGCGGGGCTCGACGTGTTCCACCGTGAGCCCCTGCCCGCCGGCCACCCCTTCTACGCGCACCCGAAGGTGCTGATGACGCCGCACGTCTCCGCGACCACGCGACGGTTCTGGGAGCGGGAGACGAAGCTGATCGTCGACAACCTGCGGCGGTTCGCGCGGGGCCGGCCGCTGCGCAACCTGGTCGACAGGGAGGCGGGCTACTAGGGTCACGTCACATGTGATATGTGTGGTCGCTGCGCCTGCTGGCGGACAAGGCGCTGGCTGAATGTCTACGAGGTCGAACTCAACGTCATGATCCGCCAGTGCCTCAACCGCCGCATCGACTCCATCGACACCCTGCACGCCGAAGTCGCCGCCTGGCAGGCGGCCAGAGACCGGATCCGAGCCAAGGTCGACTGCCAGTTCACCACGGACGACGCCCGGGTCAGGCTCAAGCGTCTCTATCCGCCATTTGACGTGTGACATTACACTCTCGCCTCGGCGGGCGAGTGGCGTAGTCCGCCAAGTCCGGCCAGTCTTCGCGGCGTCACGAGGCCGAGCGGGCCTTCGAAGAGACGGGAGGCCGTCGAGCCGCGGGCCAGCGTTCCGTGTTCCTCCGGCGTGAGGCCGGAGGTCACGAAGTCAAGGGGGCTGTGCGGAACGGCCGGGGCGTAGATGGCGCCGTAGATGGCGCCGGAGAGCGCCCCGGTGCCGTCCTCCACGTCATGTGGTCACGATAACAACACAGTATCTGGTCCAGTAGACATGTAATAGTCATATGCTCTTGTCGTAGTGGAGCCGGAAAAGTTGCATTCAGACCCGTAACTCCCCAGGATTCCAATCCGCTATTGCAAAGTGGACATGTGGCAGGTACGGTGGGGGGCTTCGCGCCACCGCCCTGCGGACCAGGAGCATTGCGATGACCCGACAGACACCGGTTCCCGTGGCCAGCACTGCTGCGGGGTCCTGTCCTGCCGGTCGTCCGCTGGCATTTGGGGCGGGTCCGGCCCGCGCTTGGCCGGTTCCCCCTCGGTACATGCCCTGCCGTTGCGTGCGGGGGCTGGCCGCCGTCTCTGGCCCCTGGATCGCGTGTTTCTTCCGCCGGTCCCGGCTTGCGGTGTCGCATGTGCCTCCGGCACCTCCGACTACTGGGGCGTCGCCCCACGATAGACGGCAGGTGACCGCGCGCAGCGACTTCCGGCTCGTCTCCTTTCTGGTCGCGGCTGCCCTGTGGGTCGTCGGCTGCGGTGAGCCCCAGCCGCCCGTTGCGATGGGGAGCATTCCGGGGCTGGCGGTCGAAGTAGGCAACACGGTGTCGGTGGATCTCACCGGGTACTTTAGCGACGCGGACGGCGACATCCTGTCTTACAGGGCGACCTCCTCGCACTCGCGCGTCCAGGTATCCGTCTCGGGCGCCTCGGTCCAGGTGACGGCTGTCGCCGCGGGCACCGCGACGGTGACCGTGACCGCCACGGATCCGGGCGGCCTGTCGGCCGAGCAGGAGTTTCCGGTGACCGTGCCGAACCGTGCCCCGGAGGCGGTCGGGCGGATGCCGGACGCCGAGACCTTCGTCGGGGAGTCGGTCGAGGTCGCGCTCGCGGACCACTTCGGCGATCCGGACGGGGATGCGCTGGCCTACGCGGCGACTTCGGCCGACGAGGGCGTGGCGACCGTCGGCGTGACGGGCTCGACTCTCCGGGTGGCGGGCGTGGGCCAGGGCGTCGCGACGGTGACGGTGACCGCCACGGATCCGGGCGGCCTCTCGGCCGAGCAGGAGTTTCCGGTGACCGTGCCGAACCGTGCCCCGGAGGCGGTCG
>JAPPGI010000007.1:0-466 GCA_028874985.1 Gemmatimonadota bacterium | reverse complement strand
TGGCCTACGCGGCGACTTCGGCCGACGAGGGCGTGGCGACCGTCGGCGTGACGGGTGCGACTCTCCGGGTGGCGGGAGCGGGCCAGGGCACCGCGACGGTGACGGTGACCGCTACGGATCCGCGCGGTGACCGTGCCGAACCGTGCGCCGGAGGCGGAGGGCGAGATGGACGACCTTGAGTTCAATGAGGGCGACACGGTGAAGGTCGCGCTCGCGGGGCACTTCAGCGATCCGGACGGCGACGACCTCGACTACTCCGCGAGCTCTTCGGACCCCGATGTGGCGACCGTCAGCGTCGCGGGCGCGACTCTCCGGGTGGCGGGCGTGGCCCAGGACGCCGCGACGGTGACGGTGACCGCCACGGATCCGGGCGGGCTCTCGGCCAAGCAGGAGTTTTCGGTGACCGTGACCGTGAACGTGCCGAACCGTGCGCCGGAGGCGGAGGGCGAGATGGACGACCTTGAGA
>JAPPGI010000106.1 GCA_028874985.1 Gemmatimonadota bacterium | reverse complement strand
CCCTCACCGGCTTGTCGCCGCACATGCTCAAAACGCTATTTTTCGAGGCGCCCAACGGTCTGTCCGTCAGCCAGTTGTCCGATCTTTTCCAACCCGGACCTCCGGTTGCGTGATAGAACGTAGTCAGTGTTGCTCTGTCCTCCTCTGAATCCGGTATCAGATAGGGACTCGTGACGGAAGTCTCGGGATTCGAGACGGTATCGGGGGGCGGTTTCACCGGCAAATCCGAAGAGTTGCAGGCTGAAACCAGCAGAATGAGACACGCTGAAACTGTTCGGTTGATCATCGATCAATCCTTTCCTGGTGGTGGAAGAAGGCCCATTTACCCTCCCTAGGATCGTGGGCTCCTTCCAGTCATTTCTCTCCGGGAGTCTAATTCTCCGTTACTTCTTCCGCAAGCCTGATCACTCCCGGTCAAATCAGGTCTGCTGGAAGACTGTGAAGAGTGTCCGTCTCGCTCTCAAGGACGCCGGTCTGATTCCTGAGCCAACATGGTAAGGGGCTTCTTGACCCCTGGGTCGTTCGCTACCTTGAGGGACGGAGTGCCCGGGGTGGGAGCAACCACCCCGGGCGGATGAACCCGACACACCATCAGGAGAAGAAAATGCCGAGAACACCCATCGTAGTCCCTCCGCGTTCACCCCGTCCGATACCTCCCGTCCAGCACCACTTCCACCGCGACCCATACCGGAGACTCCGAACCCACTGAGGAGACCGAATCTCAGTCTCACGATGGTCGCTCCGAGTGAATGCTGGTCGCTCCGATTCGGGTCTGCTGGAGCCGAGCTCCAGATATTGGTATGATCAGAAGATCGATGGACGCAGGACCTAGGCCAGATTCACCCAGAATCCCACCTATCAGACTGGCAGAGTGCCGAGGAGGTGATAGCCTGAGACTTCCACCACCGTTTCCTGATATGTAGCTAGGTCCTGTGTCCATCGATCTTCTGGCCGCCCTCCGTCAAGGCAAGTCAGTAGGTCCCCTTCTTCCGGGGCGGGGAGCCAAGCACATCGACCCTAGCCGAATCATCCCGGTTCTCGCTAGAATGGGCGATGCCTGAACACGGAGACCGCCCCCCTCACGGACGGCCGCGCCGATGACGCCACCTCGCTCATCCCGCTATCTCGCCGATCTGGTGCGCCGGCTTCGCGCCCTGCCGCACGAGACGGAGTGGGTGGAATTCAAGGAGAACTACAAGCGTCCCCATCAGGTCGGCGAGTACCTGTCGGCCATGGCCAATTCGGCCGCCCTGCACGGCCAGTCACACGGCTACGTCCTCTGGGGAGTCAGGAACAGCACCCACGAACTCGTCGGTACGGACTTCGTTCCGGGTGCGACAAAGAAGGGGAACGAGCTCATCGAACCGTGGCTGGCGGGGCTCCTCGACCCGCAGGTCCACTTTCGGTTCCATGAGATCGAAGTGGATGGATCGCGGGTGGTCCTGCTCGAGGTCGAACGCGCGACGAGCCGACCGGTGGCCTTCCAGCGGACCGAGTTCATCCGCGTCGGCAGCTCTACGAGAAGGCTGCGCGACCAATCATCCAGGGAAAGGCGGCTCTGGCACCTCCTGCTGGAGCACTCCTTCGAAGAGGGCATCGCGGCCGAGCACCTCACCGGCGAGGACGTCCTCCAGGCCCTGGACTATCCGGCCTATTTCCACCTGCTCGGAGTCCCGCCCGCGGATGGACACGACGCCGTTCTGGAAGCCCTTGCCCATGACCGGCTCATCAAGCGGAACCAGGCCGGCGGCTACGACATCACCAATCTGGGCGCCATTCTCTTCGCCCGTCGGCTGGCGGAATTCCCCCGCCTGAAGCGGAAGGCCGTGCGCCTGATCCGCTACCGGGGCTCAGGACGCATGGAGGCGGAGCGCGAGCAGGTGGGCGGCAAGGGCTACGCGAGCGGATTCGGGGGTCTCGTCAGCCACATTCGTGCCTGGACTCCGGCCAACGAGGTGCTCGGACCCGCATTTCGCCGCGAACTGCCGATGTTCCCGGCGGTCGCGATCCGCGAACTCGCGGCGAACGCACTGATTCACCAGGACTTCGCGATTTCAGGCGCCGGCCCGATGATCGAGGTGTTCGACCGCCGCCTGGAGGTCAGCAACCCCGGGGAGCCGCTCATCGACACGGATAGATTCCTGGACTCGCAACCCCGTTCCCGTAACGAAAGCCTCGCGTCGCTCATGCGGCGCCTCAACATCTGCGAAGAGCGCGGCACCGGGATCGACAAGGTCGTTGACGCCGTCGAGGCCCACGGGCTCCCGGCGCCGGTGTTCGAGAAGCCTCGGGGATTCACGCGGGCGTCGCTCTTCGCCCACAAGCCGTTCCGCGACATGGACCGCCGGGAGCGCCTCCACGCCTGCTACATGCACGCCTGCCTTCGTCACGTGACCCAGCAGCCCATGACGAACTCATCCCTGCGGGCGCGCTTCAAGATCGCGGACAGAAACGCCTCGACCGTGTCGCGCATCCTCGCCGACGCCGTGGACGAGGGGCTGATCGTGGTCGCGGATCCGGCGGCGGGTCCCCGCCTGCGCCGGTATCTGCCGTTCTGGGCACGTGCGTGATCGGATTCGGGCCCGACCGGCCGCAATTCTCCCCGATCTTATTTGACTGGAAACCCGCCAAATCGCGTCACAATCCCGTAAGTCATTGACATACAACGACTTGCTTTCTTGATCGGGAAACGACATCTCCGGTTTACATAATGTCTATCGAAGTTGACATCGAGGGCACGCGGGCGACCATGAACGAGGTTCTGGAGTTCGAGGCGAACGGGGACGTGCAGTCGCCCGAGCTGAGCGCGGACATTCACGAGATCCTGAACTATCGCCGGGCGATGATCGAGGCCGAGCAGATGCTGGAGACGCTTCCGGTTTCACTTCGAGTCATTCGCCGGGCCCACGCGGTTCTGCTCGACGGCGTGCGCGGAGCCGGCAAGGCGCCTGGGGAGTTCCGGCGGGTCCCCAACTGGATCGGCCCGCCGGGATGCGCTATCGAGGAGGCCCGGTTCGTGCCGCCTCCGGCCCAGGACCTTCCCGATGCTCTGGGCCGGTGGGAGCGCTACGCGAACGCGGACGCCACCGAGGTTCCAGACCGCATGGTGCAGCTGGCCGTCGTGCACGCGGAGTTCGAGGCGCTGCATCCGTTCCTGGACGGCAACGGACGACTGGGCCGCATGCTCATCCCGTTGCTGCTGTGGCAGTGGAAGGTGATCGAGCAGCCGCACTTCTACATCAGCGGATACCTGGAGGCTCACAGAGACGACTACTACGAAGCCCTTCTGACCGTGTCGCGGGATCGGGACTGGACCGTGTGGGTCCGTTTCTTCCTGAAAGCCGTGCGAACCCAGGCGGAGGAGAATCTGGGGAAGGCGCGCGCGATTGTCGGGCTCCACGACGATCTCAGGCGGCGGATGCCCGACATGACCCGGTCTCGGTATTCGATGGCCGCAATGGACTGGATCTTCGGTCGTCCGATCTTCTCGGCGCCGATGTTCTTCCGGCAGGCCCGCATACCCGAGCGGACCGCCCGGCGCCTGCTGGCGGTGCTGCGCGACAACGGCGTGATCAGAGACCTTGCGCCGGCATCGGGACGCCGGTCGCGGCTGCTCGGCTTCACCGACCTTCTGAACATTGCGGAAGGAAGGTCGACCTTCTGACCTGAGCCTCCGGGCGCGACGCCCCGCATGCGAACAACCCATCGGTGCATGAGAGGCTTTGTCGGTCACTTTGTGGTCGAAAGTGTCCGGCAAGCGAATCTGTCGGACACTTGTGTCAGAGGTGCGTCGGACTAGCGGTTATCGGGCCCGAACCGGGCGGCCGCAAAGGAGGACCGCGTGTCTTGGCGACCGGCTGTGATGCCCGCTGGAGGAGCACGCTTGGCGCCGATTCCTGACGAGACTCCTGAACTTCACTGGCTCTTGGTCCCGTCGAACGCGACCTCGGCGGTCTCGCGCAGCCCAACCGAAACCGATTTCGTGGTAACGTCGAACTCGTACTCCTCAGTGTCGTACCCGGAGATCGCCACCGAGTAGTCGCCGGCGTGCAGCCGGTCGATCTCGTACATGCCGGCAGCATTCGTGGTTGTGCGGTACTCTTCGTCCTTAGGGCCACCGCTTACGGTCACCGTGACGCCGTCGAGCGGGCCGTGGTCCGTGACGGTGACGGTGCCCTTGATGCCGGCGGTCCTGAGCGCGATCCCCTCGAAGGGGACGTTGCCGGTCTCGCCGCGGGCGACGGTGACCGTCTTGGAGGTCACGTCGAAACCGTACTCGTCGTCGTCGTAGCCGGAGATGCCGATCGAGTAGTTGCCCCGGCGCAGATCCTCGAAGACGTACTGTCCGGCGGCGTTGGTGTGCGCCTCGCGGGTCTCGCCCTTGCCCTGCAGGCTGACGGTCACGTCCGCGAGTCCAGTGCCATCTATGCTGACTTGGACCATGATACTGGACGCGCGCAAGTAGGTACCCTCGAAGGGAACGCTGGCGGTCTCGCCATACCCCACCGCCACGGCCTTGGAGGTGGTCTCGAAGCCGACCTCCTCGGTGTCATATCCGGAGATCTCGATCGAGTAGTCCCCCTTGCGCAGCTTCTCGAAGAGGTACTGCCCGGCGGCGTTCGTCGTCGTGGTCAGGTTCTCGCCCTTGCCTTGGAGACTCGCCGTGACGCCATCGAGCCCCTCGCCCTCGACGCTGACCTGCCCCGCGATGGCCGATGCTCGCACGTAGGTCCCCTCGAAGGGAACGCTGGCGGTCTCGCCGTACTCCACCAACACGGCCTTGGAGGTGGTCTCGAAGCCGACCTCCTCGGTGTCGTATCCGGAGATCTCGATCGAGTAGTCCCCCTTGCGCAGCTTCTCGAAGAGGTACTGCCCGGCGGCGTTCGTCGTCGTGGTCAGGTTCTCGCCCTTGCCTTGGAGACTCGCCGTGACGCCATCGAGCCCCTCGCCCTCGACGCTGACCTGCCCCGCGATGGCCGATGCTCGCACGTAGGTCCCCTCGAAGGGAACGCTGGCGGTCTCGCCGTACTCCACCAACACGGCCTTGGAGGTGGTCTCGAAGCCGACCTCCTCGGTGTCGTATCCGGAGATCTCGATCGAGTAGTCCCCCTTGCGCAGCTTCTCGAAGAGGTACTGCCCGGCGGCGTTCGTCGTCGTGGTCAGGTTCTCGCCCTTGCCTTGGAGACTCGCCGTGACGCCATCGAGCCCCTCGCCCTCGACGCTGACCTGCCCCGCGATGGCCGATGCTCGCACGTAGGTCCCCTCGAAGGCGACGACCCTCGACTCCCCCAAGCCCACGGTCTCGGTGGCTGCGGTCCTGCCGAACTCGTACTCCTCAGTGTCATACCCGGAGATCTCGATCGTGTAGGTGCCCATCCGCAGGTTGCTGACGCTATACAGCCCGTTGCCATCGGTCAGCGCCTGAGACTTTTCCGTTCCGGACGCCGTGACGGTAACCCCGGTCAGCGCTTCGCCTTCCGCCGTCACCGAACCGATGATCGCCGACGTGCGAATCCAAGAGCCCGGAAAGTTGACCGTTACCACCTGTCCATCCGTCTCTACGGTCGCGGCCACCACAAGGGCAAGGAAACTGGCGTCTGGCGGATAGTTGCTGATAGTCACGGAGTAGGTACCCGCCTGGATCCCATCGAACCGGAAAACGCCGTCTGCAGCTGTAGTACTGGCGTCTCCGGTGCTGAGGGTGACCAGAACGCCATCAATTCCCGTACCCTCGACTGTCACCTTGCCTGTGACGGAACCCATAGGGGGCTCGCAGGCGAGAACGAGGGGGATTCCCATCAACTGTACGATTGAGAGCAGCTTTCGTCTGTTCATTCTCGGATTCCCTGCCGGTCCGTCCCGGCCTCTTTGAATTGAATTGAAAGCTCTTCACCCGTCTTGGTGGCTGGTTAGTAGTATCGGGATGGAGCATAGGGCGGGCTGGCCGACCTCGCAACTCTCAGCGTTGTCCAATGAGAAGTGAGCATGAGCGCGAAGCGGGTTTCCAACGGGAAATGAGCATGAGCGGGGGTGCGAGCAGATCATGGGAGCATGATCGTGACGCTCAGCACCGAACGGATCCGGACCCTCGACGACATCCGCGCCTTCCTCGGCGGGAGCGAGGGGGCGGACATCACCCCCCAGGACCGCGAGGCGGCCTACAAGTCTCCTGTTTCACGATGCACCTTGTTGCGCTTTTGAAGCGGTGGTTGGTTCTGCGGGACTCGGGTCGTGTTCTCCGAGCTGATCGGGGTGCGGGTTGCTCCTGGGATGGGGAACCCTGTACATGCAGTAGCGCCGGCCATCGGTCGCGATGACGGCCCGCTCGATCCGGTCGTCGCCGGGAGCTCTGCCGATGGTACGTACGGTTCCGGGGGTGACGCCGATCTGCACGGCCAGTTCCGGGGCCGACGCGAACCCCTTGGCCCGAAGCCGCGTCCTCTCGCGTTCGAGAAAGCTCGGCAACCCGTACCTGCGGCGGGTGTAGCGCACGCGTTTGGCCGTATAGGACTCACCCTTCCAGTTTCTGTGTCCGGCCCGGTTGAGTTCCCTTGCGGTGGCCTCGTCGGTGTGGGTCTCGAGTAGCCGGGCGAGAGCGGCGACCGTGGCCGGGGGAGTCTTGCGGACCTGCGCCATGGGCCGCGGCAGATGCACGGTGTCGAGGGTGAGCGCCTTGCCGCCGCGCATGCGGAGTTCCACCTTGACCTCGTGGCCGTCGCGGGAGAGGGTCGCGTCTTCGATGAGGAGCCCGAGAAGCCTCTTGCGATCGGTGTTCGTGGTCGCGGGCGCGGTCCACACCCGTTCGAAGTCGCGCGTCAGCGCGCGGATGCGTTCGACCTGCGGATCGGAGAGTTCCGCGTGCCGGGCGGCGGCACGCGCTTCGCGCTCCCTGCAGGCTTCGTCGAGTTCCCGCAACCGCCCGTTCCACTCGGCTTCGAGCGTGGCCGCCACAAGCCGGTTCTGCGGATCGACTTCGAAGAACCTGCGCCGTGCGAGGTCGGCTTCGTGACGGATCGCTTCGATGCGATGGGCACATTGCCGGTCCGCCTCGGCGAACTCGGTGCGAACCTGCTCCCGGACCGCGATGGCGAGGTCGATGTTCTCCCGGTTCATCGCGTCCACCACGAAGCGGGATACGGCGGCGTCGACCAGGTCGGCACGGATCGTCTGGCAGGTCTTGCGCCCATAGCGGACCAACTGGTGCTTGCAAACGTAGAAATAGCGGGCCGGCCGGTTGCGGGTGGGCCGAGCGCTCGTGTAGAGCGGACCCATGCGGCGTCCGCAGCGGCCGCAGATCACCCGGGACTGCAGGAGCGCCGCTCCCTTGCGGGGCGCCGCGACGCGGGAGGGTGCCGGGAAGAACGCCGCGGCGTTGGCCGTGAGCGTCGCCTGGTTCCGAAGGTATTCGTCCCAGTCGATGAACCCCACATGGGCGTTTGGGATCAGGACCTCCCATTCCTCACGCGGGACGCTTCGGTATTTCACCGTGCCGTCCGCCTGCGGCTCGCGGCGCGTGCGGCCGTAGACGAACGCGCCCGCGTAGCGTGGGTTGCGCAGGATTCGGCGGACCTGCGAGAAGCTCGGAAGCGCCCAGCGGAGCCGGCCACGGTTCGGTCCTCTCCTCGGACGTGACGGCAGCACGATGTTCTCCCGGTGCATCCACTTGACGACCGCCATCGCCGATCCCATGCGGCGGAAGCGGTCGAACACCCCGCGGATCGCATCGGCGACGGACCGGTCGGGATCGAGGACGACCTGATCGCCGTCGTTGTAGGCGAGGCCGACCGGCAGGGCCATCTTCAGGACGCCGCGCGCCGCCGCACTCTTCTGGCCACCGACAAGACGTGCCCTGATCCCCTGCAACTCGAACTCCGACATCGTGCCCTTGAAGCCGAGAAGGAGCCGGTCGTTGCCGTCGTTCGGATCGTAGACCCCGTTCTCGTCCAGGATCAGCGTACGCGCGATCCCCGCGATCCGCAGCAGCTGATGCCAGTCGGCGTTGTCGCGGGCCAGACGCGAGACCTCGAGCCCAAGCACGATCCCCACCTCGCCGGCGGCGATCCGGGCCATCAGATCGCGGAAACCGGTCCGGTTCGCGCTCGAGGCAGCCGACTTCCCCTGATCCTCGTCGATCACGCGAACGCTCTCGGCCGGCCAGCCCAGCGCCATGGCCCTGCGGCGCAATCCGTACTGGCGCCTCGCGCTCTCGGTGTTCTCCATGACCTGGCGCAGGGAGGATTGCCGGATGTACAGGCACGCCTCGCGCGCCAGATGATGCGCCTCGATCTTGCGCGTGGTCACCTCAGAGATGAGCATGCAGCCCTCCTCCTCCCGTGGGGAATGTCGATGCCGCCCTGAGCAGATGCCGGACCTGGCGGGCGGCCTCGTCGAGCGCGGCATCCCCGATCACAGGCTCCGCAACCGCACGCGATGCGCGGGTCGGCGGCCGGGGCTTCACGGATGCGTCCCCGCGTCCGGCCAGCGCAAGAGCGTCGTGCAGGCCGTGGAAGCGGAGCGCTCCAACGCCCCGGCCGTCCCCGCCCGACAGCCAGAGCCGGCGCCAGTCCTCGTAGCTCCGCCAGGCGTCGCCCGGTATCACGGCCCGGCCTCCGGAGTTTTTTTTTCGGCCCGGGCGAGTGCCTTCTCCAGACCGCGCGGATGTATCCGGACCCCGAACTCGGCCTCGATGAGCGGCACGAGCCGCTTCGCTCCGATCCGCCCGTGCCGTTGCCGGCAGGTCCGCGCGAACTTCACGATCTCCGGGGTGATCTTGTGCGGCGCGCGCGGCCCGCGCTGCGCCGGGACCAGTGCTGTCAGCCCGCCCTCGCGGAACGCCTTGACCATCCGGAAGCAGGTCGGACGCGACACCCCGAACCGCTCGGCCGCCTGTGCCAGGGTGGCGCCCCCGAGCCGGACCAACCGGACCATCTCGTAGCGGACCTGCAGCAGGTCCTCGGGATCGAAGAAGTCGCCGGTGGCGAACATCGGATCCCGGACCTTCTCCGGAGACCGGTTGAGAGTGCGGGCCTTCCTGAGGCGGTCCCGCTTTGCGCTGTGATCCCGATCTGTGCTCATGGGTCGAATCCGAAGGTGAAGATATGATCATATATTAGTACGCTCCACTTTCGTCCATGTCAAGTGGGGTGCCCCTGATCGGCAACCCTGACAATCCTCTCTGGCAAGGAGATATATGAAGATCTGGCACTGCCTCCCGCTTCGGATAGCGCCCGATTTATTGATCACCACGCGCCCTTATTTCTGATCATGAGTCGCGGAAGACTCCAAGTGGGCATCGATGATGCCACGGAGCTCCACCAGATCGTCCGCCCGCCACAGGCTGCGGCCACGCGAGACGCGCTCGAAGTCGTCGACGCTCCGCAGCGATGTCCAGGAAACCGGTAGGCTCACGAGCGTTGCGGCGTCCGTGATGTGGCAGACAAGCCGAACGCCCCCCACCGTCACCAGGTCGTGGATCTCGAACTCGTCGCCGGAGAGCGGGTGGAAAGGATGCGTGATGCTGAACCGTCGAACATCGCCCGACGACTCATAACGGCCTGCATTCCCGGACAATCGACAAGTTCATTGAGCGGACGCTGGTCCGGTTCCGCTACCACTTCGGCCTGTCGAGGGCCGGGAAGGGCTTGGTCAGGAGGTATCTCGCCAAGGTCACCGGCTACTCGGGCTCCCAGCTGACCCGGCTGATCGAGCAGTAGCGCCGCACGGGCCGCATCCGCGACCACCGGCTGCGCGTCCTCCGGGGCGGCCGTTCGCCACGGTCTACACGACCGCCGACGCGCTGCTGTTGGCCGAGGTGGACGAGGCCTTCGGGCAGCTCTCGGGACCGGCGACCAAGAGGATCCTGTGGCGCATGTTCCTCGTCTTCGGCGACAAGCGCTTCGAACGCCTGGTGGAGATCTCGAACGGCCACATCTACAACCTGCGCGGCCGCCGGACGTACCTGCGCGCCCGGACCACGTTCCGGAAGACGCGGGGCGCGGCGTCGCCGATCGGCCAGCGGCGCAGACCTCGGCCTGAGGGGCGCCCAGGCTTCGTGCGCGTCGACACCGTTCTGAAGACGTGAAGCGGGAAACATATGGGAGAGCAGAACCAACCGATCCCGGCGGGAAGCGGCGGTCGCGGCCACGAAGCGTTTTGGACCCCCTTGCAGGTCATGAGGCAGTCAACCCTGTGGGGCCACGCTTCGCAAGCCCGCAGCCGGCGGTGACGAGAGGCTCACCCCACTTCGATCCCGAGCTTTCGCTTCTTCTGACGGATTTGAGTCCGGGTGATGGGTCCCTTCCAAAGCCCTTCACCGATGCTGTGTCAGTCGTCTTTCCGTGTCTTCCAACACGTTCAGGACTTCCTGGACCTCGGACGGCGGTCTCGTGTGAAACACCTCGTTTCGCAGGCCCTTGATCAGCTTTCGGGTGCCTCCATCAACCCCGAGAATGGTCATCTTGTCACTTATCGTACCGTACATCCACTTCCTACCGGCATCTATCCGTCTCCCCCTGGCGCCATTGTACCGGTCGACGATGGCTTTCAAACAGCCATCGTCGAGGCTTTTCTCCCACTCATCGCTGTCACCGAACTGTTTTTCGATCCATTGGTTTAGTCGAGTCTCCCTATCTGCCAACGCGGGGGGAGACGCGGGAGGGTAAAATGATTAGAGTAG
>JAPPGI010000017.1 GCA_028874985.1 Gemmatimonadota bacterium | reverse complement strand
CCCGTAACGTCAATCACATCAATCAGATGTGAATCCATTCGACTCCGCCTGACGGACGGCGACGGCAACCCGCGCGAGAAGGGTCACCGCTGGCGCGAACAGTTCCTGCAGGCACGCCAGTACGTCGACTTTCGCGAGCTGCTCGACCGCGAAGAGGACCTGGACGCGGTCCTCGTGGCGACCCCCGACCACCTGCACGCGCCCATCGCCAAGGCCACGATGGAGGCCGGGAAGCACGTCTACGTAGAGAAGCCGCTCACCTACACCGTGCACGAGGCGCGTGCGCTCAACGAGATCGCCCGGCGCACGGGGGTGGTGACGCAGATGGGCAACCAGGGTCATTCCGAGGATGGGGCGCGCCTCATCAACGAGTGGGTGCGGGCGGGGGTCCTGGGTGACATCGCCGAGGTGCACATCTGGACGAACCGGCCGATCTGGCCCCAGGGCTTCCGGCGCCCCGCGCGCTGGGAGGAGGGCCTCCGGCCGGGCTGGTACCAGCAGTGGAACCGGGGCGCGATCCTCTCCATGACCGCGGACGTCATGGACGCCGGCTACCCCGCGCCCGTGGGCATGAACTGGAACCTCTACCTGGGACCGACCCCGAAGGAGATCCCCTACCACCCCGTCTACCACCCCTTCAACTGGCGCGGCTGGGTCGACTTCGGGGTCAGCGCGCTGGGAGACATGGGCGCGCACCTCGTCGACCACCCCTACTGGGCCCTTGGGCTCACCTACCCCACCGCCATCGAGGCCACCTCGACCCCCTGGGGCGGCCCGGAGGACGACCCCGCGTCCTACCCGCACTCCATGCGGGCCCATTTCGAGTTCCCGGCCCGGGACGGCATGCCCCCCGTCGACATGCACTGGTACGACGGCGGCCTCATGCCGCCCCGCCCCAGGTCGCTGCCCGACGAGGTTGAACTCAACCGCGGCGGCGGCGTCATGATGGTGGGCGAACGCGGGATCCTCATGCACGGCACCTACGGCCGCAACCCGAAGCTCTTCCCCGAGTCGCTGGCCACCGAAGCCGAGGCCGTGCCGCAGACCCATCCGCGCATCGAGGGCACCCACCAGATGAACTGGGTGAACGCGTGCAAGGAGGGCGGCGAGGCGTCGAGCCCCTTCGAGTATGCGTCACGGCTGACCGAGGTCATGCTGCTGGGCGTCGTGGCGCTGCGCGCCGGCCAGGGCAGGAAGATCCGCTACGACGCGGACGCCATGCGGATCACCAACGTGGAAGAGGCGAACCGGTACCTCACGCGCGAGTACCGGGCGGGGTGGGAGGTCTGACGGCACGGCGTCGGGGCACCCACCGGCCTCCCCCTCCTCTACAGCGTGTCCGTCACCCCGGATCCCCGTAGAACCGCCACCCCGCGCGAAAGTCCCGCCCCGGCGCCTCCCCCAGCAACCTTGCCCGCACCATCTCGATCGGCATGGTCCCGCCCTCGAGGATCGCGTCGTGGAACTCGCGCTCGCTCATGCGGCCGCCGCCGACCAGGTGCTCGTGCAGCGCCCGGATCTGCAGTCCCCCCAGCATGTACGCGGCCTGGTAGAGCGGCGAATAGCTCCCGTTGAACGACCGGCGCACCTCGGCGGTGGCGTTGGCGGGTTCGTGGCCGACCCGGTCGACCAGGAAGGTGATCGCCTCGCCCGGCGTCATCCGCCCCAGGTGGAAGCTCAGCGAGAAGATGATCCGCGCCGCCCGGTGCATCCGCCAGAAGAGCATCCCCACCCGGTCCTCCGGCGTCGTCGCGAACCCCAGGTCCCAGAGCCGCATCTCCCAGTAGAGCGCCCAGCCCTCGGTCCAGAACGGCGTGCGGAAGAGCCGTCGGTGCGAATTGTAGCGCTCGTTCATGAAGCCCTGCAGGTGGTGTCCTGGGATGAGCTCGTGGTGCACCGTCGCGCGCGAGAAGTGGATGTTGTTGCCCCGCATGCTCATGCGCTTCTCGTCGTGCGTCATCTCGTCCGTCGGGAAGGCGACCTGGATGACTTCGCCGCCCAGAAAGAACGGTGCCACCCGCTGGCGCTCCGGTGACATCATCTGCAGCCGCCACACTTCCTTCGCCAGCGGCGGAACCGTCACCAGGTCCCGCGCCTCGATGAAGTCCACGGCCTCCCGGGCCAGCCGCATGACCACTTCGGGCTGCCCTCCGGGCTCGGCGTGCAGCGTCTTCACATGCTCCAGAGCCGCCTTCCAGTCCTCTCCGAACCCCAGCTCGCGCGACGCCTCGAGCATCCGCTCCTCGCACCAGGCGAACTCCCGGTTCGCGATCGCGATCAGCTCCTCCGGCGTGTAGGGGATCATCTCGCGGGCCAGGTCGGCCGCCATGCCGTCCGCGCCGATCGGGTCGCCGACGATGGGCTCCTCACCGCCCTCCGGCCAGCCGACCACCTGCGTCCGCAGCGCGGAGAGGTAGCGGTCCAGGGCATCATCGGCCTCCTCGAACGGCTGTTTCGCCCACCAGGTGAAGAGGGGGTCGTAGCCGGCGTAGTGGCGGTACCAGCTTCCGAGCGTACTTCTGTAGGACTGAAGCACCCGCACGGCCCGGAGCCCCGTGATCGGCGTCGGGGCCGGCTGCCCGTCCCCGCCCCGGCCAGCCCCCCCGGCGGCCTCCCCGTCGGCGAGTACGCGCTCGGCCTCCCCGACCGCAACGGCCAGCGCCGCCAACTCCCCCGCGACCGTCTCCCCATCCACCGGTTTCATGAAGCGCCGGATGGCCAGGAGATCGAGGATGTCCTTCGCGAAGGGCAGCAGCGGCGCCACCTCGGCGAGCGTGCGCGCCTCCCGGGCGAGAAGTTCCCGGCGATAACGCAGTTCGGCCGTCAGCAGCACGTGATCGATGCTCGCGTCGACGTCGCCCCGCGCGACCTCGAGCCCGTCGAGAGCGGTCGCCCAGCCCACCAGAAACTCCCCCATCCGTGCCTGGCGCGCGGCGGAATAGGGCATGTCCCGCCACTTCCGCTCGAACGCGCCGAGGTCGCTTGCGAAACGGTTCACAAGCTGGGCGAGACTCGACTCTTCGAAGGCCGCGATGCCGGCGAGCCGAGGAACGGTGGAGGGGGACTGCGGTGCGGCGGGGAGGGGAGCCAGTGCGGCGGCGGCGAACGCAGCGGCCCACGGGGCTCTTGAACGGTCAGTGATCATCCGGCGTCTCGGGATCAAAGGGTGTACGGGGGACAAGGGCGCGCGTAACCTAATGATCCGCGTGCGACCGAGCACAGGAGAGGCCGGCGCCGACGCGGTCCATCCGCACGGGAGGAGCTACCACCCATGCAGATCTTCGGGCAACACGAGGAGCGGACGCTGGCCCAGCTCGCGCGCGTCGCGGAGCGGGCCGACCACGCCGCGCTCATGGCCGACGGCCACCTCGGCTACGTCATGCCCATCGGCGGCGTGGCCGCGTACCGCAACCGGGTGAGCGTCGCGGGCGTCGGCTTCGACATCGCCTGCGGAAACGCCGCGATCCGCACCGACCTGGGCCTGGAAGACCTCGCCGGCCGACCGGGTGGACTGCGGCGCAACCTGGAACGCCTCGGCGACGAGATCCGCTCCTGCATCTCCTTCGGGGTCGGCGGGGTCAACCGGGCACCCGACGCGCCGTCGGACCACCCCCTCTTCGAGGCTCCCGCCTGGCAGGCCGTGCCCGGGCGCCACCGGGGCCCGCTGCGCGACAAGGCGCGCAGGCAACTCGGCTCGGTGGGATCCGGCAACCACTACGTCGATGTCTTCGCCGACGAGCGGGACCGGATCTGGGTCGGCGTCCACTTCGGATCGCGCGGCTTCGGTCACACGGTGGCTTCGTCGTTTCTGGCGATCGGGCAGGGCGCCGAGTGGGGCGCACGGGTCCCCGAAGCCGAGGTCATCCTGGACCTGGACGCCCCTGCCGGGCACGACTACTGGCACCTCATGAAGCTCGCCGGGCGGTACGCATACGCAGGCCGCGAGTGGGCGGTCCGGAAGGCCGTGGAGATCATCGGCGGGCGCGAGGTGGAACTGGTGCACAACCACCACAACTTCGCCTGGGAGGAGGAGCACTTCGGGCGCACCCTCGTGGTGGTGAGGAAGGGGGCCACGCCGGCCTTCCCCGGGCAGAAGGGGTTCGTGGGCGGGTCGATGGGCGACGACGCGGTGATTCTGGAGGGGGCGCGGGGGGCGGGGCCGCAGACGCCGGGGGGTGAGCTGCAGGCGCGTGCCCTGTACTCCACCGTGCACGGCGCCGGCCGCGTGATGAGCCGCACGGCCGCGCGGGGGAAACGACACCGCCGGACGGGCAAGGTGCTCAAGCGCGGCAAGGTGAGCCGCGAGATGATGGCGGAGTGGGTGGGGCGGAAGGGGGTGGTGCTGCGGGGCGGCGGGGTGGACGAGAGTCCGCATGTGTACCGCCGGCTCACCGACGTGCTGGCCGCGCAGGGGGAGACGGTGACCGTGTTGCACACGCTGCGGCCGCTGGTGGTGGTGATGGCGTGATTTGACGGGGACGGTGGCACCATGGTCCTGGCATGGGGCGGCGTTGGGTCTTGCCCTCGGGTTTCCCATCTCCGACAAATGGGGCATTCAGGTGGGGGCCGGCTGGTCACGGAAGGGCTACCGCATCGACTGTGAGCCATCGCTTTGGGAAACCACTTGTGGGCTGAAGATCGACCTTTTCGAGTCGACCATTCTCCTGGACAGGCGGGTCGATCTGGGTGGCCCCGTCCTGCACCTCATGGCGGGCCCCTTCGTGGGCTCCGCGCTGACGCAGGAGGATTGCCTACATCTTTGGGATTGCTCACTTCCTTGGGACTACGGCGTGGCGCTTGGAGCTCAGCTCGACGTCGCACTGTTCGGCAACATGCGTCTTTCGGCCGGCCCACTGTACGCCCACGGTCTCAGAACGTCCAACGCGTTCGTGTCGCGCGCGGAAAACACCAGGACCCGGACCCTGACCATGCGAACGGGCCTCTCCTACCCGATCCGCTGAGCTGCCGACGCCCCCCTACGTTCGTATCTCCGAGTCGATCCCCTCCTCCCCTTCCCACCTCCCGACCACCGCCGCCGCGCACGAGTCGCTGTAGACGTTGACGGCGGTGCGGGCCATGTCCAGGGGCCGGTCGATGGAGAGCATCGCGCCCACGATCAGCATCGCCTCGGGATTGTCCCCGATGCCGATCGCGCCGAGGATGATGAAGATCACCACCAGGCCGGCGGACGGCACCGCGGCGGCGCCGATCGACGCCAGCAGGGCCGTGAAGACGACGACCACCTGGGTCATGAACCCGATGTCGGCTCCGAGCGCCTGCGCGATGAAGAGCGCGCCCACGCATTCCATCACCGCCGTTCCGTCCATGTTGACCGTCGCGCCCATGGGCAGCGTGAACGAGGACACGCGATTCGATACCCCGACCTTCTTCCGCACGGTCGTGAGGGTGACGGGCAGGGTGGCGGCGGAAGAACTCGTCGAGAACGCCACCAGCAGGGGCTCCCGCATGTTCATCGCGTGCTTCCACGGGGAGACGCGCGCCCAGAAGTAGAGCAGCAGGGGCAGCGTGATGAGGAAGTGGATGCCGAGACCGGTGCCCAGCGCCGCGGCGTACTGCGCCAGGTTGCCGAAGGCCTTGAGGCCCGTCCCGGAGACCAGGGTGACCATCAGCCCGAATACGCCGATCGGGAGCAGCTTGATGATGCCCCGCGTCAGCGCCATCATCGCCTTGAAGAGCGCGTCGACCAGGCCGGTCACCTTGGTGCGGGGGCCCTCCGGCAAGGTCGTGATGGCCACGCCGAAGACGATGCAGAAGAAGATGATGCCCAGCATGTCGCTGGCCGTGGCCGCGCCGAGGAAGTTGGTGGGAACGATGTCGAGGAGCAGGTCCTTGAACGAATCGGGGACCGCGAGATCGGGGGGCTCCGTCCCGGTGTCGGTAATCGGGTAGTCCCGCCCCGGATTGAAGAGGTTGAACAGGATCAGCCCGGTCAGCGCGGCCAGGAAGCTCGACACCATGTAGTAGGTCAGCGTCTTGCCGAACATCCGGCCCACCACGCGCCCGCCACCGGCGGAGGCCACCCCCGCGATGATGGAGGTGATGACCAGGGGCACGATGATCATCCGCAGGAGGCGCATGAACAGGGTGCCGAGCCAGCCGAAGTTCTCCGCGAACCATCCGCCGGCCGGAGAGTATCCGATGAGGACGCCGACGATCATCGCGATGAACACCTGCCAGTGAAGACGCTTGTACCAATCCTGGCCCGGGCTGTATTCCATGGGGGTTCTCCTTGGGGGGGTTGTCTCCGGCGGGAGTGGGGGTCGCGGGCAACTTGGGGCGTGAGGGGTGGATGGTCAAGCTGTGGCAGCGCGCGTTCCGCCGACCCGGGTGGGTGGCCGGGTTGCGCGGCGTCGCCGGCCAACGGACATTGGGGGCTCGCTCGCTCAGGCCGGTTCTGCTGCGGAACGGTATGGTAAACATGACATTCTGTAAAGTTGGGTTTACAGTGTGATCGGGGCAGTGCAGTGGTTACGCGCGGATGCATCGCCAGCCGAGTGCAGCAGGGGCCGGTTCCATGGGCTGTTGGGGTTGGCGGTCATCCTAGGCCTCAACGGCGCGTCGGCTGTTGGCGCCCTCGCTCAAGTGCCCGCCGAACCGCGGACCTACGACGCCCCGAGCGCGGCATCCCCGCCCGCGATCGACGGCTCCCTCGACGATGCGGCCTGGCGCGCGGCCCCCTGGACCGGGCCCTTCATCGACATCCGGGGCGAATATCGGCCCGCGCCGACATGGGAGACGCGGGCGAAGATCGTCTGGGACGAAGGCCACCTCTACATCGCGGCCCGGCTGGAGGAGCCCCACCTGTGGGCCACCCTCGCCGAGCGCGACGCGATCCTCTACCGGGAGCACGACTTCGAGGTATTCATCGACCCTGACGGGGACGCGCTCGACTACTACGAGCTCGAGATCAACGCCCTGGGCACCGAGTTCGACCTGTTCCTGCCGCGGCCCTACAACCGCAAGGGCAAGGCCAACGTGGGGTGGGACATGGCGGGGCTGCGCACGGCGGTGGCCCTCGACGGCACCCTCAACGACCCCTCCGACGAGGACCGGGGGTGGACGGTGGAGATCGCGATTCCGTGGTCGGCGCTGAGGCCGCCCGAGGGGGGCGCGGCCGCGGACGATCCCAGGGAGACGGACCGGTATGCGACCGCGGAGGAGGGCCGGCACGAACCGGGCGCCGGGCCGCGGGCCGGAGACGAATGGCGAATCAACTTCTCGCGGGTGCAGTGGCCGGTCGAGGTCGCGCCGGGCGGCTACCGGAGGGCGCGGGAGCCTAGCCCCGGGGACCGGCACCCGGAACACAACTGGGTGTGGTCGCCGCAGGGCGAGATCAACATGCACATCCCCGAGATGTGGGGAATCGTGCGCTTCACCGAAGGAGCGGAGCGATGAAACGCAGGGATTTCCTGAAGACGGCGGGTGCGGCGGCGGCGTTGGCCGGAGGGTCCACGGTGACCTCCGCCTTTGCCGGCCGCGCGTCAGCTTCCGGCCGGGGCGGCGACTTCGGCCTCTGGACCTGGGTCAGCTTCAAGCGCGAGTACGACGCCGACGAATGGCGCCGCCGTTTCGCCCGGCTGCGCCAGGCGGGGTTTCAAGCGGTGCTGGTCGGGGGCGGGGACGTGGAGCTCGTCTCCGGGGCCGCCCACGCGGAGGGGCTCGAGTACCACCGCTGGTTCTGGACGATGAACCGCAACGGCGACGGGTGGGCGAAGGAGAACCACCCGGAGTGGTTCACGGTGAGCCGCAACCTCGAGTCGTCGCTCGAAAAGCCGCCCTACGTCAACTACTACAGGTGGGTCTGCCCGTCGCGCGCGCCGGTGCGCGAGTACCTGAGCCGTCGCGTCGGAGAGCTGGCCGCGAACCCGGGCGTGGACGGCGTCCACCTCGACTACGTGCGCCACTGCGACGTGATCCTGCCCCGGGGACTGTGGGAGCGGTACGACCTCGTGCAGGACGTCGAGCACCCCGAGTTCGACTTCTGCTACTGCGACGGAAGGCATCGGGTTCACAACCTACTGTGAATATTGATCTTACGGGAATAGAACACCGTGTTCCCGCTTATTGACTCCCGCCAATCGACTTGGGTCAGGTGCGAACTCTCGGGCGGCTCTCCAAAGCCTTCCTGAGCTGTCCAGCGTCGGCCTGCTGGTAGCAGCGCAGCACCGTCTGGGCCTCCTTCCAGCCGCCCAACTCGCAGAGCACCTTCAGCGGAAGAGCCATGAGGTCGGACGCGAACTTCCGCCTCAGCGAGTGCCACCCCCTCCCTCGCCGGGGTTCCAGCCCCGCGAGCACTTGGGCTCTGTCCCACCAACGCCGGACCGCCGATAGGTCCGCGCACCGTGAGGCGTCCCTGGGGGCAGGCAACACCGGAGAGTCTCCGGCGTCGGGATACCTGCGTTGCGCAGCCTCCTCCAAAGCGACGACAGCCTCGTCGGTCATCGGCGTGACGTGCTCGTAGCCCGTCTTCTCATGCTCCGCGCGCCAGACGATGGTCCTGTCCCCGAAGTCGATATCCGTCCACCGAAGCTGACGGATCGCGCCGATTCTGTGTCCGGTTTCGTGTGCGAGCACAAGCGCGACATGGAACCGCCAGCCGACCCGCCGGGAGACTCCGAGCAACGCCCCGTACTCCTCGTCGGAGAGGACGACCCGGGTGGGGTTCTTCTCCTTGGGCGTCTTCAAGCCCCTCAGCGGATTCGAGTCGAGAAGGAGCCTCCCGTTCTCGTCCCGGGACTTCGACGCCCAGTTTAGGACTGCGATTAGGAATCTCAGGTCGAACTCGACAGTCCGGTCGGACACCGGTCTTCCGCTGGGTCCAACCTTGCCGGTCCTCCGTGCCCGGATGAAGCGATCCCAGTCGCGCTGTGACAGGGTCGCCGGATCGCGGTCCTTACCGAAGAAACCGAGGAACATCCTCGTCGCAACCCGGTCGTATCTACGCGACTTGTCGGCCTTGGTCGGCGTTACCTCCTCACCGTAGATTTCAAAAAGCCGTCCCAGCGTGAGCGGCTCGGGCTCGGCCTCCGCCTTGCCATTGGGCTCAAGGGCCGCGAAGCCAGCGGCGGCCTCGTCGGCCTGCCGCTTCGCGCGAGCCCAATCGCGGTGTTTCAGCGACCGGCTCAGCCTGCGCCCGTTGTCCCGCCACTCGATCTGGAAGAGACCGGTCTTCGGATCAGGGAACACCCTCACCCGGTTCCGGCCCCACTCGCCGGCGCTATAGCTGCGCCGGTCCCGTTTCGTGCGTGCCATCGTTCGATTCCTCTCGATTCGATGGACTGCACGATCCGCCTGCCCGGAAGCTCGCGGAGAGAGTGCGCCCGCGCCAGACTCACGGCTCCCGTCTGCGAACGCGACCATCAGCGGCTCGGTCCGGCATCGCGGTCCGGCCCGCGCGTCGGGGGCCTTATCACCAGCCGCGGCCGCGCGGTCTCGCGGCGGCGGATGTCCCATAGTACTCGGCCAAGCGTGTCACTTGCCCGTCGAGCCGCTCGATCTGCCGCTGCAAGGCTTCGTTCTCCCCGCTCTGCCGCTCGGCGTGCTGCCGCAAGGCTTCGACGTACTCTCGCATGACTTCGGCGTACTCTCGCAAGGCTTCGATCTGCCCGGAGTGCCGCCGCTGTTCCTGCTCGTACTGAGCGGACAACCTCCGCAAGGCCCTCGTCAACTGCTCCTCTAACGCGGTCATAGACCTCCTTCACTCGTTCGACAGCTTCACGGCAGGCTGATCGCGCCAGGTCCAGCCCGTGTTGTCCAGCGTCCCCGCTGGCAGTACCACGACCCGCTCTCCCTCGATCTCCAGCAGCGCGACCCCCCAGGTGTCCACCTCCAGTTGCGCGAGCGTCTGCCGCGCGTCTTGGATGTCGTAGTCCAGTTCGGCGAGCGTCTCGATCCGGTCCTGAATGCTCCCCGCCAACCAGCGCATCGTCGCCCAGCTTCCGCCGAAGAAACCGATCCAAAGGCTCAGGCCGACGATCAGGGGCCGGAGCCACGCCTTGGCCAGCAACTCGCGCACGTTCCCGACCGCCACCTCCGTATCGCGCTCGATGGTAAGCAGCGCGTTCCTCGCGACGCGCCGCGAGTTCTCGGCGAGCCGCTTCAGCTCGCTCGCGGTCAACTCCTCGATCTCCCTGCGCTCGCTCTCCAGCCGTCGTTTCAGCCGGTCGCTCAAATCGTTCGCGGTCGAAGTTCTCTCCATACAGTTCCCCTTTCAGCCGCCACCGGTCCCCGGTCTCGGGGTCCAGCGCGGTGAGGTAGTCCTTGCCCTGGCGCGGCACTTCGAGGCCCGCCCCCCGCAGCGCGGAGACGACATCGGCACGGTTGCTCACCATTCCGTGCTCGACGCGCTGGAGCAGGTAGTCCCGGATCAGGTCGCGGGGGGAGGATTCGAGCCGGAGTCCGGTTCGCAGCTGCGCCGCCTCGATGTAGGCGCGGTGGCCGGGCTGCTGCACTCTGGCCCTGGCCGGATCGTCCGGACGGCCCCAGCCGTGCTCGTGGTTGAAGGCGTCCCGGAGCGGATCGAAGGTCCTCTGCCAGCCCGGAGGCGCGATGTTCAGGCTGCGACCAGTCTCAAGGTCGCACCGGGCTGCGAGGACGTGGACATGGGCGCCTCCGCCCTCCTCACGGTGCAGCACCGCCGCCCAGGCGTAGCGGTCGGGCTCCAGACCCGCCCAGGCCGTCTTCTCGAACTCGTCGAGGA
>JAPPGI010000005.1 GCA_028874985.1 Gemmatimonadota bacterium | reverse complement strand
TGGAGCCAACCGGGATCGAACCGGTGACCTCTGGCTTGCAAAGCCAGCGCTCTCCCAGCTGAGCTATGGCCCCTCGGGGTCCGGCAAGACCGGAGCAGAACGAAAATAGCGCCGGCCACGGCGGTTCCAAAGCGCGGGCCCGGATCGCTGCACCCGACCGTGGGCGGCGATCGCGCCCCACGACCCGGCTTCCGTGGGATTTCGGTTATATTGGCCCCATGAAAACATCTGTTGTGGGTCTCCTGGTCCCGGTCCTGGCGGCGGGCTGCGGCGTCGGGGACGACGGATCGCGGCGAAGCGGGGAACCGGGTGGAGCTCCGGCAGCCGGGGCAGCCTCCGCGGCTGACATGGCACCCCCCACCGCCGGGGAGACGGCCATTCGGGTAGCTCCAGCCGGGGAGACTCCTCTCTCGACACCGCTGCCCGGGCGCGCGCCCATCCCGTCGCAACCGGCCTGGGAAACGTCCATTTCGGTACGGCAGGCCGGGAAGACGCCATCCGTCGACGCGGCGAAACCGCCGGTCGAGACCACGACCGCCTCAGCCGGGTTCAAGCCGGAAACCGACCCGCGCACCGCCGGTCCCGCCGACAGCGCCTCCCACGCCACCGAACGCGACTCCTTCCTGTTCCCGCGTCCCGAACACGTCCGCGGCATCTACGTCAACTCCTGGTCCGCCGGGTCCCGGCGGCGCCTGGCCGCTTTGATCGACCTCGCCCGGCGCACGGAAGTCAACAGCTTCGTCATCGACATCAAGGATGCCACCGGCTACGTCAGCCACCGAACCGAAGTGCCCATGGCCCGTGAGATCGGCGCCACCGGCGAAGTCCGGATTCCCAGCCTGTCCTGGCTGCTCGGCAAGCTGGAGGAGGCTGAAATCTACCCCGTGGCACGCATAGTGATCGTCAAGGATCCGGTTCTGGCCGCGGCAAGACCGGATCTGGCCGTACGGGACACGGCGGGCGGCGTCTGGGTCGACAACACCGGCACGGTGTGGCTGAATCCCTTCAACCGCGAGGTGTGGGACTACCACATCGACCTCGCCCGCGAGGTCGCGGCGATGGGCTTTCCGGAAATCCAGTGGGATTACGTCCGGTTCCCCGACGCCCCGGCTTCGGCGCTCGCACGCGCCCGTTTCCCCGGGCGGGAAGGGCGCTCCCGAACCGCCGCGATCCGGGGATTCCTCGCCCGCAGCCGCGAAGAGATCTCGGAGGCGGGTGCGAGAATCACCGCCGATGTCTTCGGGGTCACCACCTCGGCAACCCGGGACGTGGGGATCGGACAGGTCTGGGAATCGTTCATCGACGTGGTCGACGCGGCCTTGCCGATGGTCTACCCGAGCCACTACTGGAAGGGCAGCTTCGGGTATGAAGACCCCAACTCGCACCCGTACGAGATCGTGCGCAAGGCGCTGGAAGGGGCGGTCGAGCGGTCTGCGGGCCTGGAGAACGCGGGAGCCACGCGTCCGTGGCTCCAGGACTTCACGCTGGGATCTCCCCGTTACGAGGCGCCCGAGGTGCGCGCCCAGATCCAGGCCACGTACGACGCCGGTATCGAGGAGTGGGTGTTGTGGAACCCGGGCAGCCGCTACACCGAAGCCGCGCTTGAACCGGCGGACGGTTTCGCCGAGGAGCCACTGGTGCGGATCGCGAACGAGGTCGTCCCGGTGTCGCGGCGCTTCGAACTGTACGGCACGGCCGCCCCGGCCGTGGAGGCCGATTCGGCGGGGGCGGAGGCTGCCGACAGCGCCGACGCTCCGCCCGCCGCGGACACGCTCAAGGGAAAGAGGCGAGGGTCGGCCGCAGGGACCGGCCGGCAGTGGTCTTCGCGGGACTGCCGCGACCTACCAGGATGACTTGCGTACGCCCGGGATCAACCCATGAAGGGACATCTCGCGAAAGGCTATTCGGGAGATGCCGAACTTGCCGATGAAGCCACGGGGGCGCCCGGTCATCTGGCAGCGGTTGCGATAGCGCACGGCGGCGGAATCGCGGGGGAGGGCCTGCAGTGCGGCCATGGCCTGCCGCTTCTCATCGGGCGATGCCTCCGGGTCCTTCGTGACGGCCACGAGTTGTGCCCGTTTCTCCGCGTACCTGGCGACCAGCTTCGCCCGGCGGTCGTTCTTCTGGAGTTTGCCCTTCTTGGCCATACGGTGGTCTTCTCCGGAGATACCGGTTGGATTCGGCCTGTGATCCGGTGGGGTCGGCACTCGCCGGCACGCCGCACAGGGCGCTTACGTTCGCGCAATTCGGCGAGGAAATCAATGCGGCCGGTACGCCGCCACCCTGGAGGGATCCGTTTCCAGGTACGGTCCCCCGACGAGGTCGACGCAGTCGGGTACCGCCGCGAACACGGCGTCCAGGCACTGCCGGACGGCCCGGGGCGAACCCGGCAGGTTCATGATGAGCGCCGCCCCCCTCACCCCCGCCACTTGGCGCGACAGCACGGCGGTGGGCACCTTGGGGCGCGACACGGCCCGCATCGCCTCTCCGAATCCGGGCAGCTCCTTTTCCACAACGGCGGCGGTCGCTTCCGGCGTCACGTCGCGGGGCGCGGGCCCCGTTCCGCCGGTTGTGATCACGAGGCAGCACCCGGCTTGGTCCACCAGTTCCACGAGCGTCTCCCGGATCAGCGCCTCCTCGTCGGGGATGACCCGCACCTCCGCTTCCCAGGGGTTCACCAGCACCTCGCCGAGGTAGTCCCGTATCGCGGGGCCACCCCGGTCCTCGTACTCCCCCCGCGATGCCCGGTCCGAGACAGCCACGATGCCTATCCGGACCGGCCCGCCGTCCGGTCTTCCTTCTGAGTCGCCCATGTTCGACAATATCGCCCGGTCGTGGCATTTTTTCACGGTACGGGCGGAACCGCCGCTCGCCCAACCGAAGCTCCCCCACTATGAACCGACCCACCCCCAAGGACGCCGCGGGCACGCCGCTGCCCGCCGGCTACGGCGGGCTCAGGAAGCTGCAGGAGGAATTCATGCGCTACCAGCGGGCCTCCTTCCCGCCGCGACCGCCCCGCTTCTTCGCCCTGGAACTCGCGGGCGAGACCGGTGAGCTCGCCAACCTGGAGAAGAAGGTCTGGAAGGGGAGGGTTGTGGACGAGGCGGACTTCACCGACGAAGCGGCCGACGTCTGCATAGCCCTGCTGAACTTCGCCAACAGCCGCGGCATCGACCTGGCGGGCGCCGTGGAGCGGAAGATGCGACACATAGACGACCGGCGGCGGGCCGACCCCGAGCCCCCCCTCCCTCCGGACAGTCCATGAGCGATGCGATCGGGCGGGTCTCGCTGGCCGATGTCCAGGCCAACCCCGACGGGCGGCAGGTGCCCATTGCGAAGGTGGGGGTTCAGAACATCCGCTTCCCCATCATGGTGAAGGACCGGCGGCGGGCGGCACAACACACGGTCGCCACGATCGACATGTCCGTGGACCTGCCCCACCACTTCAAGGGAACCCACATGAGCAGGTTCATGGAGATCCTGAACTCCCATGACGGCGTGATATCCGGCGAGGCACTTCCCGGGATCATGCGGACCATGCGCGAACGGCTGGACGCGGAGACGGCGCAGCTGCGCGTCTCGTTTCCCTACTTCATGGAGAAGCGCGCGCCGGTTTCCGGCTCGGCCGGGCTGTTGTCCTACGACTGCGCCTTCGAGGCCTCCAGCGGCGCGGGGGACGATTTCGTGCTTACGGTCAGGGTGCCCGTCACCACGCTCTGCCCCTGCTCCCGGGAGATCAGCTCACGGGGGGCCCACAACCAGCGCGGCCTGGTGACCGTGAAAGCCCGTTTCACCGGGGAGCTCTGGATCGAGGACGTGGTGGCGCTCGTGGACGACTCGGCCTCGTGCGGCCTGTATCCGGTGCTCAAGCGGGCCGACGAGAAATGGGTCACGGAGCGCGCCTACGACAATCCCCGCTTCGTGGAAGACCTGGTGCGCGAGGTCACGCTGCGGCTGCGCGCGATGGAGCGGGTCACCTGGTTCAAGGTGCACGTGGTCAACTACGAATCGATCCACGAGCACGACGCCTACGCCGAGGTCGAGGAGACGAAGGGGGTTAGGAACGGGGAGACGCGCGGCTCGCGCCGGGCTAGTCCTTCCTGACCCCGTACCTGCGCTGGAAGCGCTCGACCCGTCCCGCGGTGTCCAGCAGACGCTGCGTCCCCGTATAGAACGGGTGCGACGACGACGATATCTCAAGGGTGACGAGCGGGTATTCCCTCCCGTCCTCCCACTGGATCGTTCGCTTGGTGGAGACGGTCGAGCGGGTCAGAAAGGCGTAGCCCGTGGCAACGTCCTGGAAGACGACGGGCCGGTAGTCGGGGTGGATGTCTTTCTTCATTCTGCGTTTTCGGGCTTCCGCCGGTCAGGGCGGTCCTGGGGGACCGGGTCTTACGAAAATGGCCAGCACCTATCTTATTCCGACTGGACGAACGCGGTCAACGGGCTATCTTATCTGGCGGCCTGCCGCGGACCCGGCGGGTGCCGGGCCGGCGTGTTCCGCGCGAGAGCCAACGGGTCGGTGAAGGAGGTATCATGGCAAAGAAGTCCGGCAAGGGCCCCAGGGTGATCATCAAGATGTCCAGTACGGAGAGCCCGTACCGCTTCACCACCACCAAGAACAAACGCAACCACCCCCAGCGCCTGGAACTCCGGCGCTACGACCCCGTCCTGCGCCGCCACGTCCTCTTCAAGGAGGAAAAGTAGGCGTTCGGGGTACCAACGGAGGATCACGATGTCCCGCAAGTGCGACATCACGGGGAAACGTCCCCTGGTCGGGTACAACGTCTCCCACGCTCACAACAAGACCAAGAAGCGGCAGCTGCCGAACCTGCAGACGAAGCGGATCTTCGTCCCGGAGCTGGGGAAGAGGGTGCGGATCAAGGTGTCCACTTCCGCTTTGCGGTCGATCGACAAGATGGGGTTGGCGGCATTCCTGCGGAAGAACGGACTCTCGCTCAGCGACGTCACCTAGCAGCCGGGCGGTGTGGTCCTCCCGGCATTCGACCGGCGATACGTCCGGGCTGGATCGCTTCGCTCGCTTTCTGCGCCCTGCCGGCGGGCGGGACGGGGGCATTCTGCCAGGAGCCGGCCTTCGACGATTCCGCAACGCTCTCCGTCGTGCGCGCGGCCCGGGCCCTGCGCACCTCCGGCCTGTCCGACGGCGACTCCACGACGTACCAGGCCAGGGCCGAGGGGCACATCTACTTCTACCTGGAGCGCGAAGACGGCGGGGATCCCGTCCCGATGCGGGTGGACCAGGTGGCGGTGGACCTCTACCGCAGCCGGGACGGACGCACACGCCAGATCGTGCGCGGGTTGCGCCGCCAGGAACTCCTGCCGGTCAAGGATTTTCGCTACTACGTCGACCGGCTGACCGCCGTCCAGAACGGCTTCGGCAACCGGATCTCGATCGGTCAGGGGTACGACGTGCGGGGCGTTCCCCATCCCCTGGGAAGCGACGGCGGGACACTCTACCGCTACCGCATCGTCGACTCGGTTCGCGTGACCGTCCGGAACATGCCCACGCCGATTCGGGTCTACGAGGTCGAGGTGCGGCCCCGCCGGGAGGACGTGCCCGCCTTCGTCGGCAGCGTCTTTCTCGAGGCGACCACCGGTGCCCTGGTGCGCATGGTGTTCAGCTTCACCCCGGCGTCCTACGTCGACCGCCGCAATGACCGGGTTCACGTCCGTCTGGAGCACATCCTGTGGGAGGAGAGGTGGTGGCTTCCCTACCGGCAGGTGGTGGAGGTACGGCGCGAAATGCCGGAGTTCGACCTGCCGGTGCGGACCGTCATCCGAGCCACGCTGCAGGTCATCGACTACGACTTCGAACCCGACCTGCCCCCGGGATTCTTCTCCGGTCCCCCGATAGTCCTGGCCCGCTACGACGCGGCGGACTCCAGCGAGTTCCGCGAAGGGCTGATGGACCGGATGGCGGAGGAGGGACTGTCTCCGGTGAGCCTGGCCGGAATCGAGGCCGAGGCGCGGCGAATCGCCCGTGAGCAGGTGGTCAGCGGACTGCCCCGGACGCGGCTCTACGCGGATGGTTCCTCTTCGCTGCTGCGGGCGAACCGGGCCGAAGGCGTGTACACGGGACTGGGAGTCTCGTTCGCGCCGCGACCCGCGGTGAGGCTCACCGCCATGGCAGGCTACGGGTTCGCCAGCCGGAAGCCTTCCGCGACGGTGCGCGGCCGCTGGACCGTCGACGACGCGGCCGCCGCGACCACCGTCGAACTCTTCGGCCTCCAGCTGCGCGATGTCGGCCCCAGGCCCGGCGCTTCGGGAGCGTTGAACACCCTGTCGACCCTGCTCCGCAACCTCGACTACACCGACCCCTACTTCGCCACCGGCGGGCGGGCAGCGCTAGACTACCGCGTCTCGGACGACGGGGCGAGGATCCGGGTGACCAGTGCGTGGGAGGACTTCAGCGGACTCTCCGATCCCTGGTCCGGGGGACTCGGGGCCACCGACCGCTCAAGGCCCCTGCGACCAGTGGAGGAGGGCGTCTTCATGAGCGCCGGCGGCGGGTTCACCTATAGTTGGGGTTCCCTTCCGACCTGGGGAGCCGAGGTGGCCCTGAACACGACGGCGGGTCGCTGGCACGGGCGCGGCAACGCGACGGTCACCGCACGGGTCGACGTCGATATCGCCACCCGCGACCTCGGCCGACGGGGGAGCCTGGCCATGGAAGCAGGCCTGGCCCGGGGCACCCTGCCCCACCAGCTGTCCTTCTTTCTGGGCGGGCGGGGAACGCTGCCCGGCCACCCCTACCGTGCCTATGGCGGGCGCCGGTTTCTGTTGGCCGGCGGCGAGGCGTCGTTCACCGTGCTCCCGACCTGGCTGACCGCGCGCCTGCTCGGCGGTGCCGGAGCCGTCGGCGACACGCCTTCGGCCCTTGCCGACGACTGGGCGGCATCCTCGACGAGCGGGTGGCGCGGCTACGCGGGGGCAGGACTCGCCGCGCTGCACGACATCCTGCGCATCGACGGCGTATGGGGGTTGCCCGGCGGAGTCTTCGAGCTCGTTTTCTCGGTCGATCCGCGGCTGAGCCCGTTTCTGTGAGGGTCGGTCAGCCCGTCCCCGTCCGGGCCTTGCCGACGCGGCGCCTCGCCGTGGTCGCAGGGCCGGCGGCGAGAGCGGTTCGAGCGGGACGTGGGGGGAGAAGCATCGTTGCGGACCGCCGGCACCACCTCGCACCGGACACGGTCGAAAGCATCTTTCCAGTGAGTCGTAGTTTTCCGCGAGGTAATGGCCGTACCCCGCACCCCTGACAACGGAGTCACATCATGGGCAACCGCCGACGCCCCGCTCTTCCCGCGCCGCTCCTGGTTCCCCTTCTGACCATCCTGGCGGTCGCCCCCCTTCCCCTTTCCGCGCAGAGCGCCTCCACGGCGGGGCTCCGCGGCCGCATCGTCGACACCGGCGGCGCCCCCGTCGAGGCCGCACTGGTCACCCTCACCCACACTGGAACCGGAGCCACCAGCACGGCGCTGAGCGTCGCCGACGGGCGCTTCACGCTGCGCGGCCAGCGTCCCGGCGGCCCCTACCGGATCACCGTCACTCACATCGGATTCCGGGACTTCACACGCGATGAAGTCGAGCTGCTGCTGGGTCGGTTCATCGACTTCGAGATCACGCTCGTCTCCGAGGCCATCGACCTCGAGGAACTGGTGGTCGAGGCGGAGCAGGACCCCGAATTCAACCCGGGCAGGATCGGCATCGCCACCCTGGTCACCGCGGATGTCCTGAGCGAGCTTCCCACCCTGAATCGGGACTTCATCGACTTCGCGGCGCTCTCTCCCCTCGCGCGCGTCTCGGAGGAGGGGGTGTCGGTGGCCGGGGGCAACTACCGCTTCAACACCCTCAACGTGGACGGCGCCCTCAACCAGGACGTCTTCGGACTGTCGACCAACAACGTCGCGGGTGGCCGGGCGGGCGGCCGCGTCATTCCCCTCGAGGCGGTCGAGCAGTTCCGGCTGGAGGTCGCGCCCTTCGACATCCGCCAGTCCGGCTTCACCGGCGGCGCGCTGAACGCCGTGACCAAGTCGGGGACCAACGAGTTCGAGACCTCCGCCTTCGGGTTCTTCCGCGGCAGCGGCCTGGTCGGGGAGCTGGTCGTCGACGATGTCTCCACCACTCCGGAACTTGCCACTTCGCGCGGGGGATTCACGGCCGGCGGACCGATCCGGCGGGACCGCGCGCACTTCTTCATCGCCGGCGAGTGGGAACGTGTCCGGGAACCTCCGACCGGCTTCCACGTGGGCGAGTCCGACGCCTTCCGGATCTCACTGCATCCGGACTCGGTGGCCCGCTTGCGGTCGCTCCTCGAGAGGAACTACGGGGTGGAACCCGGCACCGCCTCGTCGTTCGACCTCGAAAACCGGCTGGCCAATCTCTTCGTGCGTTTGGACTGGGAGATAGGCGAGCGTCACGACGCGATGTTCCGCTACAGCTTCGCCGCGGCCGACGACGATCCGGACCCGAACCGGCTGCCCGGCGACGCCTACGAGTTGTCGTCCAACGCCACCTCGATCAGCTCGCGCAACCACTCGGCGGTGTTCCGGCTCGTCTCGTCGCTCGGCAACCGGCTGTCGAACGAGTTGTCGGCGAACATCCAGATCCTGAGCGACCACGAGACCGCGAAATCCGACTTCCCGCAGGTCGAGGTCACGGTGGACGGAAAGGTCGACGACCTTCTGGTCACGCGCGATGTACGTGCCGGCGCCAGCTTCTTCGCCCAGGACAACGGGCTCGACCAGAGGGTCTTTCAGATGTCGAACAACCTCAGCCACGACGTGGGAGACCACCAGCTGCTGTTCGGCGCGTCGGGCACCTGGTTCTCCTTCGACCGCCGGTTCGTCCCGGGCGCGTTGGGCAGCTACGAGTTCAACAGCCTCGAAGCTCTTGACCGGAACCGGCCGGCCCGCTACGAGGTCACAATCCCGCGCACGGACCAGGGAGCCGCCCCCGCCTTCAAGGTGCAGGAGCTCGCGCTATACGCGCAGGAGGAGTGGGAGCCACACGACCGGTTCACGCTGCGCGCCGGTCTGCGGCTGGACGTCCCGGTCTTCACGGGGCGCCCCGAGCCCAACGCCACGCTGGCGCGCGAACTCGAGATCGACGTGGCGAAACTCCCCGACGAGCGCGCCACCTGGTCGGTGCGGGCGGGGATCAACTGGCGTCCCTTCGACGGGACGCAGCTCAGGGTGGGAACCGGCATCTTCACGGGCCGGCCCGCCTACGCGTGGCTGGCCAACGCCTTCCAGAACAACGGACGCGCGGCCGTGACGCTGGTTTGCAGAGGCGAACTGGCGCCCGGGTTCCATCCGTCCCGGCCCGCGCCCGAGAAGTGCGCCGACGGCAGTGCCGTCGAGGCGTCATCCCCGATCATCAACTACTTCGATCCCGACTTCCGGTTTCCGCAGGACTGGCGGACGGTTTTCGCCTTCGATCAGCGGTTTCCCGGCGGCGTCGTGCTGTCGGCCAGCTGGATCTCCAACATCGCCCGCAGACAGATCTTCATCACGAACCAGAACCTGAGCTCGGATACGACCGCGGCGTCCGGTCTCGGCTACGGGTTCCGCAACCGCCACGTATGGGGCGATCCCGTCCGGAACGGGGGAGAGGTGCTGTTTTCCGGAGGGCGAATCAGCGACCGGTTCGGTCCGGTGCTGCGGGTGGGCAACCGGGATGGGAACTACTCCTACGCGGCCACGATCGAGCTCCGCAAGAACTTCGGGGACGCCCTGGGGCTGCGGGCCGGCTATTCGCTGACGCGGTCCGCCGATCTTCAGGACCTGCTGTCGATCGATGTCACGTCGAACTACGGGACGACCCCCGTCAACTTCCACCCCAACGACCCGCCGCATCAGAAATCGCGTTTCGACCGGCCCCACAAGTTCGTGGCGAGCGCCCGGACCAAGATGCTGCGACGCTTCGGCGGCACCGGGATCAGCATCATGTACATCGGGCAGTCCGGGGTTCCCTACTCGTACGTATACGAGGGGGACGTGAACGGCGACGGCTTCCCCGGGCCCCGCGCTTCGACGCTTTCCAACGACCTGATCTACATCCCGGAAACGCCTTTGGGCCTCCCCACGCCGAGCATCGCCACGCAGGTCATCTGGGCCGGTCTGCTTGCGGAGGAACAATGCCTCCAGGACCAGTTGACCCGCATCCTGGCCCGGAACACCTGCGAGACGCCCTGGTCGCACCGGCTCGACGTGCGCGTCTCGCAAACCGTCCAGGCCCGCGGAGTGTCGGCCGACGTGACCCTCGACGTACTCAACGTCCTCAACCTGCTCGACCCCTCGCAGGGAATCGTGCACATCGCGAACCCGGTCGTGCAACTGTTCCGCGTGCGCAGGGTTTTCACCCCCGTCGGCCGCGGGGAGGAAAGCGAGGAGTTGATCGCGTGGTACACGGGAGCGCTTCGGCGGGACCGGGAAACCGGCATGGTCCGGGGTACACGACCGCTGGCGCCCGAGGTGCCGACTTCGCAGTGGCGGGCCCAACTTGGGTTGAGGGTGCGGATGGGGAACTAACGACCGTGGAAGGACAGGCCCGGCTTCTCGTCCCCCTCCTGGCCGTCCTGGCGGCCGCCCCCCTTCCGCTTTCCGCGCAGAGCGCCTCCACGGCGGGGCTCCGCGGCCGCATCACGCTGCGCGGCCGGCGTCCCGGCGGGCCCTACCGGATCACCGTCACGCACATCGGATTCAGGGACTTCGCGCGAGAGGACATCGAACTCCTCCTGGGCCG
>JAPPGI010000002.1 GCA_028874985.1 Gemmatimonadota bacterium | reverse complement strand
GGATCACTAAACTGATTCCGCAATGTGTCTCTCAACCGTTGACAGGTTCCGTTCGGGCACGGACCAGATGGCCGTACTCGCAAGTGCGATCCCAAGAAACAGCTTGCTCATGGAAATGCTCTCCTTGATTGACAGGTGCTTCGATGGACCCCGGCGAGCGGGCCGGGATTCCTCGACCGGGCCCACTCCACGGGAACGGTTTCCTTCCATTCTACAGCAGCCACCGGGTTACGGCAAATGGCGTCCGCCAAGGGCCGACGACCGCCTCAGCGACCGGGGCCGGTGAAGCGCAGTCGCCCCACGCGAACCCGTCGGTCTCCCCCTGGTGTGTCGACCATGTCGAAGGCCAAGTCCCCGTCACGTAACGGACGCACCAAAGTGTCGAACCGATCCGTTCCCAAAAGACTGAGGCCTTCCGAGTCCAAGGTGACCGAGTATACGAAGCTGTCGAACACCTGCTCGACAGCCGGGGGCGCGGCCTGCTGGTTCCGAAGCTCATTCGGGCTGATTACAGGGGCGAGCGCGAACACCCAAACGCCTGAGCCGTCAGGGGCAAGATGAATGTCAGTGACCATGGCTGGCGGAGCAGCGGGTCCCGTGCTGGGGTCCCAAGTGTCCATTCCGGGCAGTTCGAGTTGGAGGGAACCGAGGAGTCCAAGGTCTTGGTCGAAGGCTTCGAGCATCCCCATCACCGATGCGATCCATATCGTGCCATCGGCGTCACGGACTACGTCGCCCGTCGGGCCACTCAGGCTGGAGGATTCCGCACTGGGCTTCATCGTGCGGACGACATCTCCGCTTTGGTCGAGAAGGAGGACGCCCGCATCGGCCCCAGCGCCACCGAAGGCGTAGCTTGCCAGCCAGCCGCCTGTTGCTGGATCCGCCCGAACCGATCCGCCGGCCCCAGGCAACCTGATGGTCTGCCTGAAGTCGAGGTTGCCTGAGAACAGGTGCAGCTCGGGGGCGAATCTCTCATAAAGGACGATTCCACCAGTACCCAAAGCGAACTTCGGAGGTCCTCGGAACTCTCCCGGGCCGTCACCTTGGCGATTCAACTCCCGTTCGTACCGCCCCGCCGCATCGTAAATGATCACTGTGCCGCCCAAGGCCTCGGAACTCACGAGGTAGCCTTGATCCCCGGTCCTGAGGACATCCGCGATCATGCCGACACCTGCGGGATCGTCCGACGCCCCTAGCGTATCCAAGACCTCGAACGACACCTCGCAGCCGGTACACAATTGAGTTGCGGCCGCAACACTCAGCATCAGGCTCATGTGGGTTCACCTCCAGACTGCATACCACCGCTCAAAACAGCCCGGCCACGTGATCCTTCCCGGAACCATGCCGGACGGGAACGTGAAGTTTACAGCGCGAGTGGCCTCCGGCCAAGCCTACGCAACCCCAGCCAAGCGATTATCGTCCAGAGGGCAAGGTGAGACAGGACCATTGCGGCGGCAGGCCAATCCCACGCAACGCCCGGATCGAAGCCGGAAACGAAGGCTCGGACCGCAGGTACCGGAAACAGGAAAAACGGCCCCGCGTCAAGTATCGTTGCCAGTGGGCCCGGCGCGTCCGTCAACCCAGCCCTCAGCACCACGCTATGAATCCAGTTCGACGCCACGTAGTAGCCGAGCGCCCAAAAGGCTGCTCGCCGGACACCAAGGGAGGTCACGGCGAAGCTAATCGCGCAACCCAGGAGTCCGTGGACGCAGAACTCCGGGAATCGATCCGTCAATGAGACCACATCGGGCGGCAAGATTAGGGCGATGACCACGGGAATGCCAATCAGTGCCTGCGCGGCTAGGTTCGCGGTCTGAGTGCCCAAGTAGCGATGCATGTAGAAGCGACTCAGCGGCATCGTATGCTGTGCCCAGAGCATGATCGCACCGCTCCGCCGCTCGTTGGCCACGACACCACCTGGCAGTAGCAAGCCGACCAAGACGGGACCCATCAGGAAGAATGTATCCAACACCCCGAAGAAGGTCAGCACTCCCCGCCCGCGGCTCACCGACGCGATTTGCTCGGATGACGGCGGTTCCGTGCTCTCGCCTATCGCCGCGATGGCCGCGTCCCGTTGGTCGCGGATTTCCGCCACGTCGAACAAATGGGCTAGCATCACCAGCGCGAGACCACTCAGAAACACGATCGCAGGGAGCTTCCAATTGCTGCGGAATAGGTGCTTGAGCGTCTCCTTGGCGATCGTCATGACGCCGCCGCCCCAAGCCCGAGGAACTCCCTTTCCAGGAAGTCGCGGGTGAACTCGCCATCGGGGGGTTCGACGAGCCTCCCGCGTCCTTGGTCGACGAGAAGGACACTGTCGCTCATCAAGGCGAGTTCGCCGAGGTCGTGACTGGCTACCAAGATGGTCATGCTGGCGCGAAGCGCTCGGATGCGCCGCCGCAGATGGTGTCGTTGGCGCGGGTCGAGCCCCGATTCTGGCTCGTCGAGCATGAGCAGTCTGGCCGACCCCATTAGTGCAACGGCCAGCGCCAGACGGCGTCGCATCCCCTTGGAGAGAGTACCGACCCGGAGGTTGGTCGCGTAGTCGATGCCTGCAAGGCTCAGGGCGTTCGCGACATCGGAACCCGATCCGGCAGCGGTCGCGGCTAGCGCGAGAATCCCGTCGCAGCGCCAACCGTCGGGCATCTGGGTGTCTTCGGCAAGGTAGCCAAAGCCGTTCCGCCGCCGATATTCCGAAGGGGGTAGCCCGGCGATCGAGACCTCGCCGCCGAGAGGCTCCAGAACCCCCATGAGCGTGAGCATGAGGGTCGTCTTGCCGGACCCGTTGGGGCCGATGATCGCGAGCACGTCGCCGGGCACGACATCGAGGTCCAGCCCCTTGAGGACGGGCCGGTCATAGCGGTATCCGATCGACAAATCGCGGCACTGAACCCGGATTGGGTTAGAATCGGTCATCGGTACTGTTGTCTCCATGCAGAATCAAGGAAGAGGCTACCAACGTCCGCTCCAAGGCTTCAGGATTCCCAAGGATGTCAGCAATACTAAGACGGAACCTCCTGTTGGGCTACCTCCGTGCGGGTACGGCCTTGGCACTCGGAGGTGGGAACGAGACTCGCGGACCCACTCCGGGAACCTCCCAGGACGGTTTTGGGCGTGCGGGGGCGTGGGAGGATGAGCGGAAGCGAAGGTGCTGTCGGTCGGGCCGTGCAGGTGTCGGGACAGGCAGGGTCGATCCATGTGAACCACTCCGCTCTTGGGCTTCCGAGTACGGTGTACCGGCTGAAGTGGCGTTGCGGGTATTCCCGCTAATCGATACCGTTCTTCCCGCTACCGGGGCACGATCCAGCAGGGTCCAGTACGAAGGCAGGAAACGCAGATCGTGCAGCCCCAGTTGAACTTACATGATCTCCTGCCGGGATTCTGGCTTCAGGTGCTCTGTCGGGCCGGCATGGCGCGACGAGAGGTAGATGCCGGAGCCGTTCGCCCGCGTGGCAACGCCGGGCGCCGTCTAGCCACCCGGGGCGCACATCCCCGCCACACGGGCGGGCCGCCGCACGGCCGATTCGGGGAACCACGCATCCCTCACGACGAAGAACCCATCTTCGCCCAGCTCCTGGTACAGCGGCATGAGGATTCTGCCGCTCTTCGGCGCCACCACTTCGCCGTGCCGGTCGTCGCCGACGACATCCCCCGCCCGGATCGGCTGGAAGCTTAGGAATCCGGGGCGCATCACGTACCGGTCCTCATCCTCGATCGGGTGCCGGTACGTCATCTCCAGGAGCCGCGGCAAGCGCCTGCACTCCCGTTCCAGCGCCCGGTAGCCGCGCCGGGCCTCGGGGGCGTCCGGATCCGCCAACAACCCGGCCGCGCGAATCGCCAGCCAGACCGCGCTCGCGGCCCGCACCCGCGCTTCGGGCTCTTCGTGCTGCCCGCTCTCGAAGACCGCGGCGGTGTATCCGAGTCCGTCGAGGTAGTGCGTCAGGGTCCCCTCCAGGTGCTGGTTGAGCTGCTGAACCATGGGAACGGGAATCGACATGGCGAAGCGTCGGTGCGCCGGCATGTCCGCCGCCGTGCTGAAGGGGCCGCCTCCCCCCGAGGTGGAGTGGAGGTCCAGGACGTAGACGGGTCCGCGCCGCCGGGCGGACACCCGTTCGAGGGCGGCGAGCATGCGGAACAGCTCCGCGTCTTCGGCGGGAACGCCATCGCCCCCCCCTGACCGCCGCCGGGCGCGCGCCGCCTCGATCCGGGCCGGCGTCCAGGCCCGGTTCAGGTCGTAGGACAGAAAGCGCCGTCCGGCGTCCAGCGCGCGCAGGTTGCCCGCAACCGCCACGAAGTCCCCCGCGAGGAGGTGGCGGCGCGTCTCCACCTGTGCGACGACCTCCTCCAGCGCACGCACACCGGCGGGCTCGTTGCCGTGCAGCCCGCCCACGCATAGCAGCAGCGCCCCTCCCGTCCTCCCCTCCACCCACCCGATCAGGCCCTCCGGACACTCCCGGCCCACCGGTCTCCCGCCCCTCTCCCCTCCCGCCCGGCTAGTCACCCTGCAACGCGTCCTCGAGCAGGTGATAGGCCATCGGCATGTAGTCCGTCTCGCTTACCAGCCCGACGAGCTGCCCGTCCTTGACCACGGGCAAAGCCGACACCCCCTCGCCGCGCATCCGGCTGATGGCTTCGAGGGTGGGCGTTTCCGGGGTGACCGTAACCGGTTTCCGTTCCATGACCTCGCTCACGGGCATGTTCTCGACCTCGGTTCGCGTGCGGCCCTCCGACATGAGCATGAGGATCGAGCGGTAGCTGACGATCCCTACCAGCCGGTGTTCGTTGTCCTCGATCAACACATGCCGAATCTGGCGAACGTGCATCAGGTAGGCCACCATCTCCACCAGTTCCTCCTGGTTGACCGTGGTCAGCGAAGTGGTCATGTACTGCTCGACCCGAAGGTAGTTGTGTTTCCACCCCCCGGCCTCGTGAAGTTCCGCCTGTTCCCACTCCACGACGGGGATTCCGGCCTTCTGCTGGCGGACGGAGGAGGCGGTGAGCGCCGCCAGCCGCTCGCTGCGCGTGCCGGCCCGCTTCAGGCTGCCGAAGGAGCGCAGGGCCCAGTCCGCGCCGGTCACCCGCGCCTTGACCCGTTCCTCGAAGACGCCCAGGTAGCGGTCCACATCGCCCTGCGAGATCGGGTAGTCGCCCAGGCCCTCGCGGGCGAGAGGCAGCAGCATGTCCAGCAGCAGCCGGTCGGACGGGCCGCTCTCGCCGTCCAGCCACGCCATCCCGGACCGGAGTCCCAGGCGGGACGCCGCCATGAAGTTTCCCTTCGCGTCGTCGAAGTCCATGCGCTCGGTCAGGTCGGGCACCGCCTTGGCGACCCCCAGCACCGTACCGATCCACATGACGATATTGGCCATCTCGTCGAGCGTGGTGGGGCCGGAGGGCAGTGCGCGGCATTCGATTCGCAGGTGGGGCTTCCCGTTCGAGATCCCGTAGCACGGACGGTTCCAGCGGTACACGGTCCCGTTGAAGAGCTGCAGCGCCTGCAGCTTCGGCACGCCCCCCGCCTCGAGTACGGCGAAGGGCTCCTCCTCGATGTCGGTGACCAGGAGAACGTTGAAGGTGGCGATGTCCTCCTGGAACAGCTCCGCCACCGAGCGCTTCAGCCAACCCCCTCCGAAGCGCACGCGCGGGCTCATCTCGCGCATGTGGAGATCGGCTCCGCGGGTGTCCAGCGACTGCTGGAAAAGGGCGATGCGGGTCTCGGCCCACAGCCGGCGCCCGAACAGGAGCGGCGAATTGACGCACGCCGCCAGAACCGGCCCGGTGACCGCCTGGGCCACGTTGTAGAAGTGGGCGAACTCCTCGGCCGAGACCTGGAGATGGATCTGGACGCTTGTGTTGCAGGACTCGAGCATCACCGAGTCGTGTTCGATCATGAGCTCGTCGGTTCCCCGGATCCGCAGGCGGAAGGCGCCGGAACCGGCGGCGTGCATGGCTTCGTTGAGCGCGTGGTAGCGCGCCCTCGGCGTGATGTTGTCGAGCGACAGATCCGACTTGGACAGCGTCGGGAGGATACCGGTGAGGATGACCTCGCTGGCGTGGCGCCGTGCCGCCTCACGCACGCGGGCCACATGGTCGTCGAGCTCCGCATGCATGTCGGAGAAGCAGGACTTCTCGAGAACCCTCGGAGACAGGTTCGCCTCGAGGTTGAAGCGCGCCAGCTCGGTGGTGAAGGGATCGTCGTTCAAGTCCTCCAGGACCTCGACCGCCACGGGCGCGGGCCTCCACGCCTCATCGACCAGGAACAGCTCCTGCTCGGCCCCGAAACGGCGAAGGCCGGTCTCGATGAGGCCTTCGTCCAGGAGCCGCTCCAGCGCCTGCAGGTCTCTGAGCAGCGCGCGCGTGAATGTCCGGATCGCTTCGGGCGATCGCTCGGGTACGACGTCAACACCCATTCCTGTCCTCCAGGGCTTTGCTCGGGGAACGGAGCTTGCGCCTGTCCCACGGGTGGGATTCTATCGCGAAGCGGCAGCCTGGCGAAAGGTCGCGATGGCCTCCAGCGGCTTCCTGCCAATGGCGGGGACCCGCGCGTCCTCCGCCGGGTATCCCGCGACCAGCAGCAGGAACGGTCTCTCGTTGGACGGCCTGTCGAGGATTTCGTTCAGGAAACTCATGGGTGAAGGGGTGTGGGTGAGCGTGGCCAGCCCCGCGTGGTGCAGTGCGGTGATGAGGATCCCCGTGGCGATGCCCACGCTCTCCTGGACGTAGTAGTTCTTCACCTTCGTGCCGTCGGCCCGCACCATGTAGCGCTCGGCGAAGATCGCGATCAGGCAGGGGGCGGTTTCCAGAAACGGCTTGTGTTCGTCGGTCCCGAGGGCAGCCAGCGCGTCGAGCCATTCCTGCGGGGCGCCACCTCGGTAGAAGGCGCGTTCCTCGCGTTCGGCCGCGACGCGGATCCTCGCCTTCACCCCGGGGTCCGAAACGGCCACGAAGTGCCAGGGCTGGTGGTTGGCGCCGCTCGGGGCCGTCCCCGCCGCCCGGATACACTCCTCGATCAGCTCGCAGGGGACCGGGCGGCCGCTGTACTCCCGCACGGTTCTCCGCCGGGCCGCCTGCTCTCGAAACGCGGTGGCCCGGCGCATCATATCCGCCGGCGGATACTCGACGTAGCCGTCCAGAGGGACCAGGCGGGGCCGCGGCGAAGAACGCGTTTCGGACCCGCCGGTCAACGGCCGCCGCTCAGCCGGATGAAGACTCCCACCACGTCGCGGCCGTTCCCCATTTCTTCGAGCACCCGCCCGGGCGCCATGCCGAGGGCGCGGGAGAGGAAGCGCACGTTGACCAGGCCGACGACCTCTTCGTCGGAAAGGGAGATTTCACGCCACTCGGAGGCCGGCCGGGCATTGAAGCGCTCGTACGCGGCACCGAGAAAGCCGGCGGAACCGTCGATCGGGACGTGGAATTCGCCCGCGTGCACCGAGTAGCTCCGCGCAATCTTCATCCAGCCGTCGCCGTTGCGCCGCTGGGCCACCACCACGTCGGGGGAAACACCCGCCCGCCGCGACAACCGCAGGACCACCGGTATTTCTCTCGTGGACACACCCCAGCGGGACAGCACCAGCACCTCCCTTCCCGGCGTCTCGAAGTGTTTGCCCACAGCACGCAGAAACGCCGTTTCGTCCGGATCCGCCCCGTCTCCATCCTGCCCCCGGACTGCCGCGGGGACCGACAGGGAGAACAGGGCTCCACCGAGAAGAAGTCTGGTTGTGAACCGCATGGCTTCCGTGAACCGTCCTGTCTGGACCCCTGGTGGCTCCGCGGGCCCCGGCATCGCGGCGCTCGCCGAATCCGGGAGGCGAGACGCCGTGGCCCGTCGAAATCTCACCGTATCCGGATTCAGTTTCCAGTCACTTACTGCGCGGAGGCCTCCCGCCGCAGTGCTCTCAAGGCGCGCTTGTGAGCTGCCGCAACGGGCGATGAGCCGTCAGCCTCGGCTTCTCGGAAGATCTCCTCGAGCGACTTTCCGATCGATCGCACCCGCGCCCTGAGCTGCGCGGGATCGCCGATTCCCTGCTCCATCAGACCGAAGGCCATCGCGCCCCCTCCGTTTACGACGTAGTCGGGCGCATAGAGGATGCCTCGCCGCCTGAGCCGCTCCGCGTCTTCGGGGACTTCCAGCTGGTTGTTGGCCGACCCGGCCACGATGCGGCAGCGAAGCACGGGCACGGTGCGCGCGTTCACGGTCGCGCCGATGGCGCACGGGGCGTACACGTCGCATTCGGTCCGGTACGCCTCCCTCGCGTCCACCGTCGTCCCGCCGCATTCCCGCGCCACCGCCCGGGCGCGGCCGGCGTCGATGTCCGCGGCGATCACCCTTGCGCCCGACTCGCCCAGCAGCCGTGCCAGCGGGTGCCCCACGTCACCCACGCCCTGGACCAGCACGGACTTGCCGGCCAGATCCGGCGCGCCCTCCAGATGGGCGACGGCGGCCTCGATGCCCGCATGCACGCCCTCCGCGGTGAAGGGTCCGGGATCCGGAGCCCGGCCGCCGCCGCTCGTGCAGGCCACCCAGGGCGTGACCGTGGCGAGGAACGCCATGTCTTCCGGGGTGGTGCCCAGATCCTCCCCGACGCCGTAGCCCCCGTTCAGGGCGTTCATCAGGTGCCCGAGCCGGGTGAGTAGGCTGCGCCGCGGCCCTCCCTCCAGCGGCCCCGGAACCGCCAGGACGGATTTGCCGCCTCCGTAGCGGAAGTCCATCGCCGCCCACTTGTAGGTCATCCCCTCCGCCAGGCGCATGGCGTCGCGAAGCCCGGCCGCGGGGGAGCGGTAGGTCCTCAGGCGGCAGCCGCCGGTCGGCCGCCCCAGCGTCGCGTCGTGCAGCGCTATGAAGATCCAGCTTCCGGTCTCGCGGTGGCGGGACACCACCACCCCCAGCCCGTCCCATTCGTCGATCAGCGACTGCAGGTCATCGCTCACGCCGCCAGCTCTCCTTTTTCATACAGGTCGGTCCTTCGTGCGGTACACGAACCGCAGACCCGACCAGTTCTCGTCGATGGCACACACCTTGTTGTCGACCAGACCGCCTTCCAGGCCGGCCCGCCTTACATCGGTCCCGCTGATGTCGCTTGCCAACCCGCCGCCCGGCTTCGGCCACGCCAGCCATAGTCCTCCGTTCCACCTGAGCAACGGGCGAAAGCGCTCGAGCACCCCCGTCAGGCCCGCCAGCTCCCGGACGAAGACGACGATGACATCGTAACTCCTTTCGCGGGCGAACCCGTGGTCCACGGTCGCGGAGGAACCCGAATCCACCGATTCCGCAAATCCCGCGGGAGCACCGTGCCACCCGATCCGGTGCCCCTCGCGGATGCCCAGCTTCTTCGCCAGCGGCGTGCCCGAGTATCCCGCCATGCCGATAAGTTAGCTTCCCTTCGCGTACCCCATCTTCGCAGCGGAGGTGCCGACCGGTCGGCCGCCCGTCCGTCCCTGACGACGCCAATCCTCTCGGACCGCACCTCCCCCACGATACCGGAAGGACCACAACATGGAATGGATTTCGAACCCGGAAGCCTGGGTCGCGCTCGCCACGCTGGCGGTGCTCGAGATCGTACTCGGAATCGACAACATCATCTTCATCTCGATCCTGGCCGACAAGCTGCCGAAGGAAAGACAGGCGAGCGCGCGGCAACTGGGGCTCCTGCTGGCGATGGTGACGCGCCTCGCCCTCCTCGGCACCATCAACCTGATCATGAAGCTCACCGCGCCGCTCTTCAGCTTCGTGGGACACGCCTTCTCGGGGCGCGACCTGATCCTGGTCATCGGAGGACTCTTTCTGCTCACCAAGGCCACCCGCGAAATCCACCACCGACTCGAGGGGGACGACGAACACGCAGGCAAGGCGCGCGCCGCGAGCTACGGATCCATCCTGCTCCAGATCGCCGTGATGGACATGGTCTTCTCCCTCGACTCGGTGATCACCGCGGTCGGGCTGGCCGAGGACTTCGCCGTGATGGCCATCGCGATCGTGCTCGCGGTGGTCGTGATGATGCTGGCCGCGAACGCGGTCTCACGGTTCGTCAACGACCACCCCACCGTCAAGATGCTCGCCCTGAGCTTTCTGCTGCTCCTCGGCATGACCCTCGTAGCCGAGGGTTTCGGACATCATGTCGCCAAGGGCTACATCTACTTCGCGATGGGCTTCTCGATCTTCGTCGAGGCCCTGAACCTGCGGGCTCGCAGGGGACGGCCGATCCAGCTGAGACGGCCGCCGAGGAAACCGGCCACGGCCGAACCGCCCGGCGGGTCCTGAGGAGACCGGGCTCGGCGATCCGCCGGCCGATCCGGCGGAGCACGGGCCGCGCGGAAGTACGCCCGAGAGGATTCGAACCTCTGGCCTCTGCCTCCGGAGGGCAGCGCTCTGTCCAGCTGAGCTACGGGCGCAGGAGAGGAGTAATGATCCAATTCGGCCGATCCCCGGTCAAGGCCGGGCGGGCGGGCGCGCGGGCGGGGACGGGCAAGCGGGCGAATACGGTGGTGGAGAGGTGCCAGGAGGACGGGCGTCATAAGCCGAGTTCTGTGTCCCGCCCCGGTGGGGACGGGCGGGATCATTTATCTGGGATCCGGATCGCTCCGGACCTCAAGCGGCCTACCCGGAACTCGGGCGGGGCAGGCGGCCCCTCGTCCCCTATTTGGCCTTGCTCCGGATGGGGTTTGCCATGCGGCCCCTGTTGCCAGCGGCCCGGTGCGCTCTTACCGCACCCTTTCACCCTTGCCTGTGCCCCGGGGGGCCATCGGCGGTCTGCTCTCTGCGGCACTTTCCGTCGCCTCGCGGCGCCCGGGCGTTACCCGGCA
>JAPPGI010000131.1 GCA_028874985.1 Gemmatimonadota bacterium | reverse complement strand
ACCCCGATGGCCTACGCGCATGACCTGCTACCCACCAGAAAAGGGGAAGAACCTCTCCAGATTCCGCTCCGCCCTATCGTGTTCAGTCCTACCGCGCAACTCAGCGAGCGAGTCGGCCAGACGCGCGACCCGGGCCTCCGATTCACCCAGCGCCGACTCCAGATCGCGAATGCGCGCAAGGAGCAGATCGAGGGTGTCCGGTTGCTGATCCTGCCCGAACATTGCCGCGCGGTCCCATCCCGGGGACGCGGTGTTCCCCGGCTCTGCAGGGACACCGTGGACAATCGGTGCCGAAGACCACGCCGACACCGGTACGGTCGCGAACCCGACCACGAACACATGGTGAAGCACCCTCACGGCGCCGCGTCGGCGCAACCGAATCCCCGGCAACACAGATCGTCTGGTCGACATGGGGCGCAAATGTGCGCTCCGCTTCCGACAATCGCCACTCTCGGCACGGGTATCGCGCGCTCCCCTCACCGCCGCCTCCGCGTCGGACGCGTGCGCTGCCGCGGCTCCCGCTGCGTCCGCTGCGTCCTCCTCACGCCCGTAGATCGCGTTGCGGGAGCCGGTGCCCCCACCATGTCGAACCCCCGCCCCCGTAGTTCGCGCAGTTCCGGCAAGGCCAGCCGGAACATCCCGTCGATCTGGGCGTACAGGGCCTCCAGTTCACGCTCCTTGGTGCGGCGGCTCTTGCTGCGGTTGGTTCGAACGTCGTCACCCTGACGGCGAAGCTCGGAAGCATCCCGTGCGGTGCGCCCGGCCAGAGTGCGTGCGCGGCACACCGCGGGGACCTGCCTCGCATTCCCCAATCCGGAACACGCGCCGGAGCGGGCATACCCCTCCGCCCAGTCGGAGATGGCGTAGAACTCGTTTCCGAACCGGGTGTAGGTGCGCGGGCGGGGCGGCTGCAAGCTGTATACCCCCGTTAGCAGCCGGACGGTCTTGGGAAAGGGCTTCGGCCCGTTCGTCCGCTCGTTCCACATCGCCTCGTCCAGCGCGACGACCGCCGCGTTGCCGAGGTGCCCGGTCCAACCCCGTACGATGGTCTGGACATGCAGCGGCGAGACGTTGAGCGCCGCACCCACGCCGCGATACGGCAGGGGAGTGGACCGGTCGAAGTACTGGCGCTCAGCAGGCCAGTTCGCCATGTAGGGGGGGATGATCTCGTTGCCGAAGAAGTTCCGGTTCGTCCGAATCTCGACGATAGGCTGGGCGACGGCCGGGATCCAGCCGACGGCGAGGTTTCCGTGGACCAGCGACCAGACGAACTTCGGCCCCGCCAACGTTTCCCTTCCGGCGACGAGGTCCAAGGCGACTTCGGGGAGTTTGATGAACGCCGCCCCGATCTGGAACGGGACGGGTATCCGAATGTCTGTGTCTCCAGCGACATCGTAGAGCGTCACCCAGGACGCCTTGTCGTAGTCGGTTTCTCCTTGATAGGCCAGTTCTCGCGCTCGGGTCGATCCGTTGAACGTCCAGGCGACGCACGACAGGGCGGCCAGACACGCGCCCGACCAGATCACCTTACGGATGTGGGCACGCTGCTCGGCAGTGCGCGGCGGTGCCGCCGGATCGCCTCGCCGGGGCTTGCGGAAGATCTGGTATAGTTGGTCGAGCCCTTGGATCGCGGCGTTCAGGAACGGGACGGTGTGCACATACATCCGCCAGCCCCGCGACGAGCCGATGTTGGCGAAATCGGAGGACACCATTCGCGCCGCCCGCGCCGCGGCATACTTGGTGGCGCCGGCCTGCCGCGCGCGCTGGAACTGGTTGACCCGGGTTCCGGCCTCCGCGATCCACGCCGGTCGCGTGAGCGCGTAGACCAGCCGCGACCAGCTCTGCCTCGCCGCCGGTCCCTTCCGCACCCTCCCGTCCTCTCCCCGGATGTCGGCCAGGTGCGTCTCGGACTCGACCAGCCCTGAATAGAAGCCTCCCTGCAACAGGTACTCCCGCATCGGTTCGGAGCGCCCAGTCGTAAGGTCGCGAACGGCCTGGACTCCCCCGGCAAGCGTTCCGCCGAAGGGCACTTGCGGATACCGGCCCGCCACGAACCCCGCGAGCGTGTCGCGGAAGAAGTTCTTGACGATGAACACCGGCATCGCGGTGATCATCGTCGATACCGCCGTCTTGAACACGGCCAGCCACTGGATTACCGGGTGCATCGGCGGCTCGCGAATGCTCGCCAGCATGGAGGCGAGCGCCTGGTCATGGACCACGAAACGCGTGCGCCGCCGCTCCAGAAGGGCTTCGAAGGTGCGGCCCTGTCCCGCTCGGCCTCCGCGCGCTTCGGTGGCGATCGTATTCCCTTGCGCGTGGGCCGACAGAGTCTGAATCAGTTCAGCGCGAGCCCGGCAGGCGAGGGCATGATGGATGTTGCGGGCGAAGGTGTTCAGCAGCGCGCCGGACAGGTCGCCGGGCAGCGGACCCGTGTAGAGAGGGCCGTCGCCCTCGTCGGCCGGGTGACGCTGGGGCGCTCTCAGTGGGGTCAGCAGCGGAAACCGCCCGCGCCTGAAGGTCTCGGCCTCCTCCGGCGTCAGGTAGCGCATCTGCACGTAGTAGCGCAGCATGGCCCGGTGCAGACCGGCCAACTCGCTGGCGAACGTCCGAATGTCCGCGTGCTCGGCGACGTAGCCCAGCAGGGCCGAAAGATCCGGATCGCCGTGGACCGCGAACGCAGAGGGTGCGTCGGCTCCGAACCGCGCCGCGTACCGGACGGCCTGCTCGAAGTGGCCGCGCCCCCTGGCCGCGACCGGCTTCACGATGGCCCGGAGGCTGCGGGCGGCGTCCGGCAAGGCGACCCGGCCGGTCCCTTCGACTTCCTCGCAGAACGGTCCGCACCGCCAGACGTACTGCGCCAGCGACCGGACGTGGTTGATCTGCTCGAAGCGCTCCCCCACCGACTCGTTCCCGAACCACTCGCCCACGGTCTGCGCCGCGTGCCAGCGGTGGACGAAGAGGGTGCGGGCCATGCGGAGGCGTCGGTGCCAGACATTTCGATGGTTCATCATGGCGAGGTTTGCGGTCCCAAGGTAAGGCAGTGATCACGTTGACATACTCTGAAGGTATGTGTACTGTGTATGACACACAACCAAACTGAGAGAATCAATGAGTCGTTTCGGAGCCAGAACGCGCCAGATTAGGGAACGCCTTCGCGCGAGTGACCGCCGCTACTCCTTGCGCCAAGTCGCTCGGCGGATCGGCGTGGAGCCGGCGTACCTCAGCAAGATCGAGCGTGGGGCCGCCGCTCCTCCCTCGGAAGCGACAACCATTCGGCTGGCTAGGGAGTTGGGCGAGGATCCGGATGTCTTCCTCGCCATGGCCGGCAAGGTGTCGGGTGAATTGCAGGAGATCATCCGCAAGAGACCGAAGCTGTTCGCGGACCTCATCCGGCAGCTTCGCGACGCGCCGGACGAGGCCATCTTCACGGTGGTGCGGTTGGTACGGGACGGAGACTGGTAGAGTCGCCTCACAAACGAGGAAGCGAAGCACGATGATCACAATCGTTGGTGGCGGGCAGTTGTCCTTCCGCTTCCCCAAGGTCCATCGGTTTGCGGAATGCGGGATCGAATTCCAGCGAACCCTGCGCATCCCGGACGACGAGCGCACCTACCCTTTGCCGCCCGGACTCGGACGGTTTCCGCTTCGGCACCTGGATGACTTCGCGGATCGTCTGCCGCGAGAGACCGTCCGGCGCGGTGGTGTGATCATGCCCATCCACCAGTCGGAGGCGCTGTGGATCAAGTTCGAGGGCCGATGGGGCTCACCTTACCCGTGCGCAATCAAGGTCGCTACCGGGAAGGTCTGCGCGATCAGCGGAGAGCCATGGCACGAGGGCCTGACCCAAGGTCCGCAGAACTACGTGGTCGTTCCCGGTCAGCCGTGGCTGGACGGCTACTGCGTGGCGAAACGAACGATCCGCCAGTTCGTGGCGATGTCCCTCGGCGACGGCCACACGGTTGAGGAGCAGTTGACGGGACAGGGCGTCCACGGTGGCCTGCAAACCGCCGTGTACCCGATGAAGAGTGAGGTCTACGAGAAACTGAAACTGCCGGAGCCTTTCTTCGGTGTTCGCGAGGTGGGATCCCGCTGGCGGGGGATGGGTCTGGCGCCGGGCGGTCGCATGAGCCAGGAGATCTACGAGGACGAGTTCGGACTCGACGCGTGGGATCAGGACCACGGCGGCCGGTGCTTCGTGACAATGGCCAATTCCCAGCAGTGGATGGCCATCACGGGCAAGCGTCCGCCCACCCAGCCGCCTACGGTACGGGAATACGGGAGAGCCGGGTTGCCGTGGTTCCTCCACTACGACAGGGACCGGGAAGCGATAGAAGGAGCAGAACGCCTCGGAGTCTTGAAGACGGTAGGGGAAGCGGCGCAAGCCGAGCGCCACGGGTGGCGCTCTTCCAAGCCGGATTGATGGGAGTATCGGCGGTGGTCGAACTCAGAAGGACATCCGCACTTGGCAGGAGGTTTCGGGAATGTCGATCAGTGGCTTGAGCCGAGGGATGGTCGGGTCGGTTGCGATCCTGGGTGTCACCGCGGGTTGCTCCAAGCAAGAGCCAACCGATTGCGATGCTTGGGAACTCGCATTGGAAGCCCGCGAAGCGGCGGAGCAAGCGATGGCAGTGCTGCAGTACGAAGCCGAGCAACTGGACGATTGGATATCGGCGGACAGCACGGCAGCAGCGTGGTCGGAGGCCGCATGGGACTTGGTACCCGAAGCCGACAGCGCCGCCGCATCGGCCTGGAACGAGGCGCTTGCGGCGCTTGAGGCTGTCGACTCCGCGGCCCCGGGAACGCTCACAGCCGCCGAAGCCCTAGCAAGCCGATACCCGGATGGATTGTCGACGACTGCGCTGGAGGCAGTTCACGAGGCGGCCACAGCTGCCGCCGCAGCGTTTGAGGCAGTCGGTGCTCAATGTCCCCGAGGTCCCCCACGCGCAGCCCCACTCCGCCTCGATACCGTCGCGGACTCGGCGCCGGATGGCTGCGCGGTACGGGCTTGGGCGGTGGCGGCCGAGGCCGAAGGTGCGGTCGCGGTCGAGGCTCTATGGCGAGCCCACTGGTTGTCGGTCCTGGCGGATTCCCTACTGTTGGATGCGCAGGATACCGCTTTGTTGGGTGCATGGGGAGCAGGGGTTGATTTGCGTGGATCGGCTTTCCGGGCAGCGATCGAAGCCGGTGTGGCAACTCAAAAGGCGCGAGACCTAGTCGGTGAACTGGCCAGATTTCGATGCCCCGTAGGCTAGCGAGATCGCCTTTGCGGCCGTCACCCGAATCCGAACAATTCACCCGCTCACCCTACTTTCCGAACAGGGGAACTCCGAATGCCGAAGACCGTGTACGAAATCAACTTGACCCCCCGAGCGGCGGCGATACTGCCACGCTACACCAGATTTCAGCCCATGGCGCTTGAGGCTCCACCAGCAGTTGGTGACTACTTTGCCGGTTTCGAGGAGTACGAAGAGGCGGCCAACGACCGCCTCTTGGTAGTATCCGTATCACCGGGAGCCCTGCTAATTGGCTTGGCCTCCGAGATGTCCTCGTAGTGGGGCCCGGCCTTTCTCCGACGTGCGCGCCCAGGCTCCCGTCCGCGGTCCGGTTCATCTCCCGCCGCACGGGCGTCTCGTCCCACGCCCAGCTGAGCCTTGGACTGTCACTGGTCAGCCACCCGCGCCGGAGGTAATCGAACCCATGGATCACCCGGAGACCCTTCTCAACATGTCCCCCGCGACCCGCACCGGCTTCGACTACTGGAGCGGCCGGCAGAACCGCACCGTCTTGCTGACGCTCCGCGTCACGCCCCAGGAACGGGAGGCCGTCCGGGCGGCCGCCGAGTGAGAGAACCTCGAGGTCGCCAACTTCATCCGCGCCGCGATCGCCGTCCGGGCCCGGGACGGCTACTGCAACGCCCCCCAGCACCACGACGGCGAGGACGGCCGATGACCGCCGCCAGCCGCATCGAGGCCTCCGACCTGCCCCGCCTCTGGAACCCCCCGGCGGATCCGGAACCGCTGTCCTTGGCCGAGGCCCACCGAGCCGCCCTCGCCCCGGGCCTGGCTGTACGGCGGCGAGCCCTGCGTTGTCGCCACCGCCTGGAACCAGGTCGCCAAGCGCCGACCCCCCCGCGTCACCCATCCCCACTTCTTCCACGAAGCATACTCCGACGCCTGCGCTTCCGAGGACCCCCACCTCCTCCTCGCCGTCCGGACCATCGCGCTCGCACAGGCCGAGCGCTGCGACGCCATCGGCTCTGGCCGCGCCACCCGGATCGCCCACGACATCCGGGCCGCCGTGGGCCTTCCGGCACCTTCTTGACCTACATCGCGTTCCTCGGCCCGCGAGTCCCGCTCTTACTGCCTTTCTCGAAGTCCTAGCGCGACCCGCTTCTACCGGAGCATACACCGAGTTGCAGGGTGGGACTTGAATCGAATCTGTGATGTGTTATTGTTGTTTGTCACGTTGTCACATTCCAATCCGAAGGAGCCATTTCGCATGGATACTCAAACAAAGCGCACCCTCTACAACCTCGTGGTCCTGGTCGGGTCGCTGCGACCCGACCAGGACATTACACGGGCGGAAATCATCGACCGTCTACGTCGGCGGGTCCCCGTGGACCACCTGCCCTCAGAAGCCGAACTGCGCCACGCATACCGGCACCTCGTTCTCAACGCCGGCATCGACAACGCCCAGCAAGTGCTCACCTACCGGCAAGCTGCCCGACTCGCCGACACTACCGCCGCCGCCATTCGGCAGGCTGCCTACCGGAAAGACCTCGTAAACCTGTCCGTCTTTCGGGCTGGCCGCGAATGGTCAGGTGTCACGCTTCGCTCGCTCGCGGACTGGCGCAAGTGGTCCCTGGAACGATTCCAGGAGGCCGCGGCCGCTGTGAGGGACTTCGAGGGCCTCGATTCCATTTTCTCCCGCAGTGATCCGCAGCGTGTCCGCATCTGCGCACGCCGCTTGCAGAGCGCCGCCCCTCCTCTGTGGGAACGCTGGCACGTGCTCCAGCCGACCGATACCCCTGCCGCCCTCGCTCGCGCCGGATGCCCCAAGGTACGCGGTGACGTGACGCTGGATCTTCCGGACGACGAAGCCCACTTGCCCTTGTCGTCAGACTGGGTCTGCGAGGTGTGGTCGGGCGACGGCGAATTGCTCGCCCGTTCCGCGGCCGGGGAGGAGCCGCACTCCTAAACCGCTCCTTTGCCGCTAAGCTGCTAGGCTGCTAAACTGCTTCAAGTGCCGCTGACGTGCTCCCCGCTTCCAAGCGATTGCCAGCCACCTTACCGCCGCGCCGCTACTTCCACGCGCAGCACACGCACGGAGGGAACGTCTAGTTCGTCCGTGTGGACGCCGGCGACGCGCGTTTCGTTGCCGGCCATGAGCGTCAGGCCCTCCGGACCCTCGACGGTCCCGATGTACCCATAGTCTCGCCATCGAACAGGTCGTAGAGCCGATGTTCTTCACCGACCGGAGCGGCCACCCTGTCGCCCACTCCCCCACGCCGGCGAACCCACACCGTGTGCCCGGGCGGTCCTGTGGACGCCTTGCCGACGACGGGCAGCGTCTCGCCAAACGTCAACATATGCGCCTTGCGCGCCATCGACTCACGGATGCGGGCAACGTATTCCTCTGGCGTTGCACGAAGCGGGATGTCGCGCGAGATCTGTCCCAACTCCCTGCCGGTCGAGGCGTCGAGCACGGCCATGTCGTACTGATCGCTTACGCCGATCGCGATTCTTCCTCCCTCCAAATCCGACGGCACCCCATGCGGACCGTACACCTGATAGGCGCTCAAAGGGGGGAGAGGCCCGGATACCCAAAGCTCCCGGCACCGGACAGCCTGGATGACCCGTGCCGGCAGCGCCTGGTCGGCCGTTGCCGGGCCGCTCGGCCACGCCAGCACCACGACGCCGCCTGCGGAGTCAATGGCGAGGTCATAGAAGGACTCGCCAACGGGCTGGGAGCCGAGCGGGGTGCCTTCAAGCGTGAACAGGTCCACGCACCGCCTGTTGTCGGCCGCCACGATGCCCTCGTCTGACACGGCGAGGGTGCCCAGGGTGCGCGCGGAGCGGATCCACGACCTCCGCCGCCTGGTCGCCTACGGGCTCGACCACCCGGCACCCGTGCCACAGCAGCCGACCCGGCCCTGGCCATGATCCCGCCGACGAGACGCCTTGACTGCGAACTGTGCGGCCGGCGGCCCGTTGAGGGGCCTCGTTCCGCTCCGGCCGGACCGCCAGGTCTGCCACTCCTGTAGGGAGCTCGTCCGGCTGGGCGCGCGAATGGTTCGCAAGCACGGACGCGACCAGGTGCACCGATTGATCTGCGAAGTGGCCGAGAAGGCCTGGCTCGACCAGGCCGACTGATTGGCCTCCGCCCTATTGACAACCACCGGCCTTCACCGCGAGCATTCTTGTGCGGTTGGGAGGGCTGCCACGGCGGTTCGTCGAGCCATTACGGCTCGCCCGGCCGCCTTTTTTTCTACCTTGGCCTTCCCGACGCATCGACTTCCTCTGAATGCACCTTCTCTATCTCGACGACGCCGGCTCTGCCGGCAACCCAACTGAGCAGTATCTCGTCCTCGGGGGGGTATCGGTCTTCGAGGCCCAGGCGCACTGGATCACCCAGCAGCTCGACCGGCTGGCGGAAGACATCAACCCCGGCGACCCGCACAGCGTGGAGTTTCACGCCTCCGAGATCTTCGGCCGCCGAGCCCAGCCCTGGAAGCGCCTGACCCAGGACGAAGCCCGGGGCACCATCAAGTCCGTTCTCGACGTCCTGGCGAACGCCTACGACACCGCCCGGGCCTTCGCGTGCGTCGTTCACAAACCGTCGTTTCCGAACCGCGACCCCATGGAGATCGCGTTCGAGGACCTCTGCAGCCGCTTCGACCAATATCTCCACCGCCTGCGCGTTGGAGGTGACACACAGCGGGGGCTCGTGATCCTCGACGAGAGTTCCCACGAAACCACCCTTCAGCGGATGTCCGTCCAGTTTCGCACCCTCGGGACCCAGTGGGGGGTCATCCGCCACCTCGCCGACACGCCCTTTTTCGTAGACTCCCGCGCGTCTCGCGTCATCCAGCTGGCCGACCATGTCGCCCATGCCGTCTTCCGGAGGTATCAATCTGGCGATACGCAGTACTTCGACCGCTTCGCCCACAAGTTCGATGCCGCGGACGGCATCGTCCACGGGCTTGCCCACAAGGAGCTGGGCAACCCCCGCTGCATGTGCATCGCCTGTCTCAGCCGGCGAGCGAGCGACGCTGGCTAGTACAAACACCCGACCGCCACCGCTAGCTCTCTCTAAGCTGCTAAACTGCTAAGCCGCCTGGGCTGTCCGGCGACCCCCGCCTTCCGCCGGACAGCACTCCGCCCCCATTCCGGGGCCTCCCTCATTCCGCGTCCGGATCCACCATGAACCGCGCCTTGATGAACGCCACGTCGCGCTGAATGGCCCCCAGATTGGCGACCTCCAGTTTCCCCTCGACAGCACTCATCCCTCCAAAACGTGGTCCGCCTTGGTTTCCAGCACCTTTATTCGTTCGCCCACCCGGGCTTCCATGCCTCAGCCGTTCAGACACCCGGATTTCCGGAAGCCAGGACCGGAAATGCACCATCCCGGGCTGCGGACGCGACCATTACGCCCGAGGGCGCTGCCAGGCCCACTAACATGCGCTTCCGGCGCACCGGCTACGACAACCGGGTTCATGACTGGGTGCCTGGGCGTCTGGCGGTGGATCGATCAGATCCAGGACACTCCGGGCCCCCTTCAACAGCGGCGGCGGCTCGTAAACCCCGACCTGGAATCCCCACCGAAGCCGACCAAACTTCTCCGCTCCAACCTAATGCCAGGCCCCGCCAAGAGCCCTTTTTCACCCGACCCCTACCCCTCGGGAACCTCCGATCGTGCGTTAGAGGCGATCCTGCGGCCTCGCTTTTCGGCCATCCGGCCGTTTTCGACTGTTTCGGGCCGCCGACCGGGCGCACACAGCCCGGAAATGCCTCTACGGATTGGGCCGCCCGGCATTCACCGGCCCTGCATTCTTATTCGCCGCCCTCGCGGGCAAAGGCGGCGGACACATCTGAACCTCGTGTGAGGCTTCGGAGTGGCGAAGGAGGTGCCGATGACGGAGGCCGATCTGGCTCCGGGACCACACTGGAACCCCTAGGACATCGCCGATTCTTGTGTGGTTGACACGGCCGGAATCAGTCCCCTGACTGTAGGGCACGGCGATTCTGACGGCAGGGCTCCACGCATCGGCGCGTGGATTTGCCCGCCAAGGCGGGAGAGCCAAGATGAAACCAGCTGCGGATGGAATCCGTAGTATCTCGCCCCCTTCGGGTCACCGGAAGGGCAGCACGACTGGACGAGCCGAAACACCGGAGGAGACGCGTAGTTCAGTTTAATCTACCCACGGCGGAACTGATGGCCCGTGCCCCCCGAGAGGGGCGCTGGCGGAGATCAGTGGCCGCGCCGCTATCGCGGGTCTATGGACGGCCCGCGATCGCGGGCCTCGATTCCGCCGCCGGCCGCGCTTCGCAAGGCTCGGCCAACGCGTTCCCCAGAGTGATCGCGGTGCTCCGCCACCGCATTGCGGGGGGCCGCCGCCGGATCGCGGACGCGGTCCCCACGGGCTTCTCTGACGCCCGTTTCGTCGTTCAGCCAGCATACTCGCTGGGGCCACACTCCGTGAGTCCCCTGCGGAGGCTGGCGGGGGGCTGCGCCCCCTCTGACCCCCGAACCGGAAACGGCGCGCCATGAGCCGTGGACGCGCCGTTTGGGTGAAGGTTCGCGCCA
>JAPPGI010000119.1 GCA_028874985.1 Gemmatimonadota bacterium | reverse complement strand
CGCTGAACCGTCCGCTGACGGTGCTGGGCGTGGAGCGGCGGCTGTTCCTGCTGGGGGCGACGCTCGCCGTCGCGGTGTGGAACGCGACGGCCTCGCTCGTGGCGGGCGGCGCGGTCTTCGGCGGCAGCTACGGCGCAGGCTGGCTCGCGGGCCGCAGGGACCCGGCCTTGCTCGCGGTGCTTCGGGCAGCGGCGCGCTACCCGGCCCGGTACGATCCGGGTAAGTGGGCGGAAGAGCCGTGGCACCTGAAGGTCCGGGGGCGTGGCGAGTGAGGGTCGCCGAAGAGCTTCGGGCCTACGAGGCGGCGGGGTCGCTGGCCGAGGAGTTGCCCTACTGGGGCTGGCTCGACGACGACCGCACCTGCCTGACCCGTTCGGGCGAGCTGATCGCGGTGGGCCAGATCACACCCGCGGTCACGGACGGCCGCACGCCGGAGCAGATCGACCGGGTGTTGGGCCTGTGGCAGCGGATGCTCTCGGGGCTTGGTCCCGATGCCCGCCTGTACTTCCACATGCTCCGGCGTCCGCCGCGCAGCCCCGAGACGACCGTGGGGAGCGGATCCGGTGTCGCGTCCCTTTCGGCCCGGAAGCGCCGGGCGTTCCTGGCCGAGCGCGTCCAGAGGCTTGACGCCTACGTCGTCTGGTCCCTTGCCTCCGGCCTGCGCACGGCCGCCCGGACCTCCAGGGCGGGACTGCTCTCCCGGCTCGCCGGGTGGAGGAAGCGCCGAGGAAGCGCGCCGACCTACCTCGCCTCGGAGATCGAGGCGGCCGCGGACCGGTTCCGGGCGATGATCGACGCGGGCCGCTCGCTCGTCGCCGAGCACACACCCGTCGAGATGCTGGGAGCCGTCGAGGCGTCCCGCTTCCTTTCGGAGTTGATCAACCGACCCGGCACGTCCTGGGACGGCGCGACGGGCAGCGGCATGAACTGGCGTCTCGCGCTGTCCGAACTCGAAGCCGAACGGTCGCACTTGAGGCTCGACGGCGAGCCGCTGATCCTCTACTCGCTCCTGTCGCCACCCGGCCAAGCGCACGCGAACCTGCTGCGCGACCTGTATTGCCTGGACGCGGTGACGACCGTCTCGCTCGAATGGCGGCCGTGGACGGTGGAGGCGGCGCGGCGCCGGATCCGAAGCGCGCAGCGCCACTACTTCTCGCGCCGCTACTCGATGATGGCGCACGCCCAGGACGCCCAGGGGACGGCGGCGGCGATGGTCGATTCCGCGGCGGCCGCGGAGTCGGACCGGCTGGGAGCCGCGCTGGTGGAACTCGAAGCCGACGGCGTGGCTTACGGCGAGGCGTCGCTGACCGTGGCGCTGCACGGCGACCTCGAACGGATCGAGCGGCTGGACGGCGATGTGCGCCGCCTGTTCGCCGCGCACGACGCGAAGGTGATCCGGGAGGGCTACGGCCAGATGCCCGCATGGTTCGCCCGGCTCCCCGCCCAGCCGCGGCGCCGACAGGTGCGGAAGGTGTTCGTATCGGCGGGACTCGCGGCGTGCCTCGCGCCGGTGTTCGGGCCGCCGAGGGGGAACCGGAGAAGTCGCCATCTCGACCGCGAGCCGCTGGCGGTGTTCGAGACGCCGTGGCGCACGGCGTACCGCTACGACCTGTTCGCGGGCGACGTGGGCCACACGCTGATCCTGGGGGCGACGGGTTCGGGCAAGAGCTTCACCCTGAACTTCCTGCTGGTCGAGGCGCTCAAGTACGATCCGCGCATCCTGATCCTGGACCTTGGCGGCTCCTACCGCTGGCTGACCCGGTTCCTCGGAGGCCGCTACCTGGAGCTGGCGCCCGGCGAGGCGGAACCAACGCTCCGGCTTACACCCTTCGCGCTACCCGCCACCACGCGCACGTTCCAGTTCCTGACCGGCTGGGTGCTCCGGCTGCTGAAGCTGGGCGGCTTCGAGGCGAGCGGCGCGGACACGAGCGAGATCCGCGCGCGGATCGAGGACCTGTACGCCCTCGGGACGGAGCGGCAGACACTCAGCGTGCTGGCCGGTTCACTTCCGTCCGCGATGTGGCCCGCGCTGAGCCGCTGGACGGAGGGCGGCGCGTGGGGCGCGTTCTTCGACAACCCCCCGGCGGGCGGGGCGGACATCGAATTCCGGGACTGGCAGGTGATCGACCTGGCGGGCGCGGCGGAGCACGCGGACCTGTGCGAGGCGGCGCTCTCCTACCTGCTGGAACGCATGCGGCTGGAGATCGAGGACGCGGCCGAGACCGCGCGGCTCAAGCTGATGGTCGTGGACGAGGCGTGGCGGTACATGCAGGACCCCGCCGTGCTGAACTACCTGGCCGAGGCGGCCAAGACGTGGCGGAAGAAGAACGCCGCGCTCGTGCTCGCCACGCAGTCCGCCGTGGACGTGACGGGGACGCCGGGCGCCTCGGCCCTTCTCGAATCGATCCCCACCAAGCTGTTCCTCGCCAACGCCGAACTGCCCGACGAGGCCGGGGCGCTCTTCCGGCTGAACGAGTCGGAGGTCGACCGGATCCGGGCGCTGACGCCCAAGCGCGAGTTGTACCTCCGGCGCCCGGAAGAGGCGGCGGTGCTCCGCCTCGAAGTCGATCCCGAGAGCTACTGGCTCTACACCTCCTCGCCGCTCGACGCCGAGAGGCGCGCCGAGGCCGTGGCGAAGCACGGCCTGGTCCGGGCGCTCGAAGCGCTCGCGGACCGAACCCAGCCCACTTCACCAACCGAGAGGACGTGAATACCATGAAAGCAACCCCTACCGTGGCGATCCTGTTGGGGATCGTCGTAGTCCTGCTGACGTTCCTTCTGGCGGCGCTCCCCTGTGATGCCGCCGCGCAGCAAGCGAACGGCGATGAAGCCGTTCCTACGGCGCCGGGCCAGGGCGGGGACCGCATCCACCGGCTCCGCGCGCGTGTGCGCCACACGACTCTGATCGTGCTTCCGGCCGGGGAGCGGATCCTCGACTTCGTCGTCGGAGACTCCGAGTACTGGCACCTGACCGGCGCGGCGAACGTCGCGTACCTGAAGCCCCTAGCCGAGGACGCCGCGACCAACGTCGCGCTCGTCTGCGAATCCGGGCGCATCTACTCGTTCCTCGTCTCCGAGCACGCCGAGGAGCCGACCCACCTGGTCTTTCGCGTCGAGGCGGGCGCGGAGGCGGCGGGGATGGCCGGTGGGATGGGTGGACCCGCGTTCGTCGCGCGGAGCGAAGTCACGGCCTACCAAGAGATGGCGGCCGAGGCTGCCGAAGCCGTCCGTCGCGCGCGAGAACGGGCCGAGGCCGGGATCGGCGAGGCACGCGAGCAAGCCGCGAGTGAGATCGAGGCGTTCCGTGCCGCCTATCCCGCAAGGCTCGCGTTCGAGTACCGGCTGGACCGGGGAGCGTCGGGGCGGCCGTTCCTGGTCGAGGCGATGTGGCACGACGGACGGTTCACGTACATCCGCTCGCGCGCGCAGGAGTCGCCTGCGCTCTACGAGATGAAGGACGGCGAGCCGAGCCTGATCGCCTACGACCTCACCGACGACGGGCTGTACGTCGCCCGCCAAGTCCTGGGCGACGGGTGGCTCCAGATCGGGGACAAGCGGGTGCGTTGGCGGTTCGAGCCCCGGGAGGGCTCACGATGAGCCGCTGGAAGCAGTGGGTGAAGGAGCCAAAGGGCGCGCTGCCGGGCGGCCTCGTCACGGAAGGCGGGGATCGTTCTGATCGCCGTGCTGGTTGCCGGACTTCTGTTCTCGTCGTCGCTCGCCGGTCCCGGTGAAGACGAAGCCGCCGCGGGAGCGCCCGCGCAGCCGCGAGCGGTGAACGACCGCGAGGGCCGGTCGTTCGAGGAGGGCATCCGCGACGAGACGGAGCGCGAGACGCAACGGGCCGCCGCCCGGAACCGCGCCGCCCCACCGGACCGGGATGCCGGAGCCCCCTCCGGCGCGGGGTCGGTAGGTGCGGGGTCCGCAGGTACGGATGCCGGCGGTGGTAGTCGAGCCCCCGGCATGGGCCGCGCCGAGTTCGAGTTGCGCGAGGCGCTCCGCCTCGAAGAGGTCGAGCGCAGGACGCGCTCGCTCCGCTCGTTCCCCGTCGCACAGTCGCACCGAGACCCGAATGGATCCCCGGATGCGGCGGCGGCGTCTTCCCTGCCGCCCGAGTCTCCCGATGCGGCACTCGACGGGGCGCTCGCGTCCCTCGGGCAATCCCTCGCCGCCCTTGAGGCCGAGATGGCGGCCGGACTGGCCGCCGGAGAGTTCGCGCCCGGCGTACCGACACCTCCCGGCAGAACCTCCACGCCGGAGCCCAGCCGTTTGGTGCGGCCGGATGACCCGGCGGGCTGGGAGCGCATCCACGAGGGCACGTTCCTTGAGGCGGTGCTGGTGACCCAGTTGTCGGGCGAGTTCCCCGGCCCCGTGCTCGCCATGGTGTCGGCGCCGCTCTATTCGGCCGACCGCCAGCGCGTTCTGATCCCGCGCGGCGCCCGCGTCGTCGGCATGGCCCGGGCGGTCGAGACCCAAGACCAGAGCCGTCTGGCCGTGGCGTTCCACCGGCTGCTGCTGCCCGGCGGAAGCTGGGTGGACCTTGAGTTCACTGGCCTGAACCAGGTGGGCGAGAGCGCGCTCAAGGACCAAGTGAACCGGCGCTACCTCTCGACCTTCGCCGCCGCCGGAGCGGTCGGGGCGCTGAGCGGTCTCACGCTGGCCGGAGCGTCGCCCTACGGACTCCGGGCGGGCGTCGGCCAGGGGCTCGGTGGCAGCGCCACCTCGATGCTGGACCGATACCTGAACCGGATGCCGGAGATCACGATCCGCGCGGGCCACCGGCTCCGCGTCTGGCTCACTTCCGATGTCCTGATCCCAACCCCCACCCGCACCACAAACCGCTGACACGAAAGGAAACCCCCATGCGTCACCGCAACCTCATCGCCGCCCTTCTCGTCCCGCTCCTCCTCCTCGCGGGCGCTCGTCCCGCGAGCGCGCAGCTTGACCTCGGGAGTTGGTTCCAGCGGGCCACGATCATCGCGAACCAGATTACACAGATCAGGAATCAGGTCAGCCAGATCCGTTCGATGGGCCGGCAGCTTTCCGAACTCCGGGGCCAGCTCGACCACATGGAGCGTGCGGCGCGCGGCGAGATCGACGCGCTGCTCCGGCCGTTCTCCGACCTTGCCGCCGATCCGGTAGGCTTGGTGCGGAACGGCCTCTCGTGGCGGTCCGATTTCACCGGCCAGGCGCGAGGGACGGTCGATGCCGTCCGGGACTTCGGCAACGGTCGCTCGTTCACCGAACTGTGGCGCGCCGTCCACGGGACCGCCGACCGGGTGGCAGAGGCCGACATCCTCGGCCTCTATCGGAACCTGTCTCCCCAAGCGGCGACGCAGGCGGTCGAGGATTACCGTCACGCCCGCGAAGCCGCCGACCGGCAGCGGGTGCTCGACTACGCGGCGCTCGACGCGGCCGCCGCGCTCGCGGAGACCATCGAGAGCGCGCAGGGCTCGTTCGGCGACCTCACTGCGAATGGCAACCTGTCGAACACTGCGCTCCAGCAGGCCGGTGTGGCGGCCTCGCTGAGCCGGGGGAGGATCAATGCGGCCGCAGGTCAGGTGCTGGCCCATCAGGCCGCCGTCGAGGCGAGCCGGGCGCGGCAGGCCGAACTCGCCCGGCTCGAATGGCTTGGCCGTTGGCATGACGACCGGGCGCGTGCGAATGCGATGGCTTTGACGCTTCGCGACGCCGCATCCCAGAACCGGGCCGCGCTCCGGGACGGGCTCCTCTTCCGCATCCCGTCCTTCTACCGGTAGGGGCGCGCTGGTCATGCAACTTCCCCGGCAGTCCATCGACCCGAACGTCCCCACACAGATCCCTGCCGACGACCTTCAGGACTTCAAGAGCTTTCTGGACGTGGTGCTCGACACCGTGGTGGGTGGGGCCGCGCCCGACGTGCACACGCTCGGGCTCCAACTCTGGGGTGGCCTTGCCGCCGTGATGGTCGCCTGGACCGGACTCAAGATCGCGTTCAGCGGCACGTTCCAGCCCTGGGAGATCATCAAGCTCGTAATCGGGATCGCGATCCCCCGCACCCTGCTCCACTACTATGTCGTCCCGATCCCCGGCGTCGGGCTGACGTTCCCCGCCATGATCGCCGGAGGCGGAATCTGGCTTCAGAACTTGTTTCTGTCCGACGTGGTGTCGGCAGGGTACACCGAGATGACCGCGCTCGTGCAGGCGTACTCCGCGCACCTGAGCGCCGCATGGTCCACGGGGAACCTGCTCTCGATCGTAACGGCCGGCGCGACCGTGATCTTCTCCTCGCTCATCACGCTCGTGATGGGCGCCTCGCTCGTGGTCTGCCTGCTGGCGTTGTTCTGCGTCACCTACGCGCAGGTGATCTGGGCGCAGGTCGCCATCGCCATCGCGATCCTGCTCGGTCCCGTGTTCATCGCGTTCCTGCTCTTCGAGCCGCTCTCGTTCCTGTTCTGGGGATGGTTCCGGACGCTGATGGTCTACACGCTCTACGGCGTCGTGGCGGGGGCCATTCTGAGGGTCTTCATGGGCGTCGGGATGGGCTACATCACGACCTACGCCGATGCGCTGATGGGCACGGGCACGGCAGACGCGGGCGAACTCTGGCTCTGGGCCGTCGTCCTTCTCCCGCTCGTCGTCTCCGGCCTCATGGCCGGGCTAAAGGTCGGCGAACTCGCCTCGATGCTCGTGTCCGGTTCCGGCTCCGCCGGGTCCGGGTTCGTCGCGCTGATCATGCAGGGAGCCAGCAAGGCTGCGGCTCCCGCCAAGCCCCCCGTCTGAGCCCCAAGGAGTAGCCGATGATGAAACGAGACCGTGACGCCGGTCGCGAGTACGCCGAGATCTGGGGCGAGGCGGTGCAGGCGAACAGGAAGCTGCGGACGATCCTGATCTTCCTCTCGGCAAGTATGGCCCTCGGCGTCTTCGTCCTGCTGCGGATCGCGGGCACCGAGCCGCCCAAGCCCATCGTGATCCGGGTCGACGACGTGGGCCGAGCCGAGGCGCTGGCCTACGAGGCCGCGACCGCCCAGGCCGATCCGCTCGATCCGACGACGAAATACTTCCTGAACCGGTTCGTCCACGACTTCCACTCGCGCCGCCGGGCGACCGCCCAGGAGCACTGGACCCGCAGCCTCCGGTTCCTGAGCACCGATCTCGCGAACGCGGCGTTCCAGCGGGACGGGGCCGAGGTCGCGGCCACGGCGGCCGGAACCGCCGAGACCGAACTCGAAGTCGAGCAGGTCGTGCTCCGCATCCACCCTGCGCCTGAGCCGCCGCACGGCGCGACGGCGGACTTCGACCTCGTGCATTTGAGGGGCGAACAGGAACTGCGCCGCGAACGCTGGTCGCTGACGCTCCGCTTCGAGTTCCTCGACTCGGTCCCGCCCGAGCTGGTCGTCCACAACCCGATGGGCCTCCTCGTCACCTACATGCGGGCCGACCTAGCGCTCGTGACCGGGGAGTCGCCGTGATCGCCCATCTGAAGGGCCGCGAGAAGGCGCTCGAAGCGTTCGGGTGGACGGGCCGCGAGGCCGAGTGGATCGCGCTGGTCTGCCTCCACAGCGGCGTGTTCACCCGCGATCAGATCTCGGACTGGCTCCGAATCGACCGCTTCAAGGCGCTCCGCTTCGTGCAGGACATCACCGAGCGGAGGCTGGCGGCCGAGGATACCCACGAGGGCCGCAAGGTCTGCCGGATCTGCGCGCGCGCCGTCTACCGGGCGCTCGGCGCCGAGGACATCCGCCACCGCCGGATCGCGTCCTCCGAGGTGCTCCTTCGCCGCTTGCTCTCACTCGACCACGTGATGGGGCACGCTGGCAAGGCGTGGCTGCCGACCGAGCCCGAGAAGGTCGCGGCCTTCGAGGAGATTGGGATCGACCGCCGGGTCCTGCCCGTGCGTGTGTACCGGGGCGCCGGCGGCAATACGCGCCGCTACTTCCCCCTCAAGTTGCCCGTCGCGCTCGACGCCGGGGGCGGGGTGTTCGTCTACGCCGATCCGGGCCACGAGACCGCTGCGGGTCTCCACTCCTGGGGCCGCGCCCACCGGCAACTCTGGGCCGCGCTCCAGAAGCGGAGCCGGCCGGTTGAGGCTGTCGCCGTCGTTCGCACCGACCGCGAGTTCGAGCGGGCCGAGAAGGTTCTCGGCAACTGGACCGACCCGGCCCGGTCCCCCAGCCGCTCGCGGGCGTCGGCGACCGGTCCTGAGATCCGCCGCGAGATCGAACGGATCGAACAGGGCATCCGCGGCAGGGACGAGAGCGTGATCGAAGAGCACGGCAGCCTCCGGGGCTGCCTGGCGCGGCTCGCCGAACTCCGGGCCGCGCTCCCGACCGCGCCGTCCGAAGCGATGATCGACGGCTTCACGGTATGGCGGTCGAGGCGGCTCTCGGGAGACCCGTTTTGATCGCCGGACCCGGGGTGCCGATGCCGATCCGGCGTGCACATCCCATGTCGGGGTGCTTGTGCACGGAAACCGCGTTCCCGTGTGCACGACGCCGATCCCGCATGTCGCTGGCGCGCTTGCGGTTGCACCACGGCCGCCGGACCGGCGATGCCGATCAGGCCATCGAGGCCGTGGCTGGGAGCGACCCCCCATCTCGGCATGCCTCGATCGGCATCGGGCAGGATGGCGATGTGCATCCCCATCCTCCCCTCCGCTGCGGGGTCGCTCCCAGCCAGCAGTCCCTCCGGGAAGGGTGTCCGGCCGATGAAGTCCGGTACGCTCGCCATCATCGGCGCGGCCATGGGCGCCGCCGGTGCCCAGGCGCTCAAGGCGCCCTTCCCGCCCCCGGGCGCGAACCGGTATCTCGACCTGATCGCTTGGCACGATCCGGGCCTGCACGACGCGCTCCGCGCCTGGCACCACGCGTGGCCCGCCGTCCTGGTCGTGCTCTCGGGCTCGTTCGCGCTGTCGGTCTGGCGGGTCTGGTTCCAGCCGCTCTTCCGGCCAAGTCGCCGGGGCAGGCTGCCCGAGTGGCCCGCTTCGCCCACCGACGAGGCGCCATCGCTCGTGATCGGCGAGCTGCACCATCCGACCGTGCCGCGCGAGAGCGAACGGCCGTCGTGGCTCGTGATCCCCGAGAAGGGGCTCTACACCGGAACCCTCATCGTGGGAGCCGTCGGAACCGGCAAGACCAGCGGCTGCATGTATCCGTTCGCCCGCCAGATCCTCTCGTGGCGCGCCGACGATCACGCCCGGCGCGCGGGGGCGCTCGTGCTCGAAGTCAAGGGAGACTTCTGCCATCAGGTCCGCGGCATCCTCGATGACGCCGGGCGTGGCGACGACTACCTGGAAATCGGGCTCGGCGGGTCGCTCCAGTGGAACCCGCTCGACGATCCGCTGCTCGACTCCTACTCGCTCGCCTACGGCGTGGCGTCCCTCATCAACCAGCTCTTCGGCAAGTCGCGCGAACCGTTCTGGCAACAGGCGTACACGAACCTCGTCCGGTGGATCGTCGAACTCCACCGGCTCCTGCCGGGCGGCTGGGTCACGCTTCAGGACATCTACCGCTGCACGGTGGACGCGGACCTTCTTGGCCGGAAGATCGGCGAGGCCCAGGACCTGGCGGACCAGGTATCTCCGGTGGCCGCCGTCATCGGCGACGACGACGTGCTCTCCCACGCCGACGCGCTCAAGAAGTGGGACTGGGAGCCGGTCGGCACCGGCCGGGTGCGCACGCGGCTGAACGCGAAGCTGCGGGCAAAGCTGGCGAAGCTCGAAGTCACCTACGCGGTGGAAGCGGCCGGGGGAGGCGCGGGCGGCGAGTACCGGGAGCGGGTCGAGGCCATCGAACGGTGGTACGACAAGGACTGGTCGGCGCTCGACGCCAAGCTACGCACCTCGATCGTCGAGGGGATCAGCGTCTTCCTCTCGCTCTTCGACCAGCCGGACGTGGCGGGCGTGTTCTGCCCGCCCCCGCCGGAAGAAGCGAAGCCCGTCGAGAACGGCGATGCCGACGCCCCCAGCCATCCCCTGCCGGGACTCCGGCGCAGGCTGCCGCCGCTCTCCGAGTTGATCGAGGGCGGCAAGGTGTTGGCGCTCAACATGCCCGCCGGGGCCAACCCGGCGCTTGCCCGCGCCATCGGCGTCCTGCTCAAGAGCGCGTGGATGCAGGCGCTGCTCCGGCGGCCCGCCGAGGCCGCCCACCACCCGGACCGCTACATGCGGCCCGCCGTGTTCATCTGCGATGAATACCAGGCGTTCGCGACCGTGGGCCAGGACGATCCTTCCGGCGACGAGAAGGCGTTCGCGCTCACGCGGCAGTGCCGGTGCATCCCGATCGTCGCCACGCAGTCGCTCTCGTCGCTGCGCTCCGTGCTGCCCTCGGGCGAGGCGTGGCGCACGCTCGTCCAGACGCTCCGCACCCGGGTCTTCCTGTCCCTGTCCGACGAGGCGTCGGCTAAGGTCGCATCCGAGATGTGCGGCTCCGTCATGAAGACGCAGGCCTCCTACACGTTCACCGAGACCACGGGCAGGCCCGAGTTCTCGCTCCTGTCCGGACGCGCCGGTGGCGGGCGCGGCACCATCGGGGCGAGCAAGTCGTTCCGCCGGTCCCGCGAGCCGGTGTTCACCCCGCGCGAGTTCGGGCTGCTCGCCAACTACCAGGCCATATGCCTGCCCTACGACGGCGTCGAGTCGCTTCCGGCGCGGCGCGTCTACCTGAAGCCGCACTACCTGCCAAGGGAGACGGGCTACTGGCGGCTCCGGGAGGAGGGGCGGATATGAAGCGCGCCAGCGGCGTCGGTCATCTCACTCCGTTCCTCCCCGGCCTGGAGGGTCTGCTCGGGGACCCGGAGGTCTCCGAGATCATGATCAACGGTCCCGCGAACGTCTGGGTCGAGCGCGGCGGCCGCCTCG
>JAPPGI010000224.1 GCA_028874985.1 Gemmatimonadota bacterium | reverse complement strand
AACCGTGCCATTTTGGATGCCCACATGTGTGCAATTTTGCGCGCCCGGCAACACCGATTGCCCCGTTGTTAGCCCGTTCGCCACCGTCCCCTACTGGGGGCACCCATCCACCGCGCGCCGTGAACGTGGGGGGGGTCGATGAGGCTGTCCCCATTCTTGTCGTTCTCGTCGCCCTGCCAGATCTTGTCGTAGGTCCAAGTCCAGACCGTGGTAATCGTGGTGGGGTTCGGGCTTTCGGCTTCCTGGCGGCCCGGTTGGTCTCCATGGCCCGCATATCCCATCCACGAGGTGGGTCGCCGCCAGTCGAACCCGCCGACCAACTCGCGGGCGATCTCACGCAGCGTCTCGTACGCCTTCGATCCCCTCAAGCGCAGAGCCTCAGATCAACGAAGCTCCTCAGGCAACCTCCTCACCACCACATAAGCCACGTCGAGGTCGTCCGTCTCCACAAAGGCAACTAGCCCGTCGGGACCGAAAGCCTCGGGCAGCGCGGTGGAGCCGGGCGCGAAGGTGCCGATGTAGTTTCCCTTGGCGGTAAGCATATCAATTGGACCTTCCGTGTCTGGATACTCACCTCGGCGGTGGATCCAGATGGTCCCTTCCCAGCCCGTCTGCAGGGCGTGTAGGACCGGCATTTCAGGGTAGAACTCCATGGACTCGATCCCGGCGCGCTGTGCTTCGATCATCGCTTGGACCGCCGCTTGCATTGCCGGGTCACCGGTCGCCGACTGTCGCGTTTCAAAGGACTCCAGCCGACGCTCAATCTCCTCGGTCCTGATCTGTTTCGTTACGGGCCTGGGCCGAAACGGTCGGGTCACGATTCGGGTCACGCTGCCGCCCGGTGCGGCGAACCTGATTGCGTAGGCAGATGAGTCGGAATATGCAACGCCCCCATCAGGAAGCACGCCCGCCATCAACTCCGGCCTGAATGCTTGGCCATCCGAAGGGGGGTTCCATGCTGTGGCGGCCGTGTCAACGGCAGCCTCGTTACCGCCGAGGTCGTAGCTCAAGACGTACCGGAACCGGGCTCTCGGCCCCGGATCAGGTGTCGACAAGTATCCGACCGAGGTCGTGGCGAGCACCCGGTCCAGTCCTGGGAAGGCCTGAATGTCCGGAAGGATCGGCTGGCGCCAGCGATCGCCGCTCACGGGGATCCCGCGCTCGAACTCGCCGTCAGCACCGAAGAGCGCGAATCCGATGCGCCCCGGGTCGTAGACGGCAACCCGCCCGTCCCGCATGACGGCGAACTCCAACGCGGGAGCAGAGTTGGCCCCGAACTCACCGGGGCCCTCCCCCTCTCCGATGAACTGGCGCACCAGATTCCCCTCTGGATCGACAACCGAGATCCGCACCGCCCGTGTATCAAGAATGTAGAGGTTGCCGACGCCGTCGAAACCGAGCCCCTGAACGCTGCCGAACATGTCCCAGCCACCACCATCCACCGCACCCTGCCGGTAGATCTCCTCGAAGTCGGCGTCGAGGAGCCTGTCTTCCGCAGGCAGTTCGATCACCTCTTGGGCAGCGCGCGGGCGTGCGGTCATTGCGAGCAGCGCGATCAAGGGCAGCATCCACGCCAGCGTACGGCCCGCGTAGTCATGCCTTGTTCCATTACACATGGCACCTCCTATTGAGGATCCAGACCTTTATTGTGCTTCGGCGTCGTTCCAGTGCGAACATTCTCATCGAATACAGTCAGCTGTTCCGGCGTCAACAGGCTGCGTACCAGCTCTCGATACTTGGTTTCCAACTCGAAAGCCTGCATCACCGCCGCCATCCTGTCATCCCCGCCCAACTTGTCGACCTCTGCCAAGTATTCGGTCTTGAGTTCGTCAACTCGTTCCATTTGTTCGGTCGACAGTTGGATCTCGGGTGGGCCGGCGATCCAAGCACCGATCGGCGTGTGGCGCTCCTCGGAAACCGTGTCGACGCCCTGCTCCTGAGGGGCCGGAGCAGAGCAACCGGCGAGAGCCACGTAGAGTGCCGTAGCTCTGAATCGGAGCTTCATGGTTTTCATGGTTTCTGAATCCTCCAATAAACGCTATAGTGCGTCAGCGGCTCGCGTCCGCTGCCTCGCGAAGGCGTTCCACCAACTTGCCGGCAGGGAGACCGCCTGTGGCGATGCGGTCGCCGATCTGGAGAGCCGGCGTCCCATGAACGTTCAGCGTACGGATACGTGCCAGATCCGCACGCACGGCTCCCCTGGCCACCGAGGTGGGGTCGGACATGCACGCCCTAAAGGAAGTCGAGTCCGGCATGTTGCTCTGTGCCATGAGCGATGACAAAGGCAACGACTCACCGTTCAGTGGACTCGCCAATAGCGCCCGATGAATCTCCGGGAAACGGCTCTGCTCGCGTGCACACTCCGCCGCGACCGCAGCCTCGAACGCAAGAGCGTGGCCGCTTAATGGGAAATGGCGGTATATGACCGCGACACTGTCAGCCAAGGTTTGACGCGCCAAGTCGACTTCTCCCTCGAACCGCCGACACGCCGGGCACTGATAATCGAACCACACCACGAGCTTATACAGAGCATCCGCCGACCCGATTCGCCGGTCGAACATCAAATCTTGCTGCCACCCTTCGAAAGCTGTGGCGCCATCGGTAACCTCGGGAGAATGTGTAAGCCGATGCAGGACAGCCCAGATCGTCAGGACGGCGCAAGCCACCAGCGCGAGATCAAGCGCCTTCGTCGATCTGGACCTCATGGGCCCTCCGACTCCCGAAAGGGAACACCGACCCACCCCAGCGCCCAGCGATTGGGCACCAACCAAGCGATCCGTGCCCAATCGTTGGCTGACGGCGCCATCAGCCGGTAGCCGATGCCTACTTCAACTCGCAGCCGCAGAACTTGGGCTTCGCGGGCCTATTTGGGTCTTCGAAGCGACAGCAGTACGATTTGCTCTTGCATCTCTCTGCTGAGACGCTGACGCAGCAGTTGTTGGGGGGCGGGTCACCGCACTTGAACGCCCTGTTGGCGGCGGCCGACTCTGGAATGGCTAGGAACAACCAGCCGGCCACGATGACGATGACCGCAGCCAACCGCCCTGTACGATTCAGCATTTAAACCTCCTTGTTGAGTTCTTCGGGATCCTGTTCCAAGATCCTGATCGGATACAGTCCAAGTGACAGGGTCCCACCCACAGTGTCAACCCATGCGCCCTTCGATCAGCCGAAAAAGCCAGGGATTTCGCCGGTTTCGGGCACTCGGAGACAGGCCATTCGCCCCCATCGCTCCCCCGTTTCGGGAAATCCGCCCCATTTGCACCCCCGTTTCGAGGGCGTGACGGCGTGGATGGCTATCTGGAGGGTGCGTGCGCGACCCGGAAACAACCGGAACAGGAGCACGCCGTTTTCCCGCGTCAACCCCCACGGTCAGAACGATCGGGCGGATGAACGACGGTCGATTTGACCGCCGCCCACAGCAATCGGGCCGGAAGCTGTTCGTCACCGCCAGGGCTGCCGTGCGAGCGCTCCCTGGATGACTGCGTTACGCACGCTGTTTGGCCGACAACCGCGACACGGAAGCGTGCCCCGGCTGACAGACCGTTCGCAATGGCAGTTCAGCCCAGCCGACGGCCTCACCGAAGGCAGCCTTGCCACTCACCTATCGAGGGCGCTTCCCGGATCGCAAACGGGGGACTTTTCCGAGCCGCTGGCGGCGGCGTGTCACGGGCTCCAGGTCCTGCTGAACGTCCCCGAACGTTCCCGGACTGTGGGCAATTATCCACAGGTTGACGGGCTTGCGGAAGGGCTTTCAGCGTTCGGGCATGGAGACGCTGGAAGAGTACGTCAGATCACGGATTAGCGCGTTCCTTGAAAGCACGGGGATCAGCCCGACGAGGTTCGGCAGGATGGCCGTGGGCGACCCGCACCTGGTGCGCCGGATCGAGGGCGGCCGCGCTGAGCCAGGGCCGGATCAACGCGGCTGCGGCCCAGGTGCTCGCCCACCAGGCGGCCGAGCAGGCGAACCGGACGCGGCTGGCCGAACTCGCGCGCCTCGAACAACTCGGCGAGTGGCGCGAGGGCCGGATGCGCGCCAACGCGTTCGCCCGGACGATGCGGGGCGCCGCGCTGCAAAACCGCGCCGCGCTTCGCGAAGGGCTCCTGTTCCGCATCCCCTCGTTCTACCGCTAGAGCCCGAAGGGAACGCCTGCCATGCAACTCCCGCCGCAGTCCATCGACCCGAACGTCCCGGCACAGATCCCGGACGACCAACTCCAGGACTTCAAGAGTTTCCTGGACATCGTGCTCGACACCGTGATCGGCGGAGCGGCGCCCGACGTGCACACGCTCGGGCTCCAGCTTTGGGGCGGGCTCGCCGCCGTCATGGTCGCGTGGACGGGACTCAAGATCGCGTTCAGCGGCACGTTTCAGCCGTGGGACATCGTCAAGCTCGTGCTCGGAATCGCGATCCCGAGGACGTTGCTCCACTACTACGTCGTCCCGATCTCCGGGGTCGGGCTCACGTTCCCGGCCATGATCGCGTCGGGGGGAATCTGGCTTCAGAACCTGTTCCTCTCCGACGTGGTGTCGGCGGGCTACAGTGAGATGACGGCGCTCGTGCAGGCGTACTCCGCGCACCTGAGCGCCGCGTGGTCCACCGGGAACCTGCTGTCCATCGTGACGGCGGGGACGACGGTGATCTTCTCGTCGCTCGTGACGTTGTGCATGGGCGCGTCGCTCGTGTTCTGCCTGCTCGTGCTGTTCTGCGTCACCTACGCGCAGGTGATCTGGGCGCAGGTCGCCATCGCCATTGTGATTCTCCGGTCCCGTGTTCATCGCCTTTCTGCTCTTCGAGCCGCTGGCGTTCCTGTTCTGGGGATGGTTCCGCACCCTGATGGTCTACACGCTCTACGGCGTCGTCGCCGGTGCCGTGCTCCGCGTCTTCATGGGCGTCGGCATGGGCTACATCACGACCTACGCCGATGCGCTGATGGGCACCGGCACCTCCGACCCGATGGAACTCTGGCTCTGGGCCGTCGTCCTGCTCCCGCTCGTCGTCTGCGGCCTGATGGCCAGCCTCAAGGTCGGCGAACTCGCCGCCATGCTGGTGTCCGGCTCCGGCAACGCTGGGTCCGGGTTCGTCGCCCTCGTCATGCGGAGCGCCGGGGGCGCGGTCGCGCCTGCGGCCGCCGCCAAGCCACCCGTCTGAGACTTGAGGAGAAGCCGATGAAAAGAGACAAGAACGCAGGCCGCGAGTACGCCGAGATCTGGGGCGAGGCCGTTTAGGCGAACCGGAAGCTGCGGAGGATCGTGGTGCTGTTGGCCGCAAGCTGCGTGCTCGGCGTCGTGGTCCTGCTCCGGATCGCGGGCGCGGAACCGCCCCGGCCCATCGTGATCCGGGTCGACGAGGTGGGCCGCGCCGAGGCGCTCGCCTACGAGGCCGCGACCGCCCAGGCCGATCCGCTCGACCCAACGACGAAGTACTTCCTCAACCGCTTCGTCGCGGACTTCCACTCGCGCCGCCGCGCGACCGTCGAGGAGCACTGGACCCGGAGCCTCCGGTTCCTGTCCACGGAACTCGCCAACGCCGCGTTCCAGAGGGACGGCGGCGAGGTCGCCGCCACGGCGGCCGGGACGGCCGAGACGGAAGCCCAGGTCGAGAACGTCGTGCTCCGCATCCACCCCTCTCCGGAGCCGCCCCACGGCGCGACGGCCGACTTCGATCTCGTGTATTTGAACGGAGCACGGGAGGTCCGCCGCGAGCGCTGGACGCTCACGCTCCGGTTCGAGTTCCTCGACTCCATCCCGCCCGAGCTGGTCGTCCACAACCCGATGGGTATCCTCGTCACCTACCTCCAGGCCGACCGGGCGCTGGTGACGGAGGACGGCCGATGATCGCGCATCTGAAGGGCCGCGAGAAGGAGCTGGAGGAGTTCGGGTGGACGGGCCGCCATGCCGGGTGGATCGCCCTGGTGTGTCTCCACAGCGGCGTGTTCACGCGCGCGCAGGCGATGCGGTTCCTGGACGCGCACCCCGAACAGGCGCGGCGCGTCGTGCACGCCCTGATCTCCCGGGGCCTTGCCGCCGAGGAGACCGTGCCCGGCGTCCGGGGCATCGGGCGGGTGTGCCGGATTTTCTCGCGCCGCGTCTACCGGGCGCTCGGTGCCGAGCATGTCCGGCACCGGCGCGACGCCTCGAACGAGGTGCTGATGCGCCGACTGCTCTCGCTCGACTACGTGATCGAGCACGCGGACCTGCCGTGGCTTCCCACCGAGACCGAGAAGGTCGCCGCGTTCGAGGGGCTTGGGATCGAGCGCCGCCTGCTGCCCGTCCGGGTGTACCGGGGAGCCGCCGGGAACACCCGCCGCCACTTCCCCGTCAAGCTGCCCGTCGCGCTGGACTCGGCCCGCGCGACGTTCGTCTACGTGGACCCCGGCCACGACACCTCGACCGCGCTCCGCTCCTGGGGGACGGCGCACCGGGGGCTCTGGCGGGCGCTCACGCGGCTGGGCCGGTCCGTCGAGGTCGTCGCCGTCGGGCGCGCCTCGCGGGAGATCCGCCGGGCCGAGAGGGTCATGGGCGGCTGGGCCGAGGACGGCTTACCCGTCGAAGCGGACGCCGGGATGCGCGACGAGATCGCGCGAATCGAGCGTGCGATCCTCCAGGGCGCGATCCAGGTGCTCGAAGAGTTCGGAGGGCTCCAAGCCGCCATGAAGCGCAGCGTCGCGCTGACCAAGCAGATTCGGCGGCAGGGCGGACGCGGGTCGATCCAACGGGGCACCGCATGGCGGACGGTGCGCCTCGCCGGGGCTCGCTACCGATGACCGGCGGGCGACTTACGGCCGCACCGGCCCGTGAAAACGACATGGGGGGTCGATTCACGTTTTCGGCCTCTGGCGATTCACGCCGGGTGTTCCGTCCATCCGCTTGCGCGGCCGGGTCTTGCGGCCTCGCGGCCCGTCCGCGCGTTGCCGGACGGGCCGAAGAGGCCGTGGCGGGAGCGACCCGCCAGTCCGAGGGCCTGGTACGGGTTCGGGGCCGGGTGTGTTTTCACAACACCCGCCCCCGCCCCCTCCGGGTCGCTCCCGCGGCATCAATCCCTACGGGAAGGTTGTTGAGGCGATGAGGCACTCGACGCTCGCCGTCATCGGGGCCGCCATCGGCGCGGCCGGCGCGCAGGCGCTCAAGGCGCCGTTCCCCGGCACGGGCGGCAACCCCGTGCTCGACCTGATCGCGTGGCACGATCCGGGCCTGCACTCCGTGATCCGCGCCTGGTACTACGCGTGGCCCGCCGTCGCCGTCGTGCTCGCCGGGAGCCTCTGCCTCTCGGTCTGGCGGGTCTGGCTCCAGCCGCTCTTCCGCTTCCGGCGCCGGGGCAGGCTCCCGGCATGGCCCGCCTCCACCGGCGACGACGCCCCTTCGCTCGTGGTCGGCGAACTGCATCACCCGACCGTGGCGCGAGAGAGCGAGCGGCCCTCCTGGCTCGTCATTCCCGAGAAGGGACTCTACACCGGCGTGCTCGTCGTCGGGGCGGTCGGGACGGGCAAGACCGCCGGCTGCATGTACCCGTTCGCCAAGCAGCTTCTCTCCTGGCGGGCGGACGACGCCAAGCGCCGTGCGGGCGCGCTTGTGCTCGAAGTGAAGGGGGACTTCTGCCATCAGGTCCGCGGCATCCTCGAAGACGCGGGCCGGGGCGATGACTACCTCGAAATCGGCCTCGGAGGCTCGCTCCAGTGGAACCCGCTCGACGATCCGCTGCTGGACTCCTACTCGATGGCCTACTCGGTCGCCTCCCTCGTCAACCAGCTCTTCGGCAAGAGCCGGGATCCGTTCTGGCAGCAGGCGTACACGAACCTCGTCCGGTGGATCATCGAGGTGCACCGGCTTCTGCCGGGCGGCTGGGTCACGCTCCGGGACATCTACCGCTGCACCGTGGACGCGGACCTGTTCAGGGACAGGATCCGCGAAGCCCAGAAGCTGGCGAACGGCATGCGCCCCGTGCGCGCCGTCGTCGCCAACGCGGATCTCAACGCGCATATCGAGCCGCTCGAAGACTGGGCCTGGGCACCCGTGCCCGGCACGGACAAGTCGGCGTGCCGCCTCGATCCGAAGCTCGAAGCCCGGCTCAAGCGGCTCAAGGTCTCGTACAAGACGGAGGCGGCCGAGGACGGCGCGGGGAGCGAGTACGGCGAACAGGTCGAGGCCGTCGCGCGTTGGTATCTCAAGGACTGGACGAAGCTCGACGCCAAGATCCGCACCACGATCGTCGAGGGGATCAGCGTCTTCCTCTCGCTCTTCGACCAGCCGGACGTAGCCGGGGTGTTCTGTCCGCCCCCGCCCGACGCCGCGACCGGGAAGCAGGACCCCGAGAAGGACGCGGCGGATGTCCGCCCGATGCCGGGGCTCCGCCGCCGCCTGCCGCCGCTCGCCGACCTGATCGAGGGCGGCAAGGTGCTGGCGCTCAACATGCCGGCCGGAGCCAACCCGGCGCTCGCGCGCGCCATCGGCGTGCTGCTCAAGAACGCGTGGATGCAGGCGCTGCTCCGGCGTCCCGCCGAGGCCGCCCGCCGTCCCGGCCGCCACATGCGGCCCGCCGTGTTCATCTGCGACGAGTACCAGGCCTTCGCCACCGTGGGCCAGGACGACCCCTCCGGCGACGAGAAGGCGTTCGCGCTCACGCGCCAATGCCGCTGCATCCCCATCGTCGCCACACAGTCGATCTCGTCGCTCCGCTCCGTGCTGCCCTCGGGCGAGGCGTGGCGCACGCTCGTGCAGACGCTCCGCACCCGGATCTTCCTTTGGCTCTCCGACGAGTCGTCGGCGCGGATCGCGTCCGAGATGTGCGGGAGCGTCATGAAGACGCAGGCCTCCCACACGTTCACCGAGACCACGGGCAGGCCCGAGTTCTCGCTGCTGTCCGGCCGGGCCGGAGGCGGACGCGGCACGATGGGCGCGAGCAAGTCGTTTCGGCAGGCGCTTCAGCCCGTGTTCACTCCCCGGCAGTTCGCGCTGCTGGCCAACTACCAGGCGGTCTGCCTGCCCTACGACGGCGTCAAGTCGCTCCCGGCCACCCGCGTCTACCTGAAGCCGCACTACCTGCCGAGGGAGACGGGCTACTGGCGGCAACGCGAGGAGGGACGGATATGAAGCGCGCGAGTGGAATTAGTCACCTGAAGCCGTTCCTCCCGGGCTTGGAGACGCTGCTGCAGGACGCGGAGGTCTCCGAGATCATGGTCAACGGGCCGGGCAACGTCTGGGTCGAGAGGGCTGGGCGGCTGGAGCCCCACGAGGCCCCGGCCCTTACCGCCCCATGGCTTCACCGAGCCGCGCTCCACATCGCGCGGCCGCTGGGACTCGATCCCGCCGCGAAGCCGATCCTCGACGCCCGTCTCGAAGACGGCTCGCGGGTCGCCATCTGCACGCCGCCCGCTTCTCCCGAGGTCGCGATCACCATCCGCCGGTTCGGGGGCCGGGCGTTCTCAGCCGACGATCTCGTTCGCATGGGCTCGCTGCCCGAAGACATCCTCGAAGCCGCTCGGAGCACGCTTGCGTCCCGCCAGAACATCCTGGTCTCCGGCGGCACGGGCTCGGGCAAGACCACGCTGCTGAACGCGCTGATCGAACTGCTGCCCGAAGACGAGCGGATCGTCGCCATCGAGGACACGCTCGAACTCAGGATCGACCGGGCGAACTGCCTCCGCTTCGAGGCTGGGGCCACCCTCTCCGAGACGCCCGTCGAGATCCGCGACCTGGTGCGCCACGCGCTCCGCCACCGGCCCGACCACATCGTCGGCGGCGAGGCCGCCGACCTGCTGCAGGCCCTCAACACCGGACACGGCGGCTCGCTCACGACCATCCACGCCAACAACGCGCGTTCCGCGCTCTCGCGGCTCGCAAGCTGCGCCATGCAGGCCGGCGACGCGCTTCCCTGGGAGGTCACCTGTAGGGGCGTCGTCGACGGGATCGCGCTCGTCCTGCACGTGGCCCGCCGCGGCGGGCGGCGGTTCGTCGAGGACGCGCTCGAAGTATGCGGCTACGACGCGCCCACCGGCCACTGGATCACCGCGCCGCCTGGAGCGGAGCCCGCGATGCAGCCGGATAGAGGAACGCACACCCACCCGATGGAGGTGAACGCATGACCATCTACGAAGAGATCATCCGCGTCGAGACGTTCGAGGACTTCGACCGCGAACTCGCGCGCGACGGAGGCGAGGCGCTTCAGGTCCCGGCCGAACTGGCCGACGAGTACGGCCTGTTTGCCGAGGAGGTCGGAACCGAGTACGAGATCCGGCACGCCGTCCGGGATCCGCACGGGGCCGGGGAGGAGGACGACGACCGATGAAGCACGACGAGTACCACCGCAGGTTCGCCGACGCGATCATCGAGCAGATCAGAAAGGGCACCGCGCCGTGGCAGAAGCCGTGGGCGCCGGGCGAGCGCGTGATGCCCATGAACGTGGACACCGACCGCTCCTACCGGGGCGGCAACAGCCTGCACCTCGCCTCCGTCCAGCAGGAGATGGGCTACGGCGACGTGCGCTGGGGCACCTACCGCCAGATCCAGACACAAGGCGGACAGGTCAGGAAGGGCGAGCGCGGAACGCGCATCCTGTCGTTCCAGGACCGGAAGCGGCTGCCCGTCACCGACGACCGGGGCAAGCCCGTCCGCGACGACGAGGGCAAGCGCGTCTACCACTATGAGCGGCTCAACGTGCCGTTCGTGCGCCAGTACACCGTCTTCAACGCCGAGCAGGCCGACGGGCTGCCCGAGCGCGCCAATCCGGCCCCCGAGCCGCTCTGGAAGGTCCACCAGGAGGCCGAGCGGGTCATGGAGGACGGAGGGGTGCCCATCCGCCACGTCGCGGGCGACCGCGCCTACTACCACATGAAGCGCG
>JAPPGI010000170.1 GCA_028874985.1 Gemmatimonadota bacterium | reverse complement strand
GGTGGGGTTCGCACCCACTAGGAAGGCGCGCCTTTCCACGGCGCACTGTATAGTGGACATGACAAATGTAATGTGTGCTTTACAGTGTGGATAGGCGAGGCGAAGCGTCCAGCGCGGATGCATCGCCGCTCGAATGCCGCGGGGGTTTTGTCCACGGGCTGCCCGAGCGGGACAGCTCGGCGGCCCGCATCGCCGTGTTCAGGATCTTGTCGTAGTCGCCGCAGCGGCAGAGGTTGCCGGACAGCAGGTGGGCGGCCTCCTCCCGCGTCGGGTTCGGGTTCTTCGCCAGCATGCCGACCATGCTCATTGTGAAGCCCGGTGCACAGAAGGCACACTGGAACCCGCCCTCGTCCAGGACCGCCTGCTGCACGGGGTGCAGCCGGCCGTTCCGCTCCAACCCCTCGACCGTGGTGACTTCGCGGCCCCGCACCGAGTGCGTCAGGATCGAACAGCCGTAGTGCGTGACCCCGTCGACGAGCACCGTGCACGCGCCGCACTCGGCCCGGTCGCAGCCCAGCTTGGTACCGGTGAGGCCGAGCCGGTAGCGCAGCGTCATGGCCAGCGTCTCGTACCTGGGCACGTCCACGCGGCGTTGCCGGCCGTTGACGGTGAGGGTGATGAGGCGCTCTACGGCACCCTGCGCGGTGAGGATCGGCGCCAGGACCCCGGTGTCGCGAAAGAGGTACCCCGCGGCGGAAGCGGTGGCGCCCGCGGCGATAACCCCCTTGATGAACCTGCGGCGGGTGAAGCCGCCTCTCCGCGCCTGGATGGCTTCGGGTTGCAGCATCGGGTTGCACCTGGCCGGGGTTGAGGGATGGACCGGTAACGGCAGACATAATAGGAGGATGGGAGCGGCCGGGCGAGGCGCCGACCCTGCGGGCGCCAGGACGGCGGCATATGCCCACATGCCGGGCAGCCGCACCGTGGTCACCCGCGACGGGAACAGTCCCGTTTCATCGCCCGCCCTCCCCGCCAGGCCTCCGCCACCGCACCGGCGGCGGAGGTTCGGCCTCGAAGACGACCTTCCCCCCGCCGTCCAGCAGGCGCAGCGCCTCGCGCACTGCCGCCTCAAGCTGCGGGTCGCCGCCGGCGATCACCGGAGCGGGGTCGTTGCGCACCTCGATGTCCGGAGCCACTCCCTCCGCCTCCACCGCCCACTCCCCGTTCACGTCGAAGAAGCCGCCCCGGGGGGCCACGTACCTCCCCCCGTCGATGAGGGGCGGCGTGTCCCAGGTGCCGACCAGCCCGCCCCAGGTCTTCGTGCCCACCAGTGGACCGATTCCCCGGAAGCGGAACAGGTACGGCAGCAGGTCGCCACCCGACCCCGCGCGCTCGTTGATGACCATGACCTTGGGTCCGAAGAGGGCGGCCATGGGCTGGGTCCAGGGCTTGCGGTCCCCCGCGCGCGAATTGAAGTAGCCGGTGAGCTCGCGGTCGAGCATGTCGACGATGTAGTCGGCCGCCGAGCCGCCGCCGTTGTTGCGCTCGTCGATGACCGCGCCTTCGCGGTCCTGCTGGGCGTAGTACATGCGGTTGAAGTACTGGTAGCCGCCCTGCCCGGTGTTGGGGAGCCAGACGTAGGCGAGCCGTCCCCCGCTCATTTCGTCGACCCGCGCCTGGTTGGCTGCGACCCAAGCCCAGCGCCTCAGAGCGCCGTCGTTGCCGGTGGGTTCGACCAGGATGTCGCGGGCGTCCGCGGCCGACGGGGAAGACGCCACCGTCAGGGTGATGACGCGCCCGGCGGTGCCCTCCAGGAGGCGGAACGGGTTGGTCGGGGCACGCAGTTCGGCCCCGTCGATCGCCAGCAGATAGTCGCCCTCCCGCACCTCCATTCCCGGGTGCGAGAGCGGCCCGGCCAGCCCGGGCGTCCAGTCGCCCCCGTCGTAGATGCGGGTTATGCGGTAGAACCCGTCCTCCTCGACCAGGTCGGCACCCAGAAGGCCGGTGCGCGGGTTGTCCAGATCGGGGTAGTCGCCCCCGCGCACGTAGGAGTGCCCGACCGCGATCTCGCCCGAGAGCATGTCGAGCAGGTGGTTGAAATCCGAGCGGTGGCGCACGTCGGGCAGCCACGCCGAGTACCAGTCCCAGACGTCGTCCCACGGCGCGCCGTGCTGGTTGTCGACGTACAGGAAGTCGCGCATGAAGCGCCAGCCGTCGCGCAGCATCTGGGCGTATTCGGCCGTGGGTTCCACGCGCACGCGGAGGTCGCCCAGGTCGAGCGCACCGTCGCTGCCCGAGGGCGGCCGCGCGGTGCCGACGATGCGCCAGCCGCCGCTGTAGTAGAGCATGCTGCCGCGGTCGTGGGAGACGGCGATGCGCCCGCCCCGTTCCAGGAAATCCTCCGCCTCGCGGTCCTCGACGGAGTACTTGAGGACCGCGCCGCCCTGCAGGACGAACACGGTGCCGGAGGGTCCGGGTACGAGCCCCTCGTAGTCAGCCGTGGCCAGACCGGGGGCGTCGATGATTCGATCGGAGAGACCCTGGAAGTCGATGACCACCTCGGGTGGGTCGTCGCCACCGGATGCCTTGCCGCCGGATCCACCGCGGCCGCTCCCGCCGGCTTCGTCCCCTTCGCCGTCTCCTTCCTCCCCGTCAGCACCCTCCCCCTCCCCATCCTCCTCCTCATCGCTCCGGGGCAGGAACGGGGAAGGCTCGTCCGTGCCGAGCAGCGCGAGGTACAGCGCACGCGTCACCGGACGGTCGTACGAGGTCATGTCCAGCCAGCCGGTGTTGAGCCCGAAGTCGGTGGACGCGAGGAAGTAGAGGTACTTGCCGGACTCGTCCCAGACCGGGGTGATCGCGTCGGACATGCCGTCGGTGACCTGGCGCGTCTCGCCCGATTCGGTGTCGTGGACGAAGATCGCGCGCAGCTGGTTGTCCAGGCGGCGGGCGTAGGCCAGCCAGCGCGAGTCCGGCGACCAGACGGGGTTCATGGTGCGTTGCGGGTGCGCGTAGCGGTCGGTGTCGATGTGCCGCACGTCACCCGTCCCCAGGTCGAGCACGAGCACCTGGTAGTGGGTGTTGGTGAAGGCGAGCCGGGTTCCGTCGGGCGACCACTCGGGACGGAAGTAGAAGGACGGCTCGTCGATCCCGATCCGGCGCCGGTTCGATCCGTCCTGATCGGCGACCACCAGGCCGTACTCGTCGCCGTCGTCGTTGAACCAGGCGATGCGCGACCCGTCCGGCGACCACACCGCGTGACGGTCGGCCACCCCGGGGCTGCGGGTCAGGTTGCGCCACGAACCCTCCTCGGCGGGCACACTGAAGAGCTCGCCGCGCCATTCGAAGAGCGCCCGCTTGCCGGTGGGCGAGAGGCGGGTGTCGCGCAGCTGGCTGGCGGCGACGGACTCCCAGCGCGGACGCGACCAGTTCATGTCACCGGCCACGTTGATGACGAGCTGCCGGGTGGCGCCGGTGGCCGGATCGACTTCGTGCAGGTAGCCGGCCTGTTCGTAGACCACGACTCCGTCGCCCGCGCCCAGGGACTTGACGTCGAAGTCGGCGTGGCGGGTGACTTGGCGCTCCTCGCCCGTGCGCGGGTCGAAGGACCAGACGTTGCTGGCCCAGTCGCGCTCGGACATGTAGTAGACGACGCCGTCCATCCACACAGGGTCCATGTGGCGCTCGCCCTCCCACGGGGGTGTGATGCGTTCCCACGTCGAAGTGGAGACGATGCCGATCGGTTGCGCCTGGCCGCCGCGGTAGTTGCGCCACTCCGGGTCCCATTGGCCGATCTCCTGGTAGGCGAGGTGGGCGCCGTCGGCGGACATGCCGCCCAGGTAGGCCTGGGGGAGGGCGAGGGGGGTGGGGAGGCCGCCGGACGGGGGCACGGTGTAGAACTTCCAGAGTTGGGTGGGGACTCCGTCGCGGCCCGAGCGGAAGAGTATGTCGCCGTCGGGTGTCCAGCCCTGCACGGCGTCCTGGGAGGGGTGCCAGGTGAGCCGCTCGGGCTGGCCGCCCGAGGCCGGGATGAGGTAGACGTCGGTGTTGCCGCCGTACTGGCCGGTGAAGGCGATCCAGCGGCCGTCGGGGCTGAAGGCGGCGTCGGTTTCGGCGCCGTCCGAGCTGGTCAGGCGGATCGCGTCGCCGCCGTCCCGCGCGACCTTCCAGAGGTCGTTGGCGTGGGTGAAGACGATGTGCGCGGGGCCGACGTCGGGCTGGCGCAGGAAGCGGGTGCCTTGGGGGTGGGCGGGGAGGGGGGCGAGGAGGGGGAGGAGGGTTGCCAGGGCGATGAGAGCGACGGCGGGCGGGCGCGCCGGGATCTCGCGGGGGGTCGGGGGGGTGGGACGGGACATCGGGTCTGGGCTCCGGGGACGGATGAGGATCAGGGAGGCGATGAAGTCGGGAAAGCTGGCACTTGGCGGCGGCGTCGCAAGTGGGGCTACGCTTTACAGTCGATCAGAATGGGCCGACCTTTACGCCATGACCGTCAGAGGAGCCCTCCCCACCGACTGGGACAACAAGCCTCTTCCAGAGCAGCGAACCACCCTTGCCCTCGACCGGGTGTTTTCGCCGGAAGACATGGATCGGATCCGAACCGGGCTGATACCCGATGTGATGGAGGACAAGTGGTTCATCTACTGGCTCGACAACGCTCTGTATTTCCACCGAAGCTGGACCGGAAACTGTACCTACGTCGTCCATTTCGTTTCGGAGGATGAGGCGTGGCGGATGGTGCGCGCCGAGGTGAATCGGGACTACGAGCAATACCAGAATACGAGCGACGCCTACGATGCCGAGATGATCCCATACCTGATCGATGCGCTCCTGCTGCGGCGTCCCGCCAACTATCCTGGCCACGATGGAAGCGACGCGTCGGTGCTGGAGCAGTGGGCGAGTGTCGGCCGGGCCACGCTGGGACGTCATCCGGACGATCGGGAAGAGTAGATCTGCGGTAGTTGGGGGTCACCGAACTGTCGGCGCCGCGTTCCAACTGACGGTCACTCGTACCGATAGTCGAACACGAACGACGACCCCAGCATCTCCCGAAACCAGAGCGTGGCCCGCGCGCCGATAGAGTCGGTGAGGCGGACAGGCTTGTTGAGGGCGAAATACACGGGCTGTTGCCGCCCGTCGTCGATTGCCACGTTGTCGGCGTAGAGATAGCTCCGGTCCAGGCTGTCCAGAATGGGGTTGAGCCGCCCCTTGATTCCCGGCAGGTGGCCAGTCTGGTTGACTACGATCATTGACCCCCCGTTGTCGTTGGACCGCATCCCGACCTCGAGCCCCTCGCCACCGCGATGACCTCGCTCGACGTGGGCGCGCAGGCCGGGGGCGGCGCACAGTATCGTCAGGGGCAGCTCGGCGTAGAGCTCGAAGTCCGCGTGCCCGAACGCATCCGTGCGCGTCTCCAGGTAGGTCTTGTTCGGGTACAGCACGACGACATGCACGTCGCGCAGCGGCCGCGCGGTGTCGGCCTGCCGCACGGCGACCCGCGTAGCCAAGCCATCGGGCAGAGGAGGACTGGCCGCCGGCAGGGTGACCATGAACTCGCGTTCGCCGACGGGTTCGAAGACCGGCTTGCTCCCGGCGAGCGCGACCGTCTCATCCTCGATGACGCCGATGCCCTCGCCGCGACGTTCGATGAAGTGCCGCCGCCCCCCGGAACCGGGCACTTCGCCCACCGGACACTGGCCGAGGCGCGATGCCAGGAGCTCGTTCCTGGTGAACTGGCTCGTCCGCAGGTCCTCGACCGTCAACGAGTTGCCGAGACTTCCGGGCGAGATCAGTTCCAGCCGGTCATCGAACATGAACAGGCGTATCCGTGAACCGGCGACGCCGTAGTCCCGGTGAACCACGGCGTTCACGACCGCTTCGAACACCGCGCGCTCACTGTACTGCGGGATGTCGGTGCGGGCGGGATCCTTGCGAGCGGCGACCCGCCGGTTTCGAACGACGAAACGCATGGCGCCGCGGATCTGCTCGTCCAGGGGGCCACCAATGCCCTGGGCATCGAGCTGCCGGTTGCCGTCCCTGGTCCCACCGCTGTAGCAGACGGCCTGAATGTATGCGTTCGGAAGCCACTGTCGCGGGTCGTCCGATGCCAGCAGGATGCCCCCGACGGTCGCACGGGGAGTGCCGAACTCGTCGTCCCTGAGAAACTTGAGCTTCGTCAGCATGACCTCGGGACTGTCGCTCGAGCGCGAACTCGCGTAGCGGCGCCAGTGCTTCCGCGCCAGAGATTCCACGCCCGTGTCGGCGACCGACTGCAGGTCCGCGCCCGTCTCTTCCGACCGGGCCCGCGCTTGAAGCAGCCGCCGCAGCTCGGCCGTCTCGATTTGCCGCTTGCCGGCACCACGCCGGCGAAAGAACCCGCCGGGCGACCGATGGACCTCCGCTCCGCGCGGAATGTCGACGAGCAGGACCCCTCCGTCCCCCGACTCAGGCGCAGGCATTCGCTGGAGATTGAAGTCGAGCGGAGGCTGGATGTTGTCCGCACAAATCTCCGTGACCATCTCCGCAACGGAATCGAGCTGGCCGGGTGTCAACGCCTGGTGGGCGCGGTCGTCCCGGACCCCGAGCACGAACCATCCGCCGCCCGAGTTGGCGAACGCGGCGAATCCGTCGGCGAGGTCGTTGCGCTTCGGCGCCGCGACGTTCCGCCCTCGAAAGCGCACCTCCTTCAGCTCGACGCCGGTGTCCTCGCCGAGATGGACTCGCTTCCAGAACGCGGTGGGATCGATGAGCATTGCGCGGCTTCAGGTGGGTGGGGCGTTCAAGATAGCCGGAGGTCGAGGGGACGTCACCCGAGATGGAGCGGGCCCTCAGCCGAAGTCCCACGGGTCTGCGACCACGAGGTCGAGCCCGCGGAAGTCCGTCACGTTGCGCGTCGCCACCCCCAGGCCGCGCGCCTTGGCCGTCCCCGCGATGAGCGCATCCCCCAGGTCGAGCGTGCGCCCGCCCCGACGAGCGTCGACTCGAAACCGCGCGGCCCATGTCGCGGCCTCCGTGTCCACCGCAATGACTCGATCCTCGTAACGGCGAAGGAGCTCCGACAGGATTCCCCGCAGCGCGTCCCGCCGCCACCCCGAGGGCAGGAGGAGCATTCCGAATTCCAGCTCGTGGAGGACGAGCGTCGACAACCAGAGATCCTCTTGCGCGGCGAGGAAGGCGATCACCGGCGGGGCGGGCTTCGGCCTCGTCAGTTCCGAGATCACGTTGGTGTCGAGCAGAACTCCGGTCATTCGCCCCTGCCCGATGCGAATGGGATCTCCCTGCGGGACTCGCGCGCCCGGGGAATGGCCAGATTCGCGCCGCGAGGCACGTTGTCGACAAGCCATCGGCCGAGGGGCTCGCGACCGTGCGCCTGCTCGCGCCACAGGCGCTCGGACACGACGATGAACGTCCTGCGAACGCCGATACGCTGCGGTCCCTGCTCATGCGCGAGCCGCAGAATCTCCGACAGCCGGGCCTTCGCTTCGGCCACCTTCCATGTGCGCGCGGGTGCGGCGGCATCCATCTTGAGCCTCCTGTCAGCTGGTGTCCCGGTCGACGCAAGTGGTCCAATAAGAACTAGTCCAATATGGATCTCCTACGGAAGATCTGCAACGGTTCGCCTCCGGCGTAGGCTACCGCCCCGGCCCCAGCAGCACCGCGTTCATGAAGAGGAGCTGGGTCGCCTCGGCGTAGGCGCGGTAGTTCGGGTCCTCCGCGAAGGCCACGAGCTGACCCCGCCCCACGGGCTGATGGATCAGGAATGCCTTGTTGGCAAGCTGCGGCCTCGACTCCTCCCACACGATCCCGCCCAGCACCAGGCTGTCCAGGTCGGCGTAGCGGCCCACGTTGGCGCCGGCGTCCAGCGTGATCGGGCGGAACACCCGCGAGCCCTCGACCAGGACGCCGATCTCGCCGTCCGTACCGGCCGCCAGATGCGTGCGCTCGGGAGCCGTTTCGGCCAGCGCTTCGATGTAGCGGATCACATTGGCGGGCGGCGTGATCGCGTCGCCGAAGTCGTGGCCCGCCACCTGCTCCAGCGTCGGGATGTCGGGATCGTAGCGGGTGCCGGGGGCCAGATCGGGGGTCTGGACGGGCGCGTGGACTGCCGCGGCGAGGGCGAGGGCGGTGATCACGGCGGAATCTCCTTTGGGGTGGTTAGGGGCGGGGGGGCGGGGGCGGGTGGGCAGACGGACGCGGGGTACTCAATGTGGGTGGATTGGTACGGCGGACAAGCGGGTGGGGACTGGCCCTGGGGCTGACCTTGGCGGAGACCTTCAGCATCATCGTCTTCGTTCTGCTGCTGGCCTGCGCCGCTCTTCTCGGCTACGAGCGGGTCCAGCGGGACAGCGCCGAGGCCCAGCGCGACACGGCCCGGGTCGACCTTCTCATCACGCAGGAGATGGTGCGCGGCGACAGTGTGTCCTGGGGCAACGCGGACGCCTGGTTCGAGCGCTCCCGCTAACTGCTTCGCGAAGTAGAGATCGAGCGCCGACGGGTGGAGCTGGTCGAGGAAGAGCTTGCCGTCGCGAGGGCCCGCGCTGCGGAGGCCGAGAGCGCGCTTGCGAACGAAGGGACCCCGTAGGAGATCGTGGAGCGGCTGGGCGCGCAGACCGACTCGCTCAGTCGTCAGGCCCGGGAGCTGGACATGCTGCGAGGCTCGCTCGCCCGCGGCGACCAGGAATTGCGGCGCACCGTCGCGCAAGCCGACTCGCTGGCCGAACGCGCCACGCTGGCGGATGAGGTGATCGAGCTCGTGGAGCCGCTCCGCGCGGAGATCGCCGATCGCGCCGGGGACGAAGCGGCCGCCGGTGCCGACCCTGATGGACGGGACGCCGCCGACTCGGTGGTCGCGGACGCCGCCGACCGGATCATCGAGCGGGCGGCCCGCGCGGAGCGTCTGGAAGACTCGCTGTCGCACGCCCGCAACGCCGTCGCGGCCCTGGACCGGGAGCTTCGGGACGCCCGAGAACTCCTGCGCGGCGATTCGGCGTCCGTGGTTGACTCGCTACGGTCCGCGCTCGCCGCGAGCCGCTTCGAGACCGACGGCCTGCGCGCGGAGGCCACCGTGGCCGTGCAGGAGCGGGACGATGCGATCGGCCGCGCCAACTACCTTCAGACCCAGGTCGACCAGCTCCGCCAGGGCACCGGAATAGACCCGCCGCCGTGCTGGCTGGACCGCGAGGGCGGCCCCGAGTACGTGTTCCGCGTGGAGCTCACGGACCGCGGCATGAGGCTCTTCAACATCTCGCCCCCGCACCGCGCGCAAACCGATCTGGAGGCGATGGGGCATGTGGCCGCGATCGAGGAGGGACGCGACTACGACCCGGACGCCTTCCTGCGAATCACCCTGCCCTTCTACGAGATCGGCGTGTCGCGCACCGAGCTGTTCGGCCCAATGGGCTGCCGCTTCTGGATACGCCCCGTGGACCTGACCGGCGACCGCAAGGAGATCTTCCGGGAACGCGAAAGCCAGCTGTGGCGGCGCTTCTGGTTCAGGTGGTAGGATCGAGCTCCCAGACCGGGATACACTCGACCAGTACCGTCGTGGCGCGGTGACACTCTGGAAAGCTGAGCGTTCGGGCGGCGTTTCCGGGGAAGGCCAGACAGGGCGTTGATGTTCCGATGACCTACGTGCCATAGATTGGACTGAGCGGAGAAATCGGCTCAGCTGGACTCCGTGGCACAGCGCCATCCCACAGGAGGCACCCGAAGTGAGCATCTCGGTCATACGCGGGACCAATGACAAGCCCGTCGCCAGCCGGCTGCTGGCGGAGAAGGCTACGCAATGGAAGGACTGGTCGGGGAAGCTCTTCATTGGGTATCCGATCGTTGCGGGGGCGGGCGGTCCCCACCGCATTGACGCCCTTCTGGTCTCCAACGAGCGGGGCTTGGTCGTCTTCGACCTGATCGAGGGAAGCGACCTCGGTGACTTTCGCGCCCGCCAGGACGAGTCCTTCAATCTTCTCGACGCCAAGCTGCGCACGGAGCCGGGCCTCACGCGACGACGGGATCTCCTGGTGCCGATCCACACCGTGTCGTTTGCGCCCGCGGCGGGGCCGGAGATGCTGCAAACGGACGACGAGGACTACGCGCTGGCTGATTTGGATCGCCTCACCGAGGTTGTCGGCCGGATGGTATGGCCCCGCGCCGACAACCACGCGTTCAATCTGGCCCTGTCGACGCTGGAGCACATCCGTACGATCCGTAGAAAGGGAGGCGGCAAACGACCGGCGGGCTCTCAGCCCGAAAGCCGAGGAGCCAAGCTGCGAAGCCTGGAGGATCCCGTTGCCACGCTGGACAGGATGCAGAGCCGCGCGGTAATCGAGACGATCGACGGGGTGCAGCGGATCCGGGGACTGGCCGGATCGGGCAAGACGATCGTGCTTGCCCTAAAGGCGGCGTACCTGCACTCGCAGCATCCCGGCTGGCGCATCGCGGTCACCTTCCACACGCGTTCGCTCAAGGGCTTCTTCCCGGCGCCTCATCGGCGAGTTCTGCGTGTCCCAGACCAATGAGAGTCCCGACTGGAGCATGCTGCGCGTGGTCAATGCGTGGGGAGCCCCCGGCGTTCCGGAAAGCGATGGGATCTACCACGAGTTTTGTGAGACTCGCGGACGTCCGTACCACCACTTTCAGGCTGCCAGGACCCGGTATGGCCAAGGCCAGGAGTTCAAGGGAGCTTGTGAGGAAGCGCTCCAAGGGATTCGCGGAGACGAGCAGCCCCGCTACGACGCCATTCTCGTGGACGAAGCCCAGGATCTTCCCCCGGCGTTCCTGCGGATCTGCTACGCCTTCCTGACCGAAGAGAAACGTCTGGTCTATGCTTATGATGAGCTTCAGAATCTGTCCGGCGCACCGCTGCCGTCGCCGCGGTCCGGAACCTGTCAACGGTTGAGAGACACATTGCGGAATCAGTTTAGTGATCCGT
>JAPPGI010000183.1 GCA_028874985.1 Gemmatimonadota bacterium | reverse complement strand
GACAAATGAAGCACCGGACCCTACCCGGCACCGCGCCACCCCCCGACTCTACTCCAGCTGGGGGAGGGGTCGCGACGTTTCGGGTGCTGGGATGATGGTGGGGTCTTCGGTGGGGGACAAGGGGGAGTGGGGGGGCGGGCACCTCCGTCGTAGGCCCAGGCGCCCGACCTCCAACGTCCCGTCCCGTCCTGCGGGTCGGAATCGATGGGGAGGTCGTCCAGGCAGACACTGTGGTCAACGGATGGCCGCCTCCGCGAGCGTGACGTAGGATGTCTCTAGAACCGGACGAGGGAGTGCCAACCCATGAGGAAGATCCGGATTGCCCTGAACGCACTCTTACTTGCCACCGCCTTAGGATGCGAGCCACAGCCCCCCGAATCGTGCGACACCATCCCGGACCAGACGCTGCACGTGCGCCAGCTCGAGCGTTTGACCCCCTGCTTCGCCGATCCGGACGGCGACCGGCTCACCTTGGCCGCGGTGACGGCCGCGATGAGGGGCCTGCGTCTTTGGCTCTCCGGCCGCACGCCTGGCCCGACCGGGGATGCCCCCGAAGCCACCGACTGGAGGATCATGGCGTCGATGGCGACTGCGGACAGCCTCGGTGTGGCCACGGTCAAATGGCAGGCTGCGGGCAGCGAATACATCGGCTACTACCTAAGCGTAGGCCGCACGGCCGTTGACGACAGTGCCAATTGGGAGTTCGGCGTCTGCTTCCCACAAGGTGGTCCCTGCCAAAACCCGGGTTGGGAGAACCAATATGGGTGGAGCTACGAGATCGAGGTGGGCATGCTGCAGGAGTTCCACATCTGGATGGAGGAGGACCGCACGTATGTCCGCATCGGCGAGGACGGCCCGTGGCTGATGAACGGCGTGAGGCCGGGAAGCCCGAGCGACGGCGTCTCAACGAAGCTCCATGGTCGGCTCGAACTCGGGATGTTCGACGACGACAGGCAAGGCCTCACGGCCGTATACGACTGGGTCGAACTCGTCGTCAAATGTCACAGCAGCGCGTTCGCGGCCCACGCCCCCGCGTACGCCAGGGCCAGCATGTAGCCGAACTGCATGATCGGCCACCGCCAACCTCCCGTCTCGCGCCGCATCACCGCCACCGTGGACATGCACTGGAGGGCGAACACGAAGAAGATGAGCAGCGCCACCGCAGCCCCGAAGTCGAGGTCCTGTTGCAGTGCGGCCCGCAATTCGAAATCCGGGTCGTCGCGGGTCTCCACGCCGTATATGGTTCCGAGGGTCCCCACGATGACCTCCCTCGCGGCCAGCGAGGTGACGAGCCCGATCCCGATGCGCCAGTCGAAGCCGAGCGGCTCGATCACCGGCTCGATGACCTGCCCGGCACGCCCCAGCGCGCTGTCCGCTATCGCCGGGGCCTCGCCGCCGGGCGTCTTGGGGAACTGGGTGAGCACCCAGAGCACCACGGTCACAATCAGGATGATCTTCCCGGCCCGCCGCAGGAAGATCTTCGTTCTGTCCAGCAGCCGTGCCGCGATCGAGCGCGCGCTCGGCCACCGGTAGGGGGGCAGCTCCATCACGAACGGAAGCGGGCGGCCGCGGAGCAGCGTGCGCTTCAGGACGGCCGCCGTGACGATCGCCGCCGTCAGTCCGAGCGCGTACAGGGCGATGAGCACTGCCGCCTGCCGCCCAAGGAACGGCCCGAGCAGCGGCCCGGCGGGCACGAACGCCGCGATCAGCAGCGCATACACGGGAAGCCGCGCCGAGCAGGTCATGAACGGCGCAATGAATATGGTGGCGATCCGGTCGCGCTCGTCCTCCACGGTGCGCGCGGACATGATCGCGGGCACCGCGCATGCGTAGGCGGAGAGGAGCGGAAGGAACGACTTGCCCTGCAGCCCCACCCGGTGCATGAGCCGGTCGGCGATCACGGCCGCGCGGGCCATGTACCCCGAGTCCTCCAGAACGGCGATGAAGAAGAAGAGGATGAGGATCTGGGGAAGGAAGACCAGCACCGATCCCACGCCGGCCCACACCCCGTCGATCAGCAGCGAACGGAACCACCCTTCGGCCATGACCCCCGCGAGGTACTCGCCGGAGGTGGCGATCGCGGCCTCGGCGCCGTCCATCAGCGGTTCCGCCCAGGCGAAGATGGCCTGGAAAACCAGCGCCACCACCGCCGCGAAGACGAGCGGACCCCAGAAGCGGTGCAGCACCAGGGCGTCGAGCCGGTTCGTCGACCGCGACGGACGGGGGGCACGGAATCCGGCCGCGCGGCCCAGCGCCCTGGCACGCTTCCGCCGGGCCGCGAAGATATCGACGACCGGAAGTGAGCGGCCGGAGGGGTGGTCATCGTGGTGGTCGGCGGCCACCACGATCGGACAGGCACGCACCTCGTCGCCCCCGGTGTGAAGCGCGGCGAGGAAGCGTCGTACCGGCTCCAGCGCCGCCCCGTCGCGCGCATTGACCAGCGCCACCTCCACACCCAGCTCACGGGCCAGACCCCTGCTCCGGAGCGCACCGTCGCGCCGGTCCAGTTCATCCGCCATTGTGAGCACGACCAGCGTGGGGAGCCCCAGGCCCAGCACCGGCTCGGCGACCATCAGGTGGGAGTCAAGGCGCGTGACGTCGAGAACCACCACCACCGCGTCCGGCCGCCGGTCACCCTCCAACTCACCCAGGAGGGCGTTTCGCGTGACGATCTGATCCAGGCTGCGCGGAGACAGCCCGTGGACTCCCGGCAGGTCCACGACATCCACCGGTCCCGCGGACGACTGGACGACGCCGGCCCTCCGCTCGACGGTGACCCCCGGGTAGTTCGCCACGCGCTGGCGGAGCCCGGTGAGGTTGTTGAAGAGGGTGGACTTACCCGAATTCGGGGGACCCACCAGAGCAACCAGCGGGCGGTCGCTCGCCGCGCCCTTCCCGACCGGCCCCGCCGCCAGGGCGGGGGACGGCGTCGCCGCGCTCAATTCGAGTCGAGGACGCCCGCGGCTTCAAGCGCGCTGCGCACGCAGAGGCACGACGCGGTCTCCCTGCGGAGGGCCACAAGGGAGCCGTCCACCCTGTAGACCGTCGGACCTCCCGCGGGGGCGTGCCGCACCGGACAGAGGGTGCACCCGGGCACGATCCCCCGTTCCAGCAGCGGCTCGACATCCTCGCCGGCCACGTCGATTCTCACCAGAACGACTTCCTCTTCCAGGGGAACGTCGGCCAGCAGTCGCAGGGGCGGAGCCGCACCTCCGCGGTCGGTGTTCTTCGTGGCCGAGTCCTGTTTCCTGTTCACGCCGTCTCCCCGGGAAGCGCGCCTGGCAGAAAGGGGTTCGATGACCTGCGTGGCCATGGCTGAGATTGAGACCGATTCTCATTTGGCGCCGCGCGGTAGTAGAGTAAGGGGGTCCCGCCGAAAAGGAAAGCCCCGACGCCTTCGGAGGAATTTCGCGCATGCCACAAGGCTACCTCGTACCCGCCGCCACCGCCGAAGTGGAGGATGTGGTCCGGCGGAGCAGATTCATCACCCGCGCGGGGCGGGCCACCTGCCGCGAGGAAGCTCTCCGGTTCGTCGGGGAGACGCGGGATCTCCTCCCCGGCGCAACCCACTACTGCTGGGCGTACAACGCAGGTCCGCCCGGGTCCACGGCACACGTCGGCATGAGCGACGCGGGGGAGCCCCGCGGCACGGCGGGCATGCCCATGCTCACCACGCTGCTCCATTCGGGGGTGGGCGAGGTAGTGGTCGTGTGTGCCCGCTACTTCGGGGGCGTGAAGCTCGGCACGGGAGGTCTCGCGCGGGCCTACGCGGGTGGCGCGAACAACGTCCTGCGGGCGTGCCCCACCACGGAGAGGATCGAACGGATCCGGATGGTCGTCACCATGGACTACGAAGACTCCGGCCGCGTCGACCGAGCCCTGGATGCGTTGGGCGCCATCGTCGCCGACAGGAACTTCGGCGCGGATGTGCGCTACGGCATCCTCGTCCCGGTCAACCGCAAGGCTGATCTCTACTCCGCCATCGCGAAAGCCACCGGAGGACGAGGCCGCCTGGGTGACGGCGCCGGGTAGGGGCCCGCGGCGCCGACGCTCGTGGGAGTGCGAGGTGAGGCATCCGGAGCCGGGCCGGCTCCCCGCGGGGTTTCCCGTCATCGGCGGCGGCGGCGACGTGCTACGACGGGGCTCCCACCAGCCAAAGGGCGACAACGGTAGCCAACGGGACGGTCAGGTTGTCGTCGATTCCGGTGGGCAGGACCTCCAGAGCCGCGACGAGTGCGGCGGCGATCAATGCAGCCTGGAGACCGGCGAGAGGAGCCAGCACGGCCGCCGCAACCAGGAAGAAGGCCGCCGTCCCCTCCCAGCTCCCCTTGCCCAACCCGTGTCTTCCCCACAGCCGTCCGACCACGCTGGCAGCCGGGTCGGCCAGTGCGAGCACCAGAACCGCCGACGCGAACCACCCGGCCGGCGCGATCACGAGAACGGCCAGCACTCCGAGCAGATACCAGGTCGAAGATGCGACCTTGCCGGCCTCGCGCGGCGAGGCCAGGGCGGAAAACCAGCGGAAGAAGACGGTATTGGCGACCCGGGACCGCAATCGGATCCAGTCCAGCGCGAGCGCCGCGGCCAGCGCGCCCCCCAGCGTCGCCGCCGGTACGGGGGAGTCCGGCCCGACGACCACTGCGAAGGCGGCAATCCCCACCCCGGCCCCCATGTGAAACAGTCGCCGCCACGGCTGCAGGCCCTCGGTGCTCCGGACGGCCGCCCGGAACTCGGCGCTTCCGGACCGTCCGTCATCGCGAATCAATCGGACTCCTCCTTCCCGCGCTCGTGCCGCCGTGCCGGCCCGCGCCCCCGCCGATCGGGTCTCCGGAGGGCAGCCGCAGCGACGGCTCCGGTGTCGTGTTCTCGATCCTGTCCTGCCAGCGGCGAATGTCGGCGGCCGCCAGGCGCTGGTGCGGTGACGACGGCATGAGTCCCTCCAGCTGCCCCGCCAGCCTGTCCAGCCGGTCGGACAGCACCGCCCGCGCCTCGGTCATCGTGCCCGCGCTGCCCGCGTAGCGCATCATCCGGTCCACCACCGCGCGCTGGATGACGTGCAGGACACGCATCCGGTATTCGTCCGCCCCACCGGGCACTCCCCAGGTCCCATCGATGAGCCGGTCCACAACCTCTTCCAGGTCGGGGTTGTCGTCCAGGCTGCCGTAGACGACCAGGCGGGCCATGCGGGCCGGATGCAGAATCTCGCCGACCGTGAAATCGGCCGCGGCTTCGGCGGCACCGATGGGGTCGAAGAGGCGGCCGGTGCGCCCCGCGAAGACCTCGCCCTCCTGGTGCCGGAAGGCGGCCGGCGGAATCAGCGCGATGACCTCCTCGGGGAGCGCGAGGAAGTCCACCGTCAGCGTCGACAGGATCGTCTCGAGCGCGTCGCGCTGTTCCTCTCCGGGCACGATCGCCACCGGCGTCTGGCCGTCCCCCCTCACCGCGTTGTAGTAGTCGGCCCCCCCCAGGCTCTGCGCCGCGGAGCGCAGCTGGAACCGGTGGTGCATGTAGAGCGGCAGCAGCACGAACTCGAGGTCGGAGAGCGGCCGCCCGGTGCGTATCATCCGCTCGCCGAAGCTCCGCATGCCGACGTTGCGCACCCGGATCTCGTGCTTCAGGTGGTCCACGAGGTTCGCGCCGTTGTCCCACACGCTGGCGTATGGGTGCCCCGCGCCGATGAAGTTGTTGTCGGTGTGCGACATGAAGATCAGGCCGGCATCGATCCCTTGGGCGGCGATGTCCTCGAGCGCGGCGGTCTCGTCCGTCCCCTCGGGGAACTCCCGGTAGAGCCAGTTCACCGACAGCTTGTCGTACGCTCCGATCCGCTGCACGTAGGCGTCGGAGAGGTCCAGGTTGCCCTCCCCGTCGATCTCGACCAGGGGCGCGGGATAGTCCATCACGCTTTCGCGCCCGTAGGTGCTGGCCAGGTAGTTGTGGGGAAGCCCGATGGTGTGGCCGACCTCGTGGGCCGAGAGCTGGCGCACGCGGGCCAGCGCCATCTCGACCGGGTCGGAACCCTCCGACACCCGCGCCAGGTACTCGAAGCCGGGGGCGTGGGCCAGATCGCAGGACAGCGGACCCCGCCGTCCGTCATCGCCCGCTCCGCCGGTTTCGCCGAAGAGCGGAACCATCCCCTGCCCGAGAAGGTAGTCCTGCCTCAGCCGCAGGCTCCCGAGGTTCACCACCCCGCGGATGATCTCGCCCGTGCGGGGATCGGTGACCGTGCCGCCGTAGGAGTACCCCCGCGTCCGCCGGTGCGTCCAGTGGATCATGTTGTAGCGGATGTCCTGCGGATCGACCCCGTCCGGCAGCACCTCCACCCGGTACGCGTCGATGAACCCCGCGGCTTCGAAGGCCTCGGCCCACCACTCGGCCCCTTCGATGAGGGCGCTGCGGATAGGTTCCGGCGTACCGGGATCCACGTAGTACACGATCGGTTCCACGGGCTCCGACGGTTCGGGACCCGGGTTCCGCTTCCGGAGCCGGTGCCGTGCGGCCAGACGGATTCGCAGGTCCCGGTCGATCGGCGTGGCGTAGTCGAAGATCGTGGGGCCGTTCACGCCGATGCGCGGATCGGCGAGCCGGGTCCTGTAGCCGTCGTCGGGGAGGCGGATGAAGGAGTGGTGCTGCCGTAGGGTCACCGCGCGGGGATTCGCGGCCACGCCCCGCACCAGACCGCCCGGGTCGTCGCTGGTGAAGGTGAGCAGCGCCTCCACCTCGGTGTTCTCGGGGAACGACCGCGTGGCGGGCAGGTGAAGGGCGGAACGGGAGTTGTCCAGGGTGAAGGTGCCCTGGCCCCGCTGCGCGATCTGCCCGGAGACGTGGCGCGCATCGCGGAGAAAGAAGGGGGTGGCGTCGACAAGCACCCTGTCCCCCGTCCGGGCGATGATGTCGAAGCCCCAGTACACCGACGGGGCGAAGGCGTCCCGCACCGCCTGGACCTCCGTCGGATTGTCGCTGCGGGCCTGGAACCGGTAGTTGGGCTCCATCAGGAGGACCCGCGGCCCGATCCTCTTCGCTTCGAGCACATGGGTGCCGCGCAGCTGTCCGCGGTCGATCCCGACCGGATTGGACCCCAGCCCGGAACCCATCGAAATCTGGTACAGGAACTCACCCGCCTCGAGGTCCAGTTCCCAGTAGAGGATGCCTTCGCCCTCATCCCAGTGGAGGTTGAAGAAGCCCTCCATGGCGGTGGTCCCCCGGGTCTTCTCGCCGATGGAGGGGAGGGACTCCTGGGCGGCGGCGGGAGGAACGCCCTGAGGGCCGAGGGCTCCCAGCAACGCCAATGAGAGGATTGACGGGGTGCGTGAAGCGAACATCATGCTGCCTTACCCGGACTCTGCCGGCGTACGGGTCGTGGAGGAGGCCGTCATCGAGAACGGCATGACAACTGTAGGTTACATAAAGTCAATCGTACTTTACATCGGTCAGCTGCGGGGGAACGCGAGCGAGGGTGGCCTGCTCCAGGTCGTACGCGTAGGCGAGCAACTGCGCGTCGGTCCAGAGATCGCCCACGAAGGCCAGGACGAAGGGCGTGCCGTCGTCATAGTAGGCGAAGGGCACGGTGACGGTCGGCAGGCCGATGTCGTTGATGACGTTGCTCGGCAACTCGGCGTGATTGTTGGGACGGTAGTCGGGCCGCTCGGGGTCCTCCACCAGCGGTCGGATGGGTTCGCCGGCCTGGGGAAGGAAGAGCCCGTCCAGCCCGTTGTCCGCGAGCACGGCGCGAAAGAGAGCGCGCATCTTGAGGCGCCAGGCCTGAAACGCGTCCCCCTCCTCGGTGGCGGTGGGTGCCGCCGGGGCCCGGTCCCCCCACCCGCCGCGGAACTCCCGCCCCGACAGCGCCTCCCACTCCTCGATGCTGTGAAAGGCCGCCCCCGGCCCGAGTCCCCGCAGGTAGCCCGTCAGGCCGTGCCGGCCCACCGACGGCACCGAGGGACGCTCCCCGTATAGTTCGACCCACCCTCGTCCGGCGAACGGATCCTCGACGACCTCGGCCCCCTCGGCCTCGAGAGCCAGGATGGCATCGGCGTAGAGCGCCCCCGTTTCGGGCGCGAGGGGCAGGAAGGTGTCCCGCCACCCCGGGCCCACGAGCCCGAAACGTCTTCCCCGGAGCGCACTCGTGGCCAACCCCGCCGCGTATCCCCGATCGGGGATGTGCTCGGCGGCCGCGAAGGTGGCCAGGTCTTCGGGTGTGGGTCCCGCGATGACGTCGAGCGTCAGCGCCGCGTCGCGGACCGTTCGGGCCAGCGGGCCCACCACGTCCCGGTACGTCGCGTCGATGGGAACCACCCCCTCCAGGGGGACGAGGCCGAAGGTCGGCTTGACCCCGACGAGCGCCTGGGCGGCGGCGGGATTCTGGATCGACCCGCCCGTCTCGGTGCCGAGCCCCAGGACCGCGAAGCTGGCGTTCACGGCCGTCGCCGTCCCGCCGCTCGAACCGCCCGGCACCCGGTCGACCGCGTACGGATTGAGGGTCTCCCCCGCCACCGAACTGCGGGTGCGGGTTCCGTGGGTGGCGAAGTCCGGCAGGTTGGTCTTGCCGAGGATGACCGCGCCGGCCCGTTTCAGCCGCTCCACCGCCGCGGCGTCGTCCCCGGGGATCATGTCGACACCGCCGGCCGCCGCGCTGAAGCCCTCGAAACCGGCGGTGGTCACCAGGCCCGCGTGGTCCATGTTGTCCTTGATGACGACGGGGACACCGTGCAGCGGGCCGCGGGGCCCCGACGCGCGCAGTTCCTCGTCGAGGGCGGCGGCCACGGCCAGCGCCTCCGGGTTCATCGAGATGAAGGCGTTGTAGCGGTCCTCGTACCGTGCGATACGGTCCAGGAAGGCACGGGTGAGCCGCACGACCGAGTAGCGTCCGGCGAGGAGATCCTCCCGTACCCGCGTGGCGGTGAGCTCGACGACGTCGATGGGGGGCGGCGGCGGATCGGGCGGGGGAGGATTCCGCACGGTCGCCGCGGGCGCCGCGACGGCGGCGGGGGGCGATGCCGGCGCTGCAACGGGAGCCGACACCAGCGCCGCGGCGAACACGACGGGCCAGGTACGGCCGGCCGGCCGCGGCTCGGGAAGCATACATCCTCGCGTCATGGCTTCGCTCTGCGTTTTTCGTCGCGCCCGCTGGTGTGCATGCGAACCAAGGTAACCAAGCCACCGGCGCGTTGCGCGCGCCGGCGTTTCAATGTAGGGTAGATACCGCGTTCACATTTCTACCCTTTGGAGACGACCGTGAGCCTCAACATCAAGAATGACGAGACCTGCGTGCTCGCGCGCGACTTGGCCCGCCTGACCGGCGAGACCATGACCGGGGCCATCACCGTCGCGCTGCGCGAACGCCTTGCGCGCGAGAGGCGCCGGCGCAACGTGGATACGCGCATCGAGGAACTGCTTGCCATCGGCCGACGCTGTGCCGAGTCGCTGGAGCCCGGGCCATCCGCCGTCGACCACGGCGAACTGCTCTATGACGCTCGCGGCCTGCCCCGGTGATCGTCGACAGCTCGGCGGTACTCGCGATCCTCTTCGGCGAGCCCGATGCGAGGCGTCACGCCGCCGCGATCACGGCCACCCACCCGTGTCGCATGTCGGTCGCGAACGTACTGGAGGCGTCCATCGCCGTGGAGCGTCGGGGCGGCGCGACGGCGGCCCATGAACTCGACGCCCTTCTGGAGCGCGCGGAGATCGAGCTCGTGCCGGTCACGGTGGAACACCTGGAGGCAGCGCGACATGCCTGGCGCCGCTACGGGAAGGGCAACCACCCGGCTGCGCTGAACTTCGGCGATTGCTTCGCCTACGCCCTCGCCAGGACGACCGGGGAGCCGCTGCTGTTCAAGGGCGGCGACTTCACCCAAACCGATATCGACCCGGCGTAACCCGGCGCCGATCCCCCACCGTGCCCCGCTCCACCGACACCCTCATCGCCCTGCTCGACCTCGAACCGATCGAGCGGAACATCTACCGGGGCCGGAACCGCGACATCGGCTCGGGACGGATCTTCGGCGGACAGGTGCTGGCCCAGGCGCTGGTCGCGGCCCGCCGCACCATCGAGCAGGAGGACCGTGCCGCCCATTCCCTGCACGGCTACTTCATCCTCGAGGGCGACCTGGAGATCCCGGTGGTCTACTTCGTGGACTGTCTGCGCGACGGCCGGAGCTTCACCACCCGCAACGTCAACGCGATCCAGCACGGCCGGGCCATCTTCGCGCTCTCGGCCTCCTTCCACCGCACCGAGGAGAGCCTGTCCCACCAGGCGCCCATGCCCGATGTGCCGCCCCCGGAGGAGCTGCGTTCCGAACTGGAGATCGTGCGCGAGGCACCGGAGAGGATCCCCTCCCACCTCCGGGCGATCCTGACCCAGGACCGGCCGCTCGACTTCCGGCCGGTGGACAAGCACCATCCCTTCGACCGCGAGGCTCGCGCGCCCGTCCGCCGCACCTGGGTGAAGGCGCTCGGGTCGCTCGGCGACGACCCGGTGCACCACCAGGCCGCGCTGGCCTACGCCTCCGACTACGGCATCCTGTCGACCGCGCTGCAGCCCCACGGCCGCACCGTTCGCGACACCGATCTCATGGCCGCCTCGCTGGACCACTCCATGTGGTTCCACCGGCCCTTCCGGGCGGACGAGTGGCTGCTCTACGTCGTCGAGAGTCCCGTCGCACACGGCGCCAGGGGATTCGCGCACGGCAGGTTCTTCACCCGGGACGGGACCCTGGTCGCCTCCGCCGCGCAGGAGGGACTGCTGCGCACGATCGATTCCCGCAGAAGGGCGCGTCCGTGAGACATCCCCGATGAGAGAGCGAGCAGCCCGTGGACAAAATCCCCCCGGCATTCGAGTGGCGATGCATCCGCGCTGGGTCGCTTCGCGTCCTCCGTTCACGATGTAAAGACAGCATTACATTATGTTAGTAGAGTCGGGGGGTGGCGCGGTGCCGGGTAGGGTCCGGTGCTTCATTTGTCCT